>NZ_MECK01000611.1 GCF_014596465.1 Streptomyces sp. CBMA123 | reverse complement strand
GCGCGGCAGGGCGCGGAGCACATCGTGCTGGCCGCCCGCCGCGGCCCCGACGCACCCGGCGCGGCCGGCCTGCGCGACGAACTGGAGGCAGCCGGGGCGCGGGTGACTGTGGCGGCGTGCGACGTGGCCGACCGGGACGCCCTGCGGGACCTCGTCGAGCGCGTCCGCGACATCCGCGCGGTCTTCCACACCGCCGGCGTGATCAGGGCGACCAGGCTGGCCGACACGACACCGGCGGAGTTCGCCGAGGTCATCATGGCCAAGGTCGCCGGGGCGGCGAACCTGGCGGAACTCCTGCCGGACCTCGACGCCTTCGTCCTGTTCTCCTCCACCGCGGGCGTGTGGGGCGACGGCCACGGCGCGGCCTACGCCGCCGGCAACGCCTACCTCGACGCCCTGGCCGCACAGCACCGCGCCCAGGGCCGCGCCACGACCTCCGTCGCGTGGGGCATCTGGGCCGAAGGCGGCATGGCGGCCCTGGAGCCCGTGCAGCGCCAGCGCACCCTGCTCGGCCTCGGCGAACTGGACCCGGGCCGGGCACTCGACGCGCTCCAGGACGTCCTCGACCACGACGAGGCCCTCGCGGTCGTCACCGAGGCCGACTGGGCACAGTTCGCCCGCGCCTACACCCACGCGCGGCCGAGCCGGCTGCTCCGGGACCTGCCCGAGGCCCACAGCCGGCCGCAGGCCCTCCGACCCGTGCTCCCCGCCGAGGGCACCGACCTGCTGGAGCTGATCACCACCCACGTCGCCGGGGTGCTGGGACACGCCACCCCCGAGCGGCTCGACCCCCGGCACGCGTTCAAGGACCTGGGCTTCGACTCACTGACCGCGGTGGAACTGCGCAACCGCCTGGCCGCCGCGCTCGGGGTGAGACTGCCCGCCACCCTCGTCTTCGACCACCCCACCCCGGCACGGCTGGCCGCCCACCTGTCCGGCGAGTCCGGCGAACAGGACGCGCCGCAGGCCCCGGCCCCGGCCGCGACGGACGAGCCGATCGCGATCATCGGCATGGGCTGCCGCTACCCCGGAGGTGTCGGTACCCCCGAGGACCTGTGGCGGCTGGTCGCGGACGGCGTGGACGCGGTCGGCGACTTCCCGGCCGACCGGGGATGGGACACCGACCGCCTGTACGACCCGACGGGAAGCCGCCCCGGCACGTCGAGCACGTCCCAGGGCGGCTTCCTCGACGCCGCCGGCGACTTCGACGCGGCGTTCTTCGGGATATCGCCCCGCGAGGCGCTCGCCATGGACCCGCAGCAGCGCATCCTGCTGGAGACCGCGTGGGAGACCATCGAGTACGCCGGTATCGACCCGACCACGCTGGCGGGCACACCCACCGGCGTGTTCACCGGCATCTGGTCCACCGGCTACGCCGCCGGGCCGGTCCCCGACGACCTGGAGGGCTACCAGGTCACCGGTACCGCGTCGAGCGTGGGGTCCGGCCGGCTGGCGTACCAGCTGGGGCTGCTCGGCCCGGCACTGTCCCTGGACACCGGCTGCTCGTCGTCCCTGGTGGCCCTGCACCTGGCCGCTCAGGCGCTGCGCTCGGGAGAGTGCTCCTTCGCCCTGGTCGGCGGCGTCACCGTCAACGCGGCACCCATGCTGTTCACCGAGATGTCCCGGCAGGGGGCGAGCGCGCCCGACGGCCGCAGCAAGTCCTTCGCCGCCGCGGCCGACGGGGCGGGCTGGGCCGAGGGCGCCGGTCTGCTGCTGCTGGAACGCCTGTCCGACGCCCGCCGCAACGGCCACGAGGTGCTGGCGGTCGTCCGAGGCACTGCCACCAACCAGGACGGGGCGTCCAACGGCCTGACCGCGCCGAACGGTCCGTCGCAGGAGCGGGTGATCCGGCAGGCGTTGGCGAATGCCGGGTTGGAGGCGTCCGAGGTGGACGCGGTGGAGGCGCACGGCACCGGGACCACGCTCGGTGACCCCATCGAGGCTCAGGCACTCCTGGCGACCTACGGTCAGGACCGGGTGGAGCCGTTGTGGCTGGGGTCGGTGAAGTCGAACATCGGCCACACCCAGGCGGCGGCCGGCGTCGCGGGTGTGATCAAGATGGTGATGGCGATGCGGCACGGGCAGTTGCCGCCGACCCTGCACGTCGACGCGCCCACCCCGCACGTCGACTGGGCCTCCGGCGCGGTCCGCCTGCTCACCGAACCGGTCGCCTGGCCCGGGACCGGGCGCCCCCGCCGTGCCGCCGTCTCCGCGTTCGGCATCAGCGGCACCAACGCCCACGTCATCATCGAGCAGAGCATCCTCGAACAGCCCGCCCAGGCCGACTCCGCCGCGCCCTCTCCCCGGGGCCGCGCGGACGACCAGGTCCTCTGGCCGCTGTCGGCCAGGTCCGAGGCGGCGTTGCGGGAGCAGGCGCGCCGGCTGGTCGCCTTCACCGCCGTACATCCCGAGGTGAGTCCGGCGGCGGTCGGGGGTGCTCTGGCTGCCCGCACCGTGTTCGAGCACCGGGCCGTGGTGGTGGGCTCCGCCGCCGCCCTGGAGGCACTGGCCGAGGGCGGCACGGCGCCTGGTCTGGTCACCGGGAACGCCCGCTCGCTGGGTCGGTCGGTGTTCGTGTTTCCGGGGCAGGGTGCGCAGTGGGTGGGGATGGGTGGGGAGTTGTACGGGTCGGAGCCGGTGTTCCGGGGGGTGATCGATGCGTGTGATGCGGCGTTGGCGCCGTACACGGATTGGTCGTTGGTGGAGGTGCTGGTCGGTGGTGGTGCGCTGGAGCGGGTGGATGTGGTGCAGCCCGCTCTGTTCGCGGTGATGGTGGCGCTGGCGGAGTTGTGGCGTGCGCATGGTGTGGAGCCTGATGCGGTGGTCGGGCATTCGCAGGGGGAGATCGCGGCGGCGTATGTGGCGGGGGCGTTGTCGTTGGAGGACGCCGCCAAGGCGGTCGCCCTGCGCAGCAAGGCCCTGGTCGCCCTGGCCGGACACGGCGGCATGGTCTCGGTCGCGCTGTCCGCGGACGATGCCGCCGGCTACCTGAGCCCCTGGGGCGACCGGATCACCGTCGCGGTGGTCAACTCCGCCTCGACCGTCGTCGTGTCCGGCGAACCCGGGGCCCTGGACGAACTGCTGGCAGCCTGCGCCAGGGACGGCATCCGCGCCCGCGCCATCCCCGTCGACTACGCGGCGCACTCGGCGCAGGTCGAGGCGATCCGCGAGCAGCTTCTGACCGACCTCGCGGACATCCGGCCCCGGTCCGCGGCGATCCCCTTCTACTCCACGGTCACCGCGGAACCGGTCGACACCTCCGTCCTCGACGCCGGCTACTGGTACCGCAACCTCCGCGAACCCGTACGGTTCGACCTGGCCACCGTCCGGCTCACCGCCGACGGCCACGAGGTGTTCGTGGAAGTCAGCCCGCACCCGGTGCTGGTGCAGGACCTGGACGGCGTGGCGACCGGCACCCTGCGCCGCGACCACGGCGCCATCGGGGAATTCCACACCGCCCTGGCCCGCCTCCACGTCCAGGGCGTCGCCGTGACCTGGCCGCACGACCGCCCGCACGGCGTCAGGCTGCCGCGCTACGCCTTCCAGCGCAGCACCTACTGGCTCACCCCCGCGGCCGGCGACCACGGCACCGGGCACCCGCTGGCGGGCACCACGGTCGAACTGCCCGACGGGAGCACCGTGCACAGCGGCCGCGTCTCCACCCGCACCCACCCCTGGCTGGCCGACCACGCCGTCGACGGAACGGTCCTGCTGCCGGGCACCGCCTTCCTCGAACTCGCCACCCTGGGCGGCGGGACCCTTGACGACCTCGTCCTGCACCTGCCCCTCGCGCTCTCGGACACACCGACGGAGATCCAGGTCTCGGTCGGCGCCCCGGACGACGCCGGCCGCAGCCCGGTCACCGTGCACTCCAAGGGCGGCGACGGCTGGGTCCGCCACGCGTCCGGAACTCTCGGCGGCCGGGTGACGGCCGGACGCCTCGACTGGCCCGCGAGGAACGCCGAACCCGTGGACCCCGAAGGGTTCTACGGCTTCCTCGCCGGACTCGGATACCAGTACGGACCCGCGTTCCGCGGCGTGCGGGAGCTGTGGCAGGGCGAGGACGAACTGTACGCCGAGGTGTCCGTCCCCGACGGCGCCCGCTTCGGCATCCACCCCGCGCTCCTGGACGCCGCACTCCAGCCGCTGATCCTGCTCAGCCCCGACACCCGGGTCCGGCTGCCGTTCTCGTTCTCCGGCGTCGCCGTGCACACCACCGGTGTGTCGTCCGCCCGGGTCCACCTGGCCCGGACGGGCACCGGCACCTACCGCGCGACACTGACCGACCTGTCCGGTAACCCGGTCGCGGACATCACCGCGGTGACCGTCCGTCCGGCCGCCGAGGCGCGGGCCGCGGTGCTGCACACCCAGTGGGTGCCCCTCACCGCGAGCACACGGACCGAGGTGGTGCCGAGCCCGGTACTCACTGCGGAAGCCGACGCGGACTCCGTGCACGCCCTCGTCCAGCGGGCCCGCGCGCTCGTCCAGGACTTCCTGGCCGAGCAGCCGGAGCGGGCGGCCGCACGCCTGGCCGTCCTGACCCGCGGCGTGGCCGGCGCGGCCGTACGCGGCCTGGTCCGCAGCGCCGCCGCCGAGCACCCCGGCCGGTTCGTCCTGGTCGACATGGGCGACGCGTCCGAGGAGGACGCGGTCCGGGCCGCCATGACAGCCGGCGACGAACCCGAACTGGCCCTGCGCCGGGAGGGCGTCCTCGTACCGCGGCAGGCCAGGTACGCGCCGGAACTGACCGCCCCCGACGGTGCGTACCGGCTGAGCGAGTCCGGCACCGGGCAACTGGACGACCTGGCCCTGCTGCCCTGGCAGGAGGCCGCGCTGGAACCCGGACAGGTACGGGTCGCCGTACGCGCGGCCGGCCTGAACTTCCGCGACGTGCTCATCACCCTCGGCATGTACCCGGACCGGCCCCCGCTGGGCGGCGAAGGGGCCGGCACCGTCCTCGAGGTCGGCCCCGGCGTCACGGCCTGGCGGCCCGGCGACCGCGTCCTGGGAATGATGCCCGGCGCCTTCGGGCCGCGCGCGGTCGCCGACCACCGGCTCCTGACGGCGATCCCCGACGGCTGGAGCTTCACCGAGGCGGCGTCGGTGCCCATCGCGTTCACCACCGCCTGGTACGGGCTGTTCGACCTCGGCGAACTGCGCCCCGGCGACCGGGTCCTGGTCCACTCCGGCGCGGGCGGTGTGGGCATGGCCGCCGTCCAGTTGGCCCTGAACAGCGGCGCGGAGGTCTTCGCCACCGCGAGCCCCGCCAAGTGGGACACCCTGCGGCGCCTCGGACTGGCGGACGACCACATCGGTTCGTCCCGCGACACTCGGTTCGCCGACCGGTTCCCGGCCATGGACGTCGTCCTCAACTCGCTCGCGGGAGAACTCACCGACGCCTCCCTGCGGCTGCTCGCCGACGGCGGACGGTTCGTCGAGCTGGGCAAGACGGACGTCCGCTCACCCGAGGGCCTGATCTACCGGGCCTTCGACCTCAACGACGTCGACCCCGCGCGGCAGGGCGCCATCCTCTCCAGGGTCGTGGCGCTGGTCGCCGACGGGACGCTGGAGCCGCTGCCGGTCACCGCCGCGGACCTCCGCCAGGCCGTCGCCTCCTTCCGGCTGATGAGCCAGGCCCGCCACACCGGCAAGATCGTCCTCACCGTCCCGCAGCCGATCGACCCCGACGGCACCGTACTGATCACCGGCGGCACCGGCACCCTCGGCCAGGCCGTCGCCCGGCACCTGGTGTCCCGCTACGGGGTACGGCACCTGCTGCTCGTCAGCCGCGGCGGCGGTGCGGTGCCGCACCTGGAGCCGCAAGGGGACGTCGACGTGCGGGTCGTGGCCTGTGACGTCGCGGACCGGGACGCGCTGGCGGCCGTACTGGACTCGATCCCGGCCGCGCACCCGCTCACCGCCGTCGTCCACGCGGCCGGCGTGCTCGACGACACCGTTGTGGAACGGCTGACCGCGGAGCAGCTCGACCGGGTGCTGCGTCCCAAGGTCGACGGCGCCTGGCACCTGCACGAGCTGATCCGCGAGCACCACCTCGCCGCCTTCGTGCTGTTCTCCGCGGCCGCCGGTGTACTCGGCAACGCCGGCCAGGCCGGCTACGCGGCCGCGAACTCCTACCTCGACGCGTTCGCCGCACACCGGCAGACCCTCGGACTGCCCGCCGTGTCGATGGCCTGGGGCTACTGGGAGCAGGAGAGCGGCATGACCGCCCACCTCACCGCGGCCGACCGCCAACGCCTCGCCCGCAACGGCATCCGCCCCATCAGCATCGAACGCGCCCTGGCCATGTTCGACACCGCGCTGGCTGCCGGACGTCCCGCGCTGACCACGGCCGACCTCTCGATGCCGCAGACCCTGCCGACGCCAAAGGCCCCCGCGTCGGACCTGCTGTCCCTGGTCGCCGCCCACACCGCCACCGTCCTCGGCCACTCCGACGCCGCCGCGATCACCCCCGGACTCGCCTTCCGCGACCTCGGCTTCGATTCCCTGACCTCCGTCGAACTGCGCAACCGCCTCGCCGGCGCCACCGGCCTGCGGCTGCCCGCGACCCTCGTCTTCGACCACCCCACCCCCGCCGATCTCGCCGACCACCTCACCGCCGAACTCTCCGGTGCGGGCCGGGGTGTGGTGTCGGTGGTGCCGGTGGGCGGGGTGGGTGTGGGGGTTGATCCGGTGGTGATCGTGGGCATGGGGTGCCGGTTGCCGGGTGGGGTGGGGTCTCCGGAGGAGTTGTGGGGTCTGGTGTCGGGTGGGGTGGATGCGATCGGGGGGTTTCCGGGTGATCGGGGGTGGGACGTTGAGGGGTTGTTCCATCCGGATGCGGATCATCCGGGGACGTCGTATACGCGGTCGGGTGGTTTTCTCGTGGATGCGGCGGGGTTCGATGCGGATTTCTTCGGGATCTCGCCGCGTGAGGCGTTGGCGATGGATCCGCAGCAGCGGGTGTTGCTGGAGACCGCGTGGGAGACCTTCGAGGACGCGGGGATCGATCCGACGTCGCTGCGGGGCAGCCAGACGGGCGTCTTCACCGGTATCTGGTCCTCCGGCTACGTCGGCAGCCCCGACCAGGCACCGCCCGACACCGAGGGCTACCTCGCCACCGGCATCTCGCCGAGCATCACCTCCGGCCGGGTCTCCTACCTGCTGGGCCTCCAGGGCCAGGCCGTGTCCGTCGACTCCGCCTGCTCCTCGTCACTGATGGCGATCCACCTCGCCGCGCAGGCACTGCGCTCGGGGGAGTGCACACTCGCCCTGGCCGGCGGGGTGACCGTGAGCGTGACCCCCCTGCAGTTCACGGAGTTCTCCCGCCAGCGTGCGCTGGCCCCTGACGGCCGGTGCAAGCCCTTCTCGTCGACGGCTGACGGTACGGCGTGGGGTGAGGGTGCGGGGTTGGTGCTGCTGGAGCGGTTGTCGGATGCCCGCCGTAACGGTCACCGGGTGCTGGCGGTAGTGCGGGGTTCGGCGGTGAACCAGGACGGGGCGTCCAACGGTCTGACCGCGCCGAATGGTCCGTCGCAGGAGCGGGTGATCCGGCAGGCGTTGGCGAATGCCGGCTTGGAGGCGTCCGAGGTGGACGCGGTGGAGGCGCACGGCACCGGCACCACGCTCGGTGACCCCATCGAGGCGCAGGCGCTGTTGGCGACGTACGGCCGGGACCGGGTGGAGCCGTTGTGGCTGGGGTCGGTGAAGTCGAACATCGGCCACACCCAGGCGGCGGCGGGTGTGGCGGGTGTGATCAAGATGGTGATGGCGATGCGCCACGCCGAACTGCCGCCGACGCTGCACGTCCAGGAGCCCACGCCGCATGTCGACTGGGACACCGGTGACATCCGGCTGCTGACCGAGGCCCGGCCGTGGCCGGAGACGGGGCGTCCCCGCCGCGCGGGCATCTCGGCCTTCGGGGCCAGCGGCACCAACGCCCACGTCGTCATCGAACAGTTCCCGGAAGAAACCCCCGAACAACCCGCCGCGGACGACTCCGTGGAGCCCACCGTGTGGCTGCTGTCCGGCAAGACGGACGACGCCCTCCGCGCCCAGGCCCTACGGCTCGCGGACCACATCACCGCCCACCCCGAACTCCGGCCGGCCGCGATCGGCCGGGCCCTCGCCACCACCCGCACCATGCTCGCCCACCGGGCGGCCCTGGTGGGCAGCACCCGGACCGACCTCATGGCGGAACTGGCCGCCCTCGCCGACGGAGACCCCCGCGTCATCACGGGTGTGACCGGTTCGCTGGGTCGGTCGGTGTTCGTGTTTCCGGGGCAGGGTGCGCAGTGGGTGGGTATGGGTGGGGAGTTGTACGGGTCGGAGCCGGTGTTCCGGGGGGTGATCGATGCGTGTGATGCGGCGTTGGCGCCGTACACGGATTGGTCGTTGGTGGAGGTGCTGGTCGGTGGTGGTGCGCTGGAGCGGGTGGATGTGGTGCAGCCCGCTCTGTTCGCGGTGATGGTGGCGCTGGCGGAGTTGTGGCGTGCGCATGGTGTGGAGCCTGATGCGGTGGTCGGGCATTCGCAGGGGGAGATCGCGGCGGCGTATGTGGCGGGGGCGTTGTCGTTGGAGGACGCCGCCAAGGCGGTCGCCCTGCGCAGCAAGGCCCTGGTCGCGCTGGCGGACCAGGGTGGGATGGTGTCGGTCGGCCTCGGGCATGAGCGGGCCGACGAGTTCGTGGCCCGCTGGGACGGTCGGCTGACGGTGGCGGTGGTCAACGCCCCCGGTTCGGTCGTCGTGTCGGGTGATCTGGACGCACTGGACGAACTGCTGACGGCCTGTGAGGCCGAGGGCATCCGCGCCCGCCGTCTGCCGGTGGACTACGCCGCTCACTCCGTGCAGGTCGAGGCGATCCGCGAGCAGCTGCTCACCGACCTGGCCGGCATCACGCCGCACCCGGCGGTGATCCCGTTCTACTCGACGGTGACCGGCGAGCCGGTCGACACCTCCGCCCTCGACGCCGGCTACTGGTACCGCAACCTCCGCGAACCCGTACGCTTCGACCTCGCCGTCGAGGCCCTCACGCAGGACCGGTACGGCGTGTTCGTGGAGGTCAGCCCGCACCCCGTACTGGTGCCGGTGATGGACGGCGTCGTGACCGGCACGCTGCGCCGCGGCAGCGGCAGGCAGGAATTCCACCTCGCCCTGGCGCGCCTGCACACGCAGGGCGTGGCCGTCGACTGGACGCCGGTCTTCCCCGGCGAGTCCCGCCATGTCCCGCTGCCGACGTACGCCTTCCAGCACCGGCCGTACTGGTTGAACCCCGCCGCCGCGAAGGGCGACGTGTCCGCGGCGGGACTGGAATCGGCCGGGCACCCGCTGCTCGGGGCCGTCGTCGAACTGGCCGGGGACCAGAGCGTCCTGCTCACGGGGCGGCTCTCGACGGCTACCCGGCCATGGCTGGCCGACCACGTCGTCCTGGGCTCCGTGCTGCTGCCCGGCACCGTGTTCGTCGAACTCGCCATGCACGCCGGACGGCAGGCCGGCTGCGACGTCCTGGACGAACTGGTGCTGGAAGCCCCCATGATCCTGCCGGACGACGGTTCCGTGCCGGTCCAGGTCGTCGTCGGCGCACCGGACGGGACGGGCCGGCGCCCCGTCACCGTGCACTCCCGGGCGGACGGCACCTGGCTGCGGCACGCCACCGGCATGCTCGCGACCGGCGACCGCCCCCACCCGTACGACACCGGCGAGCCCTGGCAGCCGGCCGGTGAGCCGGTCGACCTGACCGACTTCTACGACACCCTCGCCGCCCAGGGCTACGAGTACGGGCCGGTGTTCGCGGGCGTTCGCGAGATCCGGCGGCAGGGCGACGAGCTCTATGCCGAGGTGGCGCTGCCCGCCGACACCCGCGACCGCTTCGGTCTCCACCCTGCGCTGCTCGACGCCGCACTCCAGCCGCTGACCCTGCTGGCGGCCGGCCGCCTGCCGTTCTCCTTCGCCGGGGTGTCGATGCGGAAAGCCGGCTCCACGGCCCGGGTCCGCCTCACACCCACCGGCCCCGACACCTTCCGGGTCGCGCTCGCCGACGAATCCGGGCCGCTGGCGGTGATCGACGCGCTGACCGTGCGCCACCGGCCGCCGGGCATACCGGGCGCCGGGGCCGACCAGCTCTTCCGCCTCGACTGGGTGCCCGTCGAGAGCACCGGCGAACCCCCGGCGGTCCACCACGTGACGCCCCCGGCGGGAGACCCCGTGGCCGCCGCGCACACCGTCGCCGCCGAAACGCTGGGCGTGCTCCAGGACTTCCTGCGCGACGGGGACGGCCGGCTGGCCGTCGTGACCCGCGGGGCGGTCGGGCCGGACCCCGTCGACCTGCCGTCCAGCGTCGTCTGGGGCCTGGTCCGCGCGGCCCAGGCGGAACACCCCGACCGGTTCGTGCTCGTCGACACCGACGACCGCGTCCTCGTCGCGGGGGACGAACCGCAGCTTGTCGTCCGCGACGGCGCCGCCCACGCCGCTCGCCTGGTACGGGCCGAAGCGGCCCCGGCACCCGGCCCGCTCGACCCGAACGGCACCGTGCTGATCACCGGAGGCACCGGAACACTGGGCCGCCTCGTCGCCCGGCACCTGCGCGACCGGCACGGCATCCGGCACCTGCTCCTGCTCAGCAGGACCGCGGCGGAGGTGGACTTCGACGCCGAGGTGGTGGCCTGTGACGTGGCCGACCGGGACGCGCTGGCGGCCGTACTGGACTCGATCCCGGCCGCGCACCCGCTGACCGCGGTCGTCCACGCCGCCGGCGTGCTCGACGACGGCGTCGTCGAATCCCTCACGCCCGGCCGGATCGACCAGGTGCTGCGGCCCAAGGCCGACGCCGCCTGGCACCTGCACGAGCTGACGAAGGACCTCGGCCTGAGCGCGTTCGTGCTCTTCTCGTCCGCCGCCGGTGTGCTGGGCGGCCCGGGCCAGGCGAACTATGCCGCCGCGAACGCCTTCCTGGACGCCCTCGCCGTGCACCGGCGTGCCCTGGGTCTGCCGGGCGTGTCGCTGGCCTGGGGACAATGGGCCGAGGCCAGCGGGCTGACCGGACACCTCACCGACACCGACCGCACGCGCCTCGCCCGCGCCGGCGTGCTGCCGATGCCCACGGACCAGGCGCTGGCACTGTTCGACCTGGCCCTGGGCGCCGCCGATCCCGCGCTGGTCCCCGCACACCTCGACCTGTCGGCGGCGTCCACCCGCCCCCTGCTCAGCCGCCTCACCCGTTCCAGGCCCGCCCGGCGCACGGACCGGCCGGGCCTGGGCAGGGAACTGGCGGCCCTGCCCGAGACCGAGCAGCACAGCCGCGTCCTGGAACTGGTCACCGGCCAGACGGCCGCGGTCCTCGGCCACACCGACACCGCGGCCGTCAGCGCCGAGCGGGCCTTCAAGGACCTGGGCTTCGATTCGCTCACCGCGGTGGAACTGCGCAACCGGCTGTCCGCGGTCGCCGGGGTACGGCTGCCCGCGACGCTGGTCTTCGACTACCCGACTCCCGACGCGCTGGCCGGCCACCTGCGGAGCCTCCTGGTCGGTGCCCGGCGCCAGGCCCCTGCCTCACCCGTGCCGGTCGGGGTGCCGGTGTCGGGTGATCCGGTGGTGGTGGTGGGGTTGGGGGCCCGGTATCCGGGTGGGGTGGGCTCGGCGCAGGAGTTGTGGGATCTGGTGGCGGCTGGGGCGGATGCGGTGGGGGAGTTCCCGTCGGACCGTGGGTGGGATGTGGGTCGTCTCTACGATCCGGCCGGCGGTCCGGGGACGTCGTATACGCGGTCGGGTGGTTTTCTGGGGGATGCGGGTGGCTTCGACGCGGCGTTCTTCGGGATCTCGCCGCGTGAGGCGTTGGCGATGGATCCGCAGCAGCGGGTGTTGCTGGAGACGGTGTGGGAGACCTTCGAGGACGCGGGGATCGATCCGACGTCGTTGCGGGGCAGTCAGACGGGCGTCTTCACCGGCATCTGGTCCTCGGGCTACGGCGCCGGGGCACAGCCGCCCGACCTGGAGGGCTACCTCTCGACGGGCACGGCGACGAGTGTGACCTCGGGGCGGGTGTCGTATCTGCTGGGGCTGGAGGGTCCGGCGGTGTCGGTGGACACGGCGTGCTCGTCGTCGCTGGTGGCGATCCACCTGGCGGCGCAGGCGCTGCGCTCGGGGGAGTGCTCACTCGCCCTGGCCGGTGGTGTGACGGTGATGGCGACGCCGGCGGGGTTCGTCGAGTTCTCGCGGCAGCGGGGGCTTGCGGCCGATGGGCGGGTGAAGGCGTTCGCCGAGGCGGCTGATGGTACGGCGTGGGGTGAGGGTGCGGGTGTCGTGCTCCTGGAGCGGTTGTCGGATGCCCGCCGTAACGGCCACCGGGTGCTGGCGGTGGTCGCGGGAAGTGCGGTCAACCAGGACGGCGCGTCCAACGGTCTGACCGCGCCGAATGGTCCGTCGCAGGAGCGGGTGATCCGGCAGGCGTTGGCGAATGCCGGGTTGGAGGCGTCCGAGGTGGACGCGGTGGAGGCGCATGGCACCGGCACTACTCTCGGTGACCCGATCGAGGCACAGGCGCTGTTGGCGACGTACGGCCGGGACCGGGTGGAGCCGTTGTGGCTGGGGTCGGTGAAGTCGAACATCGGCCACACCCAGGCCGCCGCCGGCGTCGCGGGTGTGATCAAGATGGTGATGGCGATGCGGCACGGGCAGTTGCCGCCGACGCTGCACGTCGACGCGCCGACCTCGCACGTCGACTGGTCGGCGGGCCATGTCTCGCTGCTCACCGAGGCCCGGCCGTGGCCGGAGACGGGGCGTCCCCGCCGCGCCGGCGTGTCGGCGTTCGGCATCAGCGGCACCAACGCGCACGTGATTCTGGAGGCACCGGCCGTGGATCCGGCCGAGGAGAGGTCGCCCGAGTCCCCTGCCACTCCCACGCCGGCGGCCGTCGTCCCGGTGCCCTGGCTGCTGTCGGCCAAGTCCGAGCAGGCGCTCCGGGCCCAGGCCCGCAGGCTGCAGGCGTACGCGGCCAAGGCCTCCGACGCGGACGGAATCGGCGTCGCGCTCGCCTCGCGGACCCGGTTCGCCCACCGGGCCATGGTGACCGGACCGGAGGCACTGGCGGCCCTGGTGCGCGGGGAGGCGCATCCCGGGCTGGTGACCGGCGAGGCCCGGGGCTCGGGCGGGTCGGCGTTCGTGTTCTCCGGTCAGGGTGGTCAGTGGGTGGGGATGGGGCGGGGTTTGTACGGGGTGTTCCCGGTGTTCGCGCGGGTGTTGGACGAGGTGTGTGGGTTGTTGGGGTTGCCGGTGGGGGTGTTGTTCGAGGACGGGGAGGGGGTGTTGGGGGAGACGTCGTTCACGCAGCGGGGGGTGTTCGCGTTGGAGGTGGCGTTGTTCCGGTTGGTGGAGTCGTTGGGTGTGCGGCCGGACTTCGTGGTGGGGCATTCGGTGGGTGAGGTGGCGGCGGCTCATGTGGCGGGGGTTCTGGGTCTGGAGGACGCGTGTGTGTTGGTGGGGGCGCGGGGCCGGTTGATGCAGGGGTTGGCGGGTGGTGGGGCGATGGTGTCGGTTCGGGCGTCGGTGGAGGAGGTGGTGGGGTCGCTGGTGCCGGGTGCTGAGGTGGCGGCGGTCAACGGGGTGGATGCGGTGGTGGTGTCGGGGGACGAGGCGGCTGTGGTGGCGGTGGGTGAGGTGTGGCGTGGCCGTGGGCGTCGGGTGGGGCGGCTGGAGGTGAGTCACGCGTTTCATTCGGCGCGGATGGATCCGGTGTTGGGGGAGTTGGGCCGGGTGGCGGCGGGTCTGTCGTTCGGTGAGCCGGTGATTCCGGTGGTGTCCACGGTGGCGGGGCGTCCGGTGGATATGGGGGAGCCCGAGTACTGGGTGCGGCAGGTGCGGGAGCCGGTGCGGTTCGCTGATGCCCTGGAGTGGCTGGCGGGCCGGGGTGTGACGGGGTTCGTGGAGGTGGGGCCGCATCCGTTGCTGGTGGGGAACGGGTTGATGCGGCGTGGTGGTGATTCTGTGGAGCGGTTGTTCGCGGGGTTGGGGCGGTTGTGGGCGGATGGTGCCGTGGACTGGACGCCCCCCGTGGCCGCGGCGGCGAGGGCGTCGGGTGGACGGGTGCCTTCGTATGCGTTCCAGCACCAGCACTACTGGCTCCAACCCACCACCCCGGCACCGACCGGTGACGGCCGGATCGACCACCCGCTGCTGCGGGACGTCATGGAACTCCCCGACGACAACGGCGTGGTGCTGACGGGACAACTCGCCACCGCCGCGCAGCCGTGGCTCACCGAACACGTCATCTCGGGCTCGCCCCTGCTGCCCGCCGCGGCGTTCGTGGACCTGGCGCTCCGGGCCGGCGAACACGTCGGCTGCCCGGGGGTCGAGGACCTGACGTTGGAGACACCGCTGGTGGTCGCGGACGGCGTGCAGGTGTCCGTGACCGTCGGCCCCGACCGGGCGGGCCGGCGCAGCGTCTCGATCCACTCGCGCGCGGACGGCGAGTGGGTACGGCACGCCACCGGGACTCTGGGCGCCGTACCCGTCGCACCGCGGGAGCCCTGGGCACGGCAGTGGCCGCCGCACGCCGAAGCCGTCGACCTCGACGCCTTCTACGACGACCTGGCCGACGCCGGATTTGCCTACGGCACGGCCTTCCAAGGTCTGCGAGCGGCCTGGCGCGACGGTGACACCCTCTATGCGGAGGTGGCCGCACCCCCCGGCGACACCCGGTTCGCCCTGCACCCCGCCCTGCTCGACGCCGCGATCCAGATCGTGACCGTCGCCGACGACCGGGCGAAGATGCCGTTCGCCTTCGCGGGGATCTCCTGGTGGCGCGGCGCCGAGCACGCCAGGGTCCGGCTGACCGTGACCGGCCGGGACACCTGCGCGATCGGCCTCGCCGACCAGTCGGGCGCGCCGGTCGCCGAGATCGCCTCGTTGACCCTGCGTCGGCCGGCCGGGGCCACCACCCAGGACGTGCCGTACCAGGTGGCGTGGCCGGTCCTGGAAGCGGCGACCGCCGAACCGGACATCCCGGTCCACCACGCCACATCGCCCGTCGAGACCCTGCGGGTGATCCAGGACTTCCTCACCACGGACACCCCGCGCATGGTGGTCGCCACGCGCAACGCCGTGCCGGTTCGGCCGGGCGAGGACGTCGACCCGCAGGCCACCGCCGTCTGGGGCCTGGTACGGTCGGCCGCCACCGAGCACCCCGGCCGGTTCGTGCTGGTCGACGGTGCCGACGGCGACAAGGTCCGGCTGGCCGGCGACGAACCCCAGCTCGCGATCCGCGCCGGCGCCGTTCACATCCCCCGCCTCGAACGGGTGCGGACCGAGCCGCTGCCCTCGCTGCTCAGCCCCCAGGGCATGGTGCTCGTCACCGGCGGCACCGGCACCCTGGGCGGCACGATCGCCCGCCACCTCGCCGTACGGCACGGCGTGCGGCACCTGCTGCTGGTCAGCCGGAGCGGCCCGGACGCCCCGCGCGCGGCCGCGCTGACCGCCGACCTGGCCGCGCTGGGCGCTACCGCCGACATCGTGGCGTGCGACGTGTCCGACCGCGAGGCGGTGGCGCGGCTGCTCGCCGAACACCCGGTCACCTCGGTGATCCACGCCGCGGGCACGCTGGCCGACACCGTCGTGGAATCCCTCACCCCGCAGCAGTTCGCGCGCGTGTGGGAGCCGAAGGCCCTCGCGGCGCGGCACCTCCACGAACTGACCTCGGACCTGGAGGCGTTCGTGCTGTTCTCGTCGGCGGCCGGTGTGCTGGGCGGCGCGGGCCAGGCGAACTACGCGGCGGCGAACGCGTACCTCGACGGCCTCGCCGCACACCGGCACGCCCAGGGACAGCCGGCCGTGTCGCTCGCCTGGGGCTACTGGGCGGAGGCCAGCGGCATGACCGGAGGTCTGACCGCCACCGACCGGCACCGCCTGGCCAGGGCCGGCGTACGGCCGCTGCCGACGACGGACGCGCTGGCCCTGTTCGATGCCGCGCTGACCGCGGGCACCCCCACCCTCGCCCCCGTCAGGTTCGACCTGCCGGCGCTGCGCCGCGCCGGCGACCCGCCCGCCCTGCTGCGGGAGCTGGTACGGCCCCGGCGCAGGCAGGCCGCCGACCGCGTGCGGACGCCGGCCGACGTGCTGCAACTCGTCGTGGGCCAGGTCGCCCTCGTTCTGGGGCACTCGTCACCGGAGGCGGTCAACCCCGACCAGGCGTTCACCGACATCGGGTTCGACTCGCTCACCGCCGTGGAACTGCGCAACCAGCTCGACGCGGACACCGGCCTGCGCCTGCCCGCCACGCTCGTCTTCGACCACCCGACACCAGCCCGCCTCGCCGCCTTCCTGCACACACGGCTGCACGGCACCGAACCCGACCCTCTGCTCGCCGAACTCGACCAGCTCAAGTCCACCCTGGACGCGGCAGCCGCCGACGCCGACTACGAGACCGTCGCGGCCCGCCTCGAAGCACTTCTCGCGGCCTGGACCGCCAAACGCACCGGCTCCGCGGCCGGTGTCGACGAGGCCAGCGACGACGAACTGTTCAGCCTTCTGGACGATGCGCACCGCAGGACCGAGGTCATCCGATCGGGCGAGTCCCGAAACGCTGAGGAGCAGTAGCGATGTCTGACGAAGAGAAGCTCCGCACTTACCTCAAGCGCGCCACGGCCGACCTGGGAGTGCTCAGTAGGCGCCTCGCCGACATGGAGGAGGCCGCGCGCGAGCCGATCGCGATCATCGGCATGGGCTGCCGCTACCCGGGCGGAGTGGAGTCCCCGGACGGCCTGTGGCGGCTCGTCTCGGACGGTGCCGACGCGATCACCGAATTCCCGCCGGACCGTGGATGGGACGTCGTCTACGACCCTGACCCGGACCGGCCGGGCACGACCTACAGCAGATCGGGCGGCTTCCTCGCCGACGGCGCCGGCTTCGACGCCGGGTTCTTCGGTATCTCGCCGCGCGAGGCACTGGCGATGGACCCGCAGCAGCGGGTGCTGCTGGAAACCGCCTGGGAGACCTTCGAGTACGCCGGCATCGACCCGACCACACTCGGCGGCAGCCGCACAGCCGTGTTCACCGGCCTGTGGTCTTCCGGCTACGGCAACCAGCCGCCGCCGGACCTCGAAGGTTTCCTCGCCACCGGAACAGCCACCAGCGCCACGTCCGGGCGGGTGTCGTATCTGCTGGGGCTGGAGGGTCCGGCGGTGTCGGTGGACACGGCGTGTTCGTCGTCGCTGGTGGCGATCCATCTGGCGGCGCAGGCATTGCGGGCGGGGGAGTGCTCACTGGCCCTGGCCGGTGGTGTGACGGTGATGGCGACGCCGGCGGGGTTCGTCGAGTTCTCGCGGCAGCGGGGGCTTGCGGCCGATGGGCGGGTGAAGGCGTTCGCCGAGGCGGCCGACGGTACGGCCTGGGGTGAGGGCGCCGGCTTGGTGCTGCTGGAACGCCTGTCCGACGCCCGCCGTAACGGCCACCGGGTGCTGGCGGTCGTCCGGGGCTCGGCGGTGAACCAGGACGGCGCGTCGAACGGGCTTGCTGCGCCGAATGGTCCGTCCCAGGAACGCGTCATCCGGCAGGCGTTGGCGAATGCCGGACTGTCGACGGCGGACGTGGACGCGATGGAGGCCCACGGCACCGGGACCACCCTCGGCGATCCCATCGAGGCGCAGGCACTCCTGGCGACCTACGGTCAGGACCGGGTGGAGCCGTTGTGGCTGGGGTCGGTGAAGTCGAACATCGGGCACACCCAGGCGGCGGCGGGTGTGGCGGGTGTGATCAAGATGGTGATGGCGATGCGGCACGGGCAGTTGCCGCCGACCCTGCACGTCGACGCGCCGACCTCGCACGTCGACTGGTCGGCGGGCCATGTCTCGCTACTCACCGAGGCCCGGCCGTGGCCGGAGACGGGGCGTCCCCGCCGCGCCGGCGTGTCGGCGTTCGGCATCAGCGGCACCAACGCGCATGTGGTGATCGAGGCGGCTGCTGAAGAGTCGGTCGGGGTTTCGACGGGGTCCGCGGGCGGGGTGGTGCCGTGGGTGTTGTCGGGGAAGTCGGATGTGGCGTTGCGGGAGCAGGCACGTCGGCTGGGGGCGTTCCTGGCCGGGCATCCGGGAGTCGGCGCGGTTGCGGTGGGTCGGGCGTTGGCGGGGCGGTCGCGTTTCGATCACCGTGCGGTGCTGAGCGGTGTGGAGGCTCTGGAGGCACTGGCGGAGGGTCGGTCGGTGCCGGGTCTGGTCACGGGGACGGTCCGTCCGGTGGGTCGGTCGGTGTTCGTGTTTCCGGGGCAGGGTGCGCAGTGGGTGGGGATGGGTGGGGAGTTGTACGGGTCGGAGCCGGTGTTCCGGGGGGTGATCGATGCGTGTGATGCGGCGTTGGCGCCGTACACGGATTGGTCGTTGGTGGAGGTGCTGGTCGGTGGTGGTGCGCTGGAGCGGGTGGATGTGGTGCAGCCCGCTCTGTTCGCGGTGATGGTGGCGCTGGCGGAGTTGTGGCGTGCGCATGGTGTGGAGCCTGATGCGGTGGTCGGGCATTCGCAGGGGGAGATCGCGGCGGCGTATGTGGCGGGGGCGTTGTCGTTGGAGGACGCCGCCAAGGTGGTCGCCCTGCGTAGCAAGGCCCTGGTCGCCCTGGCGGGGCAGGGCGGGATGGTGTCGGTCGGCCTCGGGCATGAGCGGGCCGACGAGTTCGTGGCCCGCTGGGACGGCCGGCTGACGGTGGCGGTGGTCAACTCGGCGGACAGCGTGGTGGTATCGGGTGATCTGGACGCGTTGGACGAACTGCTGGCGGCCAGTGAGGCCGACGGCATCCGCGCCCGCCGTCTGCCGGTGGACTACGCCGCCCACTCCGTGCAGGTCGAGGCGATCCGCGAGCACCTGCTCGCCGACCTGGCCGACATCACACCCCGCTCGGCGGCGATTCCCTTCTACTCCACGGTCACCGGCGAGCCGCTCGACACCTCCGCCCTCGACGTCGGCTACTGGTACCGCAACCTCCGCGAACCCGTGCTGTTCGACCACACCACCCGTGCGCTGCTCGACCACGGCCACACCGTCTTCGTCGAGGTCAGCCCGCACCCGGTCCTGGTCTCCGCCGTCGAGGAGACCGGTCACCACCACGGCTCCGACCTTCTCGTCACCGGCACGCTCCGGCGCGACCAGGACGACTTCCTCACCTCGCTCGGCCGCGTGCACGTCCATGGTGTCCCGGTCGACTGGAGGTTCCCGGACGACACCGAGCCCGTCAGCCTGCCGACGTACGCCTTCCAGCGCCAGCCGTACTGGCTGCGGCCCGTCCCGACGGCGTCGGGCGACCACCCCCTGCTCAGCACGTTCGTGGAACTGCCCGACGGCGCGGTGCTCAGCGGACGGATCTCGCTCGCCACCCACCCGTGGCTGGCCGACCACGCCGTGCGGGGCTCCGTCCTCCTGCCCGGCACCGCGTTCGCGGAAATGGCGGCCTACACGGCCGGCCGGCTCGGCCACGCGGTCGAGGAGCTGGTGCTCGAAACGCCGCTCGTCCTCGACGACGCCCCGGTGCACCTCCAGGTCGTCGTGGGCCCCGAGGACGACGGCCGCACCCCGCTCACGGTGTACTCGCGTGACGGCGACGAGTGGGTGCGGCACGCCACCGGGACCCTGGGCGAGGAGCCGGTGCTGAGCGCCTGGGACTGGCCGTCGGCCGGTGAGCCCCTCGACGTCGACGGGCTCTACGACTCGCTGTCCGTGCTCGGCTACGAGTACGGGCCGGCGTTCCAGGGCGTCACGGCGGCCTGGCGGGTCGGCGAGACCGTCTACGCCGAGGTGGAGCTTCCCGCCGAGGAACCGTTTGCCCTGCACCCCGCGCTGCTCGACGCCGCACTGCACCCCATGGCGTTCCTCACCGACCGCACCGGCCTGCCGTTCGCGTTCACCGGAGTGGCGATCCGGCCCGCGGGCAGCCGGACGCTGCGGGTGCGCCTGTCCGCCACCGGGCCGGACACGTACACCGTGGCCGTGGCCGATCCGGAGGGCACCCCGGTCGCGGTCATCACGTCGCTGACCGTCCGGGACGCCACCGCCGTCCCGGACAGCCTGTACGCACTCGACTGGCTGCCCTTCGAACGGCCGGCCCTCGAACCGGCATCGACGGGCGGCGACCTCGCGGACCTGGTCGTCTACGAGGTGCCCGGGCCGCCCGGAGCGGACACCGTCGAGGCGGACCCCGTCGAGGCGGCGTACGAGAGCGCGCAGAGCGTACTCGCCGTGATCCGGGACCACTTGGCGGGCGAGCGGACGCGGCTGGCGGTCGTCACCCGCAACGCCGTCGCCGCCGCACCCGGTGACGTGGTCGGCCTCCACCACTCGATGGTCTGGGGCCTGGTCCGCGGCGCGCGGGCCGAGCACCCCGACCGGTTCGTCCTGGTCGACGCCGACCCGACCTGGGACCCCGCGCTGATCGCCGGCACGGACGAGCCGGAACTGGCGGTACGCCAAGGGGCGTTGCGCGTCCCCCGCCTCGTCCGCGTCGGCGCGAGCCTCACCCCGCCGGACGGGGCCTGGCGGCTGGAGGACACGGGCACCGGCAGCATCGACGACCTGGCGCTGGTGCCCCGCCCGGAGCTCATGGATCCGCTGGGGCCCGGGCAGGTCCGGATCGCCATGCGGGCGGCCGGACTCAACTTCCGGGACGTGCTGATCGCCCTCGGGGTCTACCCCGGCGAGGCCCTGATGGGTGGCGAAGGCGCGGGCGTCGTCCTCGAAACCGGTCCGGACAGCCGGTTCCGGCCCGGCGACCGCGTCATGGGCCTGGTCCCCGGAGCCTTCGGCCCGGTCACCGTCGCCGACCAGCGGCTGCTGGTCCGGATGCCCGACGACTGGTCGTTCGCCAGGGCCGCGTCCGTGCCCGTGGCGTTCCTGACCGCGTGGTACGGCCTGCGCGACCTGGGCGGGCTGAAGGCCGGTGACCGGGTCCTGATCCACGCCGGCACCGGCGGCGTCGGCATGGCGGCGATCCAACTGGCCCGGCGGCTCGGGGCGGAGGTGTTCGCCACTGCCGGCCCGGCCAAGTGGCACACCCTGCGCGCCCTGGGACTGGACGAGGACCACACCGCCTCGTCGCGCACCCTGGAGTTCGAGCAGAAGTTCCCGCCCATGGACGTGGTTCTGGACTCGCTGTCCGGCGAGTTCGTCGATGCCTCCCTGCGGCTGCTCGGGCCCGGCGGCCGGTTCGTGGAGATGGGCAAGACCGACATCCGCGACGCGGCCGACCATCCCGACATCGTCTACCGGGCGTTCGACATCGCCGACGCGGGGCCGGAACGGCTCGGCGAGATCCTGGACGCCGTCGTACGGGCCTTCACGGACGGCGAGTTCGCACCGCTGCCGTTGGAGGTACGCGAGGTCCGGGACGCGGTCGACGTGTTCCGGTTCATGAGCCGGGCCGCTCACATCGGGAAGATCGTCCTCACTGTTCCCGCGGATTTCGATGCGGCCGGTACGGTGCTGATCACCGGTGGTACGGGGACGCTGGGGGGCCTTGTGGCCCGGCATCTGGTGGCCGAGCGGGGTGTGCGGCACCTGTTGCTGGTCAGCCGCAGTGGTGGCGGGGCGGCGTTGTGCGAGGAGCTGGCCGGGCTGGGCGCGGAGGTGACCGTGGCCGCCTGTGACGTGGCCGACCGGGACGCGCTGGCGGCCGTACTGGACTCGATCCCGGCCGCGCACCCGCTGACCGCGGTCATCCACGCCGCCGGCGTGCTCGACGACGCCGTGGTCGAGTCCCTGACCCCCGAACGCCTCCGGCAGGTCGCCGACCCCAAGGCACGGGCGGCGTGGAACCTGCACGAACTCACCCGGGGGCGCGACCTGACGGCGTTCGTCCTCTTCTCCTCGGCGGCCGGGACGCTCGGCAGCCCCGGCCAGGCCAACTACGCCGCGGCCAACACCTTCCTCGACGCCCTCGCCGTGCACCGGCGCGCCCTCGGACTGCCGGCGACCTCGCTGGCCTGGGGCTACTGGGCCGAGGCGAGCGGCATGACCGGGCACCTGACCGGTGCCGACCAGGACCGGCTGATGCGAGCCGGGGTCGTGCCGCTGGCCACCGACCACGCCCTGTCGCTGTTCGACGCGGCCCTGGCCACGGACCGGGCCGCGCTGGTGCCGGTACGCCTCGACCTGTCCGTGATGGCGGGCGCCCCGGCGGCCCCGGCAGCCCTCAAGGGCCTCGTCTCCCGCAAGGCGGCCCGGCGCCCGGCGCGGCACGGCGCGATGGCCGACCGCCTGCGGTCACTGCCGGAGGCCGAACGGCTGCGAGCCGCACTCGACCTGGTCACCGCCCACACTGCCGCCGTGCTCGGTCACCGCGAACCGGGGGCCGCATGGGACCGGCAGCCGTTCAAGGACCTCGGCTTCGATTCCCTGACCTCCGTCGAACTGCGTAACCGGCTCAACACCGCCACCGGCCTGCGCCTGCCCGCCACTGTCACCTTCGACCACCCCACCCCGCGGCAACTCGCCGAGCACCTGCTGAGCGAGATCCTCGGCCGGGGTGTGGTGTCGGTGGTGCCGGTGGGTGGGGTGGGTGTGGGGGTTGATCCGGTGGTGATCGTGGGCATGGGGTGCCGGTTGCCGGGTGGGGTGGGGTCTCCGGAGGAGTTGTGGGGTCTGGTGTCGGGTGGGGTGGATGCGATCGGGGGGTTTCCGGGTGATCGGGGGTGGGACGTTGAGGGGTTGTTCCATCCGGATGCGGATCATCCGGGGACGTCGTATACGCGGTCGGGTGGTTTTCTCGTGGACGCGGCGGGGTTCGATGCGGATTTCTTCGGGATCTCGCCGCGTGAGGCGTTGGCGATGGATCCGCAGCAGCGGGTGTTGCTGGAGACCGCGTGGGAGACCTTCGAGCACGCGGGGATCGATCCGACGTCGCTGCGGGGTAGCCAGACGGGCGTCTTCACCGGTATCTGGTCCTCCGGCTACGGCGACCAGGCGCCCGCCGGCACCGAGGGCTATCTCGGTACGGGCGCCGCGACCAGCGTGACCTCCGGCCGGATCGCCTACCTGCTGGGGCTGGAGGGTGCGGCGGTCTCGCTGGACACCGCCTGCTCGTCCTCGCTGGTGGCGATCCACCTGGCCGCGCAGGCACTGCGCTCGGGGGAGTGCACACTCGCCCTGGCCGGCGGGGTGACGGTGATGGCGACCCCGCTGGGGTTCACGGAGTTCTCGCGCCAGCGCGGCCTGGCTCCCGACGGCAGGGTGAAGGCGTTCGCCGAGGCGGCCGACGGCACGGCCTGGGGTGAGGGCGCGGGGTTGGTGCTGCTGGAGCGGTTGTCGGATGCCCGCCGTAACGGTCACCGGGTGCTGGCGGTGGTGCGGGGCTCGGCGGTGAACCAGGACGGCACCTCCAACGGCCTCGGGGCGCCGAATGGTCCGTCGCAGGAGCGGGTGATCCGGCAGGCGTTGGCGAATGCCGGGTTGGAGGCGTCCGAGGTGGACGCGGTGGAGGCGCATGGCACCGGGACCACGCTCGGTGACCCCATCGAGGCACAGGCGCTGTTGGCGACGTACGGCCGGGACCGGGTGGAGCCGTTGTGGCTGGGGTCGGTGAAGTCGAACATCGGCCACACCCAGGCGGCGGCCGGTGTGGCGGGTGTGATCAAGATGGTGATGGCGATGCGGCACGGGCAGTTGCCGCCGACGCTGCATGTCGACGCGCCGACCTCGCACGTCGACTGGGACTCCGGGAACGTCCGGTTGCTCACCGAGGCCCGGCCCTGGCCCGACAGCGGCCACCTGCGTCGTGCGGGCATCTCGGCGTTCGGCATCAGCGGTACCAACGCCCATGTGGTGATCGAGGCGGCTGCTGAAGAGTCGGTCGGGGTTTCGACGGGGTCCGCGGGCGGGCTGGTGCCGTGGGTGTTGTCGGGGAAGTCGGATGTGGCGTTGCGGGAGCAGGCGCGCCGGCTGGTCGCCTTCACCGCCGTACATCCCGAGGTGAGTCCGGCGGCGGTCGGGGGTGCTCTGGCCGCCCGCACCGTGTTCGAGCACCGGGCGGTGCTGAGCGGTGCGGAGGCGTTGGAGGCACTGGCGGAGGGCCGGTCGGCGCCGGGTCTGGTCACCGGGAACGCCCGTCCGCTGGGTCGTTCGGTGTTCGTGTTTCCGGGGCAGGGTGCTCAATGGGTCGGTATGGGCGGGGAGTTGTACGGCTCGGAGCCGGTGTTCCGGGAGGCGATCGACGCGTGTGCTGCGGCGTTGGCGCCGTACACGGACTGGTCGTTGGTGGAGGTGCTGGTCGGTGGTGGTGCGCTGGAGCGGGTGGATGTGGTGCAGCCCGCTCTGTTCGCGGTGATGGTGGCGCTGGCGGAGTTGTGGCGTGCGCATGGTGTGGAGCCTGATGCGGTGGTCGGGCATTCGCAGGGGGAGATCGCGGCGGCGTATGTGGCGGGGGCGTTGTCGTTGGAGGACGCCGCCAAGGCGGTCGCCCTGCGCAGCAAGGCCCTGGTCGCGCTGGCGGACCAGGGTGGGATGGTGTCGGTCGGCCTCGGGCATGAGCCGGCGGCCGAGTTCGTGGCCCGCTGGGACGGTCGGCTGACGGTGGCGGTGGTCAACGCCCCCGGTTCGGTCGTCGTGTCGGGTGATCTGGACGCACTGGACGAACTGCTGACGGCCTGTGAGGCCGAGGGCATCCGCGCCCGCCGTCTGCCCGTCGACTACGCGGCCCACTCCGCGCAGGTCGAGGCGATCCGCGAGCAGCTGCTCACCGACCTGGCCGGCATCACGCCGCACCCGGCGGTGATCCCGTTCTACTCCACGGTCACCGGCGAGCCGGTCGACACCTCCGCCCTCGACGCCGGCTACTGGTACCGCAACCTCCGCGAACCCGTGCTGTTCGACCAGACCACCCGGCTGCTGCTCGCCTCGGGTGGCCGCCCCGTCTTCGTCGAGATCAGCCCGCACCCGGTGCTCACGCCCGCGCTGGAGGAGCACGAGGCGGGTGTGGTGACCGGGACACTGCGCCGCGACCACGGCACCCCGGCCGAGTTCCTGGCCGCCGCGGCGCGGCTGTTCGTCGCGGGTGTGCCGGTGCGGTGGCCGTTCCCTGAACGGGAGCCGGTGGCGCTGCCCACCTATCCCTTCCAGCGGACGCGGTTCTGGCTCGCCGGAGGCGCGGGAGACGTGTCCGCGGCCGGGCTCGACTCGGTGGACCACCCGCTGCTCGGCGCCGCTGTCGAGGTGGGCGAGCAGCGGGTCCTGACGGGTCGGCTCTCCCTGGCCACCCACCCCTGGCTCGCGGACCACTCCGTACTGGGGAGGGTGCTGCTGCCCGCGACGGCGTTCGTGGAACTGGCGGTGCACGCGGCCGGGGCGGCAGTGGAGGAACTGGTCCTGGAGGCGCCGCTGGTATTGCCCGCGGACGGCGCGGTGGACGTGCAGGTCGTCGTGGGCGAGCCGGACGAGACCGGCCGCCGCACGGTCGACGTCCGGTCCCGTACGGACGGTTGGGTGCGGCACGCCACCGGCACAGTGAGCGGCCGGCCTGTGGTCGGCCGGCCTGTGGTCGGGCGGCCCGTGGTCGGGCAGGAGCTGACGCAATGGCCGCCGACCGGCGCGGAACCTGTCACCGGGCTCTATGACACGCTCGCCGCGGCGGGCTACGAGTACGGGCCGGCCTTCCAGGCCGTGCAGGCGGTGTGGCGGCGCGGCAATGAGGTGTTCGCGGAGGTCACCGTGCCGGACGCGGCCCGGTTCTCCGTCCATCCGGCCCTGCTGGACGCCGCTCTGCAACCGCTGGCGCTGCTGTCCGGCACGGAAGGCGACGTACGGCTGCCGTTCTCGCTGGGCGGGATCGCGGTCCACCGCACCGGCGTGACCTCCGCGCGCGTGCGGCTGACGGTGGTGCGCCCCGGCACGTACGCCGTCCACCTGGCGGACCGGTCCGGCGAGCCCGTGGCGACCATCGAGGCGCTGACCACCCGTCCGATGGCTGAACGCGGCCCGCTGTACGCCCTCGACTGGATTCCGCTGATTCCCGGGCTGACCCCCGGCGAAGGCGCGCTCGGCGACGCCGTGGTCTCGCCCGGCTCGGTCGCCGAGGCGCTGACGGCCGTCCAGGACTTCCTGGCCGGGCCCGGCGAACGGCTCGTGGTGCGCACGCGGGGCGCGGTCGCCGTCGTTCCCGGTGACGGGGTGAGCGACCCGGAAGCCTCGGCCGTGTGGGGCCTGGTCCGGTCCGCGCAGTCCGAGCACCCCGGCCGATTCGTGCTCGTGGACGCCGACGAGCTGCCCGACGGCCTGTCGGTCGGCGACGAGGACCAGGTGGCGGTGCGCCGGGGAGCCGTCTACGTGCCCCGGCTGGTGCGCTCCGCACCGGAGGCGTTCGACGGACGGCTGACGCAGGTGGGCACGGGCAGCCTGGACGACCTCGTCTTCCTGCCGTACGAGCAGGCCCCGCCCGGGCCCCGGGAGGTACGCGTCGCCGTGCGGGCGGCCGGCCTGAACTTCCGGGACGTGCTGATCGCCCTCGGCGTCTACCCGGACCCGGCGCTGCTCGGCAGCGAGGGCGCGGGCGTCGTCACCGAGGTCGGCGCCGAGGTCACCGGGCTGCAGCCGGGTGACCGGGTCGCCGGGCTGCTGCCCGGCGCGTTCGGCCGGGTGGCCGTCGCCGACCACAGGGTGCTGGTGCGCATCCCCGACGAGTGGACGTTCACCCAGGCCGCCACTGTGCCGATCGCGTTCCTGACGGCGTGGTACGGCCTGCGCGACCTGGGCGGGCTGAAGGCCGGTGACCGGGTGCTGATCCACGCCGGCACCGGCGGCGTCGGCATGGCGGCGGTCCAGCTCGCACGGCTTTGGGGCGCGGACGTCCACGCGACCGCCAGCCCGGGCAAGTGGGACGCGCTGCGCGCCCTGGGGCTGGACGAGGACCACATCGCCTCGTCCCGGACCCTGGAGTTCGCCGACCGGTTCGGACCCTTCGACGTGGTGCTGAACTCGCTGTCCGGTGAATTCCTGGACGCCTCCCTGCGGCTGCTCGCGCCCGGCGGGCGGTTCGTGGAGATGGGCAAGGCCGACATCCGGCCCGGCGTGTCGGCCTTCGACCTGGCCGACGCGGGACCGGAGCGGCTGGGGGAGATCCTGGCCGAGGCCGTCCGACTGCTCAGCGCAGGCGAGCTGCGTCTGCCACCACTCACCACCTGGGACGTCCGCCGCGCGCGGGACGCCTTCCGGTTCATGAGCCGGGCCGCTCACGTCGGGAAGATCGTCCTCACTGTTCCCGCGGATTTCGATGCGGCCGGTACGGTGCTGATCACCGGTGGTACGGGGACGCTGGGGGGCCTTGTGGCCCGGCATCTGGTGGCCGAGCGGGGTGTGCGGCACCTGTTGCTGGTCAGCCGCGGTGGTGGCGGGGCGGCGTTGCGCGAGGAGCTGGCCGGGCTGGGCGCGGAGGTGACCGTGGCCGCCTGTGACGTGGCCGACCGGGACGCGCTGGCGGCTGTACTGGACTCGATCCCGGCCGCGCACCCGCTGACCGCGGTCGTCCACGCCGCCGGCGTGCTCGACGACGCCGTGGTCGAGTCCCTGACCCCCGAACGCCTCGCCGCGGTCTGGGAGCCCAAGGCGCGGGCGGCCTGGCACCTGCACGAACTCACCCGGGGGCAGGACCTGACGGCGTTCGTCCTCTTCTCCTCGGCGGCCGGGACGCTCGGCAGCCCCGGCCAGGCCAACTACGCCGCGGCGAACGCCTACCTCGACGGCCTGGCCGCGTACCGGCGCGCCCAGGGCCTGCCGGGAGTGTCGTTGGCCTGGGGCTACTGGGCCGAGGCCAGCGGGCTGACCGGGCAGATGTCCGAGGCCGACGGTGAACGCCTCGCCCGCGCGGGGCTGCTGCCGATGGCGACCGACCACGGACTCGGGCTGTTCGACGGGGGCCTGGACACCGCGGAACCGGTGGTGGTCGCGGCCGGCCTCAAGGTGTCCGCCCTGGGCGACCGGCCGGTGCTGCGCGCGCTGGCACGCGCCCGCAAACCGGTGCGGACCACCGGACTGGCGGGCGAGCTGGGATCGCTCCCCGAGGCCCTGCAACGCGAGATCCTGCTCGACCTGGTCAGCACCCACGCCTCGGCCGTGCTGGGCCGCAGCGACGAGATCGCCGGCGACCTGGCCTTCAAGGACCTGGGCTTCGACTCGCTCACCGGCGTGGAGCTGCGCAACCGGCTGTCCACGGCGGTCGGGACCCGGCTGTCGGCGACGATGGTCTTCGACCACCCGACCCCGGCCCGGCTGGCCGAATACCTGCGTGAGGTGGTCCTCGGCAAGGAGCGCCGGACGGTCGCGCCCGTGCCGGTCGGGGTGCCGGTGTCGGGTGATCCGGTGGTGGTGGTGGGGTTGGGGGCCCGGTATCCGGGTGGGGTGGGCTCGGCGCAGGAGTTGTGGGATCTGGTGGCGGCTGGGGCGGATGCGGTGGGGGGGTTCCCGTCGGACCGTGGGTGGGATGTGGGTCGTCTCTACGATCCGGCCGGCGGTCCGGGGACGTCGTATACGCGGTCGGGTGGTTTTCTGGGGGATGCGGGTGGCTTCGACGCGGCGTTCTTCGGGATCTCGCCGCGTGAGGCGTTGGCGATGGATCCGCAGCAGCGGGTGTTGCTGGAGACGGTGTGGGAGACGTTCGAGCACGCGGGGATCGATCCGACGTCGTTGCGGGGCAGTCAGACGGGCGTCTTCACCGGCATCTGGGCATCCGGCTACGCGGGCGGAGTGGACCAGATCTCGCGTGACGCGGACGGCTACGTGGCCACCGGCACGGCGACGAGTGTGACCTCGGGGCGGGTGTCGTATCTGCTGGGGCTCGAGGGTCCGGCGGTGTCGGTGGACACGGCGTGCTCGTCGTCGCTGGTGGCGATCCACCTGGCGGCGCAGGCACTGCGCTCGGGGGAGTGCACACTCGCCCTGGCCGGCGGGGTGACGGTCATGGCGACACCCGCCGCCTTCATCGACTTCTCCCGCCAGCGGGGGCTTGCGGCCGATGGGCGGGTGAAGGCGTTCGCCGAGGCGGCTGACGGTACGGCGTGGGGTGAGGGCGCCGGCTTGGTGCTGCTGGAACGCCTGTCCGACGCCCGCCGTAACGGCCACCGGGTGCTGGCGGTGGTCGCGGGAAGTGCGGTCAACCAGGACGGCGCGTCCAATGGTCTGACCGCGCCGAATGGTCCGTCGCAGGAGCGGGTGATCCGTCAGGCGTTGGCGAATGCCGGCTTGGAGGCGTCCGAGGTGGACGCGGTGGAGGCGCATGGCACCGGGACGACGCTCGGTGACCCGATCGAGGCGCAGGCGCTGTTGGCGGCGTACGGCGGGGACCGGGTGGAGCCGTTGTGGCTGGGGTCGGTGAAGTCGAACATCGGCCACACCCAGGCGGCGGCGGGTGTGGCGGGTGTGATCAAGATGGTGATGGCGATGCGGCACGGGCAGTTGCCGCCGACGCTGCACGTCGACGCGCCGACCTCGCACGTCGACTGGGAGTCCGGGAGCGTCCGGTTGCTCACCGAGGCCCGGCCCTGGCCCGACAACGGCCACCTGCGTCGTGCGGGCGTCTCGGCGTTCGGCATCAGCGGCACCAACGCGCACGTGATCCTGGAGGCACCGGCCGTGGATCCGGCCGAGGAGAGGTCGCCCGAGTCCCCTGCCACTCCCACGCCGGCGGCCGTCGTGCCGGTGCCGTGGCTGCTGTCGGCGAAGTCGGACGCGGCCCTGCGTGACCAGGCCCGCAGGCTGCGCGGGTTCCTCGCCGAACACCCCGAGGTGACACCGGCCGAGGTGGCCGCGGACCTGGCCGCGCGGGCCCGGTTTCCGCACCGTGCCGTGCTGACGGACCCGGCCGGCCTGGACGCGCTGATCGACGGAGAGCCCGGACTTGTCACGGGCACTGCCTCCCCGGGCGGGTCGGCGTTCGTGTTCTCCGGTCAGGGTGGTCAGTGGGTGGGGATGGGGCGGGGTTTGTACGGGGTGTTCCCGGTGTTCGCGCGGGTGTTGGACGAGGTGTGTGGGTTGTTGGGGTTGCCGGTGGGGGTGTTGTTCGAGGACGGGGAGGGGGTGTTGGGGGAGACGTCGTTCACGCAGCGGGGGGTGTTCGCGTTGGAGGTGGCGTTGTTCCGGTTGGTGGAGTCGTTGGGTGTGCGGCCGGACTTCGTGGTGGGGCATTCGGTGGGTGAGGTGGCGGCGGCTCATGTGGCGGGGGTTCTGGGTCTGGAGGACGCGTGTGTGTTGGTGGGGGCGCGGGGCCGGTTGATGCAGGGGTTGGCGGGTGGTGGGGCGATGGTGTCGGTTCGGGCGTCGGTGGAGGAGGTGGTGGGGTCGCTGGTGCCGGGTGCTGAGGTGGCGGCGGTCAACGGGGTGGATGCGGTGGTGGTGTCGGGGGACGAGGCGGCGGTGGTGGCGGTGGGTGAGGTGTGGCGTGGCCGTGGGCGTCGGGTGGGGCGGTTGGAGGTGAGTCACGCGTTTCATTCGGCGCGGATGGATCCGGTGTTGGGGGAGTTGGGCCGGGTGGCGGCGGGTTTGTCGTTCGGTGAGCCGGTGATTCCGGTGGTGTCCACGGTGGCGGGGCGTCCGGTGGATATGGGGGAGCCGGGGTACTGGGTGCGGCAGGTGCGGGAGCCGGTGCGGTTCGCTGATGCCCTGGAGTGGCTGGCGGGTCGGGGTGTGACGGGGTTCGTGGAGGTGGGTCCGCATCCGTTGCTGGTGGGGAACGGGTTGATGCGGCGTGGTGGTGATTCTGTGGAGCGGTTGTTCGCGGGGTTGGGGCGGTTGTGGGCGGATGGTGCCGTGGACTGGACGCCCCCCGTGGTGGCTGCGGCGGCGGGGGCGTCGGGTGGACGGGTGCCTTCGTATGCGTTCCAGCACCAGCACTACTGGCTCCAGCCCACCACCCCGTCGGAGGGCCCCGACACGCCCGACCACCCGCTGCTGCGGTCCCTGGTGAAGCTCCCCGACGGGCAGGGCGTGGTGCTGACCGGGAAGCTCTCCGCGTCCGTCCACCCGTGGCTGGCCGAGCACACCGTGCTCGGTTCGACGCTGCTGCCCGCGATGGCGTTCGTGGACATGGTCGTCCACGCCGGCGAGCACACGGCCAGCCCCGTACTGTCCGAGCTGGTCCTGGAGGCGCCGCTCGTGCTGTCCGAGCACGACGGTGTGCACGTGCAGGTCACCGTCGGCGCGCCCGACGACACCGGACGCCGGCCCGTCACCGTCCACTCCCGCACCTCCGCCGAGCCCGACGAGTGGACCCGCCACGCGACCGGCGTGCTCAGTCCGCCCACGGACCGGGCGACACGGGCGGACCGGACGGCCGTGCCCGGGGCGGACGACAGCGGGGCCGCGCCGCTCGACATCGGCTCGCTCTACGACCGGCTCGCCGAAGCCGGCTACGACTACGGGCCGACCTTCCAGGGGCTCACCGGCATCCGGCGACACGGCGAGGACCTGCACGCCGAGGTGAGCTTCCCGGCGGACCCCGCGCAGCTCACCGGCTACCGCGTCCACCCCGCGCTCCTGGACGCCGCCATACAGCCGCTGACCCTGCTCGCCGGCCTCGCGGCCGAGGACGGCGGCGCCGGCGGCAGCCCGGCGCGGCTGCCCTTCTCGTTCTCCGGCGTGTCGGTCACCGGGTCGGCCGCGACGGTCCGCGTGGTGCTGCACCCGATCGGGCCGGACACCTGCGCGGTGCGGATCACCGACACCGCCGGGATGCCGGTCGTGAGCATCGACGAGATCGTCCTGCGGCCCGTCGAAGCGGCGGGTCACGGGGCCGGGCGCCGGTCGAACACGCTGTTCGCCGTTGACTGGACCCCGATGGCGGCACTAGACGGTCCGGGCACCGAGACGGTCCTCCACGAGGTCGTCGGCGAGGGCGAACCGGTCGCGGCCGCCCACGCGGTGACCCGGGAACTGCTCGGCAGGGTCCGGGAGTTCCTGGCCACCGATACGCCGGTCCGGCTCGTCGTCCTCACCGGCGACGACCTGGCCTCGGCCGCCGCCCGCGGCTTCCTGCGCAGCGCGCACAGCGAGAACCCCGGGCGGATCCTGAGCGTCCGGCACGACGGCACGGCCGCCTCACGACGGGCGATCCCCGCCGCGGTGCGCGCCGCCGTGAGCGACGGCGAGCCCGAGATCCGGTTGCGCGACGGAATCGCCCTCGTGCCGAGGCTGGTGAGGGCCGCCCCGACCGGGCCGACCGGGCCGACCGGGCCCCTGGACGGCGCGCCCCTGGACGGCACCGTGCTGATCACCGGCGGCACCGGCACCCTCGGCGTCCTGCTCGCCCGGCACCTGGTCGCGCGGCACGGTGCCCCGCACGTGGTGCTCGCCGGCCGTCGCGGCGTCGAGCCGCCCGGGCTCCGGCAGGAGCTGGGCGCCGCCCTCACCGTGGTCGCCTGCGACGCCGGTGACCGCGGGGCACTGAGGGATCTCGTCGCCTCGATCCCCGACCTGCGGGTCGTCGTGCACGCCGCCGGGGTCGTCGACGACGCCGTGGTGGGATCGATGACTCCGGAGCAGATCGACACGGTGCTGCGCTCGAAGGCCGATGCCGCGTGGCACCTCCACGAAGCCACCGAGCACCTCGACCTGCGGGCGTTCGTGCTGTTCTCCTCGGCGTCCGGGGTGTTCGGCGCCCCCGGGCAGGCCAACTACGCCGCCGCGAACGCGTTCCTCGACGAGCTCGCCGAGCACCGGCACGTGCGCGGTCTGCCGGTCACCTCCCTGGCCTGGGGCCAGTGGGCCGAGTCCAGCGGCATCACCGGGGGACTGAGCGAGGCCGACCACCGTCGGCTGGCGAGGACCGGGATGCTGCCGCTGGCCACCGAGCAGGCCCTCGACCTGTTCGACACCGCCCTGGCCGACGAACGCCCGGCGCTGGTGCCGGTGCGCCTCGACCTCGCGGCGATCGACACCCCGCCCGCGCTGCTGCGCGGACTCGCCCGGCCGCGGCGCGCGCCGGCCCCGGCAGCCGGCCCCGGCGACCTGCGGGCCAGGCTCGAAGCCCTGCCCGAGCCCGAACAGCGCGCCCTGCTGCTCGACCTGGTCGCCACGCGCAGCGCGAGCATCCTCGGGATGGCGCCCGGCGGGATCGACGACCCGCGTCAGCTGTTCCGCGACCACGGCGTCGACTCGCTGACCGCCATCGAGCTGCGCAATCAGCTCAACGCGGCCACCGGGCTCCAGCTCCCGGCGACCCTCGTCTTCGACTTCCCGACGCCCGAACAGCTCGTCAACCACCTCTACGGGCAGCTGTGCTCGCCGGAGAACCGGGTCGCCGGGCCGATGGAGCGCCTGCTGCGCAAGGCCCTCGACGTCGGCCGCGCGCAGGACGGCCTCGACCTGCTGGCCACGGCGTCCCGGCTGAGCCCGGCCACCGACGCGCCCAAGGCCGAGGTGGTCGCCCTCGCGGCCGGCCTCCTCCAGCCGTCGCTGGTCTGCCTGCCGTCCGCGCTGGCGTCGAGCGGCATCGAGGAGTACGGGCGGTTCGCCGCGGCGCTGGAGGCCGCCCGCGACGTCACGGCGGTCACCCTGCCGGGCTTCGCCGGCGACCCGCTGCCCGCGGACGCCGACGTCCTGGTCCAGGCACTCGCCGACGCCGCGTCGGCCGTCGCCGCGCCGGTGCTGGTCGGCCGTTCGGTGGGCGCGTGGCTGGCGCTGGAGACCGCCAGGGAACTGGAACGGCGGGGGGCCCGGCCCAGCGCCGTGGTGCTCATCGACGGCTACCCCGACGACCTGCCGGGTGTGCTCACCGGCATGCTCGACGCCGGCCACCAGGTCCAGCCGGTCGACGACGACCGGCTGGTGGCCATGGGCCGATACCTCGATCTGGCCGGCGCCCCGGAGCCCGTCACCGCGCCGGTGCTGCTGGTGGGCACCGGGAAGCGCTCGTGGCCCCGGCTGTCCACCACCGCCCAGGAGGTGCTCACCGTCTCGGGCGACCACTTCACCGTACTGGAGGAGCACTCCGCGGCCACGGCGCTGGCCATCAGCACATGGCTCCTCGACTTCAGCGGATACGGCGCCGGATTGTCCGCGCTCAGGGGAAAGGACTATGCATGATCTGGGACAACGTCTACATCGGCGGAACGGGGCGGTATCTGCCGCCCCGCACGCCCGCGACACAGGCCGTGCCGGACACCGAGACCATGCGGCGGCTGCTCGCGCTGTCGGACTTCGTGTCGTTCACCCGCTCCGACGACGTCACCGAGCACGCGATGGCCGTGCACGCGGCGATCGGAGCCCTGCGCGAGTCCGGCCTCAGCGGCGCCGACATCTCCATGGCCGCCTACGCCCAGATGGACCACCAGGACCACATGGCGTCCTCCTGCCACCTGCAGCGCGTCCTCGGCCTCGGCCACGCCCTCGTCTACGAGGTCGAGGCGACCAGCAACGGCGGCTCGGCCGCGCTGCAGGCCGCTGCCGCGCACCTGGTGGCCGACCCGGCCGCGACCGCGACCCTGGTCACGGCTACCGCCCGGTTCCTGCCGCCGCGGTGGGAACGCTGGCAGCCCACCATCGGGGTCTTCCTGTCCGACGGTGCGGGCGCGGCCGTGCTCAACCGCGAGGGCGGCCGGGCGCGGCTGGTCGCGACCGCCAACAGCTCCGCGACCCAGATGGAGGTCCTCGCCACCCCGACGATCCCGGACCCCAAGGGCCACCGCAACCGTACGCCGATCGAGGTCACCGGCCTGGCCCCGTATCTGACGCTGATGAGCGGGGCGCTGGTCACCGCGGTCGAGCAGGCCGCCAAGGAGGCCGGCGTCAGCGTCGCCGACATCACCAGGTTCGTCGTCACCGGTCTGGGCCTGGCCCAACTGGAGGTCGTCGTGCTGGAGCCGCTCGGCATCGACCTGGGCCGCACCACCTGGCCGATGCTGCGCGAACTCGGCCACGTCGGGCCGTGCGACCAACTGCTCGGCGTGGACCACCTGTTGCACGACGAGACCCTCAGGCCCGGCGACACCATCATGTCGATCGGCCTCGGCATGGGCTCGCGGTTCACCGCTACCCTGCTGGAGGTCACCGAGCCGCCCAAGCCCCGTACGACCACCACCTTCACCGAGCCGGTGCGCGCGCAGGCCCCGCCCGCCGACGCGTATGTCATCGACCCCTCGGGCGGTGACATCTTCGGCGAGGCCGCTGCCTTGCGCGAGCGCGGCCCGGCCACGCCCGTCGAACTGCCCGGTGGCGTGTCGGCCTGGGCCGTCACCGGGCACGACCTGGCGAAGAAGCTGCTGCTCGACCCGAAGGTCTCCAAGGACGCGAACAAGCACTGGCCCATGTGGCGCGACGGCGACATCCCGCCGGACTGGCCGCTGATCATGTGGGTCGCGATGCAGAACATGTTCACCGCCTACGGGGCCGACCACACCAGGCTTCGCAGCCTGGTGGCCAAGGCGTTCACCCCGCGCCGGATCGAAGCGATGCGGCCGCGCGTCGAGGAGATCACGGCCGGCCTGATCGCCGACCTGGCCGCGGTGCCGCCGGGGCAGACGGTCGACCTGCGCGCACGGTTCGCGTTCCCGCTGCCGATCCAGGTCATCACCGGATTGTTCGGGGTGAGCGAGCAGACGGGCGCGGACCTGCGGCGGCTGGTGGACGCGGTGTTCAGCCTCGACGCGGACCCGGCGGGCGTGCAGGCCGCCTCCGGCGAGCTGTACATGCTGCTCAAGGAACTCGTGGCCGCCAAACGGCGCGACCCCGGCGACGACATGACCAGCGACCTGATCGCCGCACAGGAGGCGGACGGCACACGACTGTCCGAGCGGGAACTGCTGGACACCCTGCTGCTGACCATCTCCGCCGGCTTCGAGACGACGGTCAACCTGCTCGATCACGCCATCCACGCGCTGGCCACGCACCCGTCCCAGCTCGCCCTGGTGCGGTCCGGGACCAGCACGTGGGAGGACGTGGTGGACGAGACCCTGCGCTGGCAGGCGCCGGTGCCGAACCTGCCGCTGCGGTACGCCGTGGAGGACGTCTCCGTGGACGGCGTGCAGATCCGCAAGGGTGAGGCGATCCTGCTGTCCTACGGCGCGGCCGGCCGCGACCCGGCGCAGCACGGGGCCGACGCGGGGGAGTTCTCCGTCACCCGGCCGTCGCGGGCCGACCACCTCACCTTCGGGCACGGCGTGCACTACTGCCTCGGCAGCCCCCTGGCGAAGCTGGAGGCGACGACGGCGCTGTCCGCGCTGTTCTCCCGGTTCCCCCGGCTGCGGCTGGCCGTCCCGTCGTCCGAACTCGAGCCGCTGGGTTCCTTCTTCACCAACGGACACAAGACTCTTCCGGTCATCCTGGAGGAGAGTTGATGGCCCATTTCGCCTTCGTGAGCGCGCCCGCGTCCGGGCATGTGAACCCGACCCTGCCGCTGGTCGAAGAGCTGGTCCGGCGCGGTCACCGGGTCAGCTACGCCACGGGACCGGCCACCGCGGACGCCGCCTTCGCCGCCGGGGCGGCGCCGGTGACCCTGCCCTCGCAGCTGCCGCCCGACATGGCGGCGCGGGGCGGGTTCACGGCGGAACAGCTCGCCGTGACGATGGAGTACTACCTCGACGACGCGCGTGCCTCTTTCCCCGTCCTGGCCGGGCACTTCTCGGCCGACCCGCCGGACGCGGTGTGCTACGACTCGGTGACCTTCACCGGGAGGATGCTGGCGAACCTGCTCGAGGTGCCGGAGATCTCCCTGGTGCCGACCTTCGCGGAGAACGAGTCCTTCTCGGCGGCGCAGGTGTACTTACCAGCCGACTTCGACCACACCAACCCCCGGCTGGTGGCCGCGTTCCAGGACATGGGGAAGTTCGCGCAGGGCCACACCTTCCTCGAGGACCCGAACCTGATGTTCGGCTACGTGGCCCCGACGAGCCTGGTGTTCATCCCCCGCGAGTTCCAGATGTCGGGGGACACCTTCGACGAGCGCTTCCACTTCGTCGGGCCGTCGCTGAGCAGCCGGCAGACCGCTGAGGAGTGGAGCCCCCGGTCGCGGGCCCCGGTGCTGCTGATATCGCTGGGAACCGTCTTCAACGACCGGCCCGAGTTCTATCGGACCTGCGTCGAGGCGTTCGGGGACAGTGACTGGCAGGTCGTCATGGCGGTGGGCGGGCTGGACCAGGAGTCGCTGGGCCCGATCCCGGCGAACGTCGAAGTGCACGCGCACGTGCCGCAGGTGGCGGTGCTGCGACACACCGAGGTGTTCCTGAGCCACGGCGGGATGAACTCGGCGATGGAGTCCCTCTACCACGGGGTGCCCTTCGTGGCGGTGCCGCAGATCCCGGAACAGCGGGCGATCGCCCGGCGGGCGGAGGAACTGCAGGTCGGCAGGATGCTCGCCGAGCCGACCGTGCAGGGCCTGCGCGACGCCGTCCAGGACGTCGGGTCCTGCCGCCCCAGGGCGGCGGCCCTGAGCCGGATCCTGCGCGGGGCGGGCGGCGCGGCAAAGGGTGCGGACGTCCTGGAGAAGCTGCTGACGCGGTAGCGGCCGGACTCCACCGGGCAGTCCGCCCCCGCACCCGCCCGGTGGAGCCCTTCCCACGCACGGTCTGTGGAGGACGGGTAGAGGTACATGGGGACGGTGACCGTCTCCAGGCGGGCGGCCTGCTTGAGGTGTTTGACCAACTCGTCGAGTGTGGTGATCGGTTCAGTGGCGTTGACCCTGGTGGCCGGGTCGGTGCGAAAGGATCCGGAAGCAGGAGCGCGTCATCCGGGCGGCGCAGCGGGCGGTCCCGCTGCGGCGGCGCGGCACCGCCGCCGAGGGGCGGTGCCGCGCCGCCGTCGCCTCACTCCGCCGGCAGTCGCGGCGTGCGCGGCGGGACGGTCCGGCGGTCTCCGGTCGCCTCGAAGGCGGCGGCGAGGGTCAGCAGGGCGTTGTCGTCGTAGGCGCGGCCCGCGAAGGTCAGTCCGACGGGCATGCCGATGTCCGCCATGGTGCCCATGGGCACGGTCACCGTCGGGATGCCGAGGTGGCGGGGCACCAGGTTGCCGTTCGCGACCCAGACGCCGTTGCGCCAGCCGAGGTCGGCGGAGGCCTCGGAGACGTCCATGTCGGCGGGGCCGACGTCGGCGACGGTCGGGAACACCACGGCGTCCAGGCGCAGTTCGTCCATCCACTGCTCCAGGTCGACCCGGCGGGTCTCCTCCAGCCCGCGCAGTCCCTCCTCCAGGTGGGGCATGTCGGTGAAGGAGGCGTAGCGGCGCTCGCGCACGAAGCGCGGGTACTCGCCGATCGTGTCGTCGAAGCCGGCGTAGCGGTCCGGGAGTTCACCCTCCTGCTTGGGGAAGATGCGCTCGCCGTCGACCTCGGTCAGGGTGGCGAGTTCCGGGTCGCCGTTGGCGCGCAGGAAGTCGTCCCACGCCCAGGCGGAGAGGTCCTCGATCTCGACGGTGAGGAAGTCCCGGCCGACCAGGCCGCGGGTGAACAGCGACGGGGCGCCGGGGCGGTCGGACTCGTAGTTCGACACGACGGGGAAGTCGACCTCGACCACCTCGGCGCCGGCCGCCTCCAGGTCGCGGCGCGCGGCGTTCCACAGGTCGATCACCGAGGGGCGGGTGTCGATCCGCTGACCGGTCTGGCCGCCGATGCCGCCTTCGGGGTTCGTTCCGGCGTCCGGGTCGGCGTTGATGTACATCCTGGGGACGCCGACGCGCTTGCCGGCCAGCGCGGCGCGCGCCGCCGCCGGATCGGCGGGCCCGAGCGCCGGGTACGAGGCGGGGCGGACCTGCGACGACGCGGGCAGCGGCACCCACGGCTGGGCGCGCCACAGGTCGCCGCGGGTCTGCGGGTCGTCGGCCACGATGACGTCGAGCAGCTCGAACAGGTCGGCCATGGTGCGGGTGTGCGGGACGACGACGTCCATGGTCGGTACCAGCGGCCAGTTGCCGCGCACCGAGATCACGCCGCGGCTGGGCGTGTAGGCGCACAGCGCGTTGTTCGACGCGGGTGCCCGGCCCGACGACCAGGTCTCCTCGCCGAGGCCGAACGCGCCGAACGACGCGGCCGTCGCGGTGCCCGAGCCGTTGGACGAGCCGGAGCCGTAGGCGCTGGTGAGCCAGTCGGCGCTGTACGGGCTCTCCGCGCGGCCGTACACGCCGCGCTGCATGCCGCCGTTGGCCATCGGCGGCATGTTGGTCAGGCCGATGAGGACGGCCCCGCCCGCGCGCAGCCGCTCGATCGCGAAGGCGTCGCGCTGGGCGACGAGGTGCTCGAAGGCCGGCGAACCGGCCGCGGCGGTCAGCCCCTTGGCGAGGTAGCTGTCCTTCGCGGTGTACGGGATGCCGTCCAGCGGGCCGAGCGTCTCGCCGCGCGCCCGGCGGGCGTCGGAGGCCTCGGCTTCGGCGCGGGCGTGCGGGTTCATCACGACCATCGCGTTGAGCGCGGTGGCGGTGCCCGGCCGGTCGTACGCCTCGATCCGCGCGAGGTAGGCGTCGAGCAGCGCGACCGCGGTGGTCTCGCCCTTCTCCAGCGCCGCGCGCAGGTCGGCGATATTGGTCTCCACGACGTCGAATCCCCGCGTCATGCGGATGCCTCCTGGATGGTGGGTCGGGTAGGGCGAACCGGTGGGGCGTCCGGCCGGTCGAGCGGACGGACGCCTCAGTCGCATTGACTAGATTTTCAGTCTAGACTACCGATCTAGATCCCCAGAAGCGAGATGAGGCCATGTCGACGCCGGAGTCCCAGCCGCCCGCTCAGCCCCCGCGCCGCCCCGCTACGCCCAGCGGCGGCGGGGCACGGGAACGGGCGATGCGGGCCGCCATCAGCGCCATCGCCGAGAAGGGCGCCGCGACCGTGCGGATGTCGGACATCGCCGAGCGGGCCGGCATGAGCACCGGGCACATCCTGTACCACTTCGGCAAGAAGGACCGCCTGCTGCTCGAAGTCCTCGTGTGGAGCGAGGGGGACCTCGGGGCCCGGTTCCAGCAGGCCGCGGACGAGGCCGCCTCCCCCGCCGAGAAGCTGGACCTGTTCGTCCGCGCCTACCTGCCCCGCCACCCGGGCGACGAACGCTACGCCCTGTGGACGCAGGTGCTGGCGCAGCGCCACGACGACGCGGGCCGCACCGTCCTCACGGCGCTCTCCGACGCCTGGGAGGAACGCCTGGAAGCCGTCATCCGCGAGGGCCGGGCCCTGGGACAGTTCGCCGACGTGGACCTGCCCGAGTTCGTCATCAGGGCGGTGGCCATGCTCAACGGGCTCTCCGAGGACGTGATGTTCGGACGGCCGCGCTGGCAGCACACCTCCGCGCACACCTTCGCGCTGTCCGCCCTCGAACGCGAACTCAGGCCGACCGGCGGGGCGTGACGGCGTGCCGGTCGGCGGCTGCTACCGGCCGCTACCGGTCACGACCGGCCGGGGGCGGTCTTCGGCGGGGTGTCCAGCACCCGGAAGGAGAGGCCGGCGGCGATCAGCCGGTCGATCAGCGGCCGGCCCATCGCCACCGCCGTGGTCGACTGCCCCGCCACCGGCGGCAGGTCGTCGTACGCGAGGCAGAGCGCCGACTCGGCCAGCATCTTCGCGGTCTCCTGGTAGCCGGGATCACCCCCGGACACCTCGGTGAGCACCCTGCGCCCGTCATGGGCCCGCGCCGTGAACCGGACGGCGAACCAGGAGCGCGCCCGCTGCTCTTCGCTCGGCCCGTCGCCGGGCTTGCGCAGCCGGCCCAGGGCCCGGCGCAGCAGCGGCAGTTGGGCGGCGAGGGCGACCGCCGCCAGCACGGCGACGCCGCCGACGGCGATCGGCAGCCGTCGCACCGCCGCATAGTGGGCGTAGCCGAAGTCGGGGCCGTACTCGGCGAGGGCGGCGGCCGAGCGGGAGACCACCTGGGGGTCGATGGTGGGCATCGGTACCGCCCAGGCCCGGGCCGCCCGCGAC
>NZ_MECK01000610.1 GCF_014596465.1 Streptomyces sp. CBMA123 | reverse complement strand
TGATCGCGGTCCGCGCGGCTTCCCCGGCCCGCTCCGCCGCCGTGGCGGCGTTGTTCGCGGCGGCGGTGGCCTTGGCCGTGTCACCGCCTGCGGCCTGTGTCTCGGCCGCCGCGCGCGCGGCATCCTGCTTCGCCAGCTGTGAGTTGGCGACCGCCTTGTCCTTGGCCTCGATCGCCGCCGAGGTCTCGGCCGCGGCCTTCGCACCTGCCTCCTTGGCCTGCTGGGCTAGCTGCGCGATGCTCCCCCGTTCCTGGTCTCGGTTCTGGGCGATGTACTGCCCGACGGCCAGGAAGTCCCGGACGTCCTCGATCGAGCCGTTCAACGCAGCCCGCGCCGCCGCCTGTGTGTTCGCACCACCCGCGCTCAGGACCTGGACCAGCTTCACCCGGTCGTCCGCGTCCTTCGCCGCGAACTGCTCTTCCGTCAAAAAGCGTTGGACATCATCGGCGGATCCGCGCAGTGCGGCGTCACCGGCAGCCTGCAGTCCGCGGCCCGCCCCGGTGGCAGGGTCGATGATCCGGGTCGTCCACAGGCGCTGGTCCGCAGCCAGGGCCGACTGCCATCCGCTCTGCAGGAACGTCCGCAATTCGACGGCGGTGCCGTCGATGGCCTTGTTCGCGGCCTCGCGGACCTTGGGCCCGCCGAGGCTGGCGATCTGGGTGGCGGCGAGCAAGTCGTCGGCGTGCTCTGCTCCCGCGAGGTCGCTCTCCAGGAACCGCTTCACGTCCTGGTCGCCACCGGCGAGCGCGGCTTCGGCGAGTGTGTGCACGCTCGGGCCGCCCTTGAGCCAGGCCCCGAGTATGCGTTCCCGGTCACTCAGCTGGAGCTGTTCGCCGACTGGTTCGACGGCGACGGCATCGGGCAGCCCGGCTCCCACCAGGCCGGTCACCAGAGCGAGTGGCAGCAGGCTCAGGGAGAGCCTGCCCAGCAGTGGTGGTCTGCCCCTCCTCCTGCCCCGGCGCGGGCGGGATATCGAGTGATGCACCAAAACCTCCCCTTTCAACGTCGACCGCATCTCGGCCGCGAAGGGGAGTTTACTCAGATATTACGCCACGACAGTGAGCATGCCGAACCGGTCATCCCAAGGTAAATCGATAGCAATCCACCGACCTCCTGCAGGCATTGAGTATCGATGAGCTGACGCTCCATCGGAATGGGACTGTTTCCTATAAATCAGGACATTCCACCTGGCAATCGCGGATCCACAGTTGTCGCACTCTCGCTCCTTCTGGTTCGATGGGGCGGATTCAGCCTGGGACAGAAGAGGGGGAGTGACGACCCTCATCCCCCACCTCTTCTGGTGACGAACCATCAAAACTATCGGTTCTCCAGCAAGCCAGGCCCTTCATCAGGATCTTTTGCATCCGTGCCATCGGGCAACCCAAGAAGAAAAGAGTAGGGATAGTCATGGCAAAGCTTGCCTCCCGGCACCTTGCCGCCGGTCTCATCGCGATAGCGGCGACGCTCGGTGCCGGCACACTCGCCTCCGCCGAGAGCACTCCTGCGGACAACTCGGCCGCGCCCCCGGCGGTGGAGGACTTCACCTACCCCGGTCCCGCCCCGTTCGGCAACGTCAAGCTGCTGCGCGGCGACGGCCACATCATGCTGTCGGACTGCGCCGTCAACGACCAGATCAGCGTGCTGAGCATGGACCTGCCCAACGAGAGCGGGAACAGGATCTGCTTCCGCGCGACCGGCGGCAACGGCTACCTCGCACTGGAAGTGCCGAACGTGATCCGGATCCGGACGGACAACTACGCGCTCAGCGCCAAGATCACCAGCGAGGGCGTCTCCCAGACCGTCGACATCGCCAAGGGCGCCGCCGCCAGCGTCGGAATCGGCAGCGGCACCGGTTCAGGCAAGCCGGCCGTCCTCCTCGAGCTGCGTACGACCTGACCCTCAGCCCTCGCCCACCCTCCTGGAGTCCAGGTGATCCACGACTTCCTCCCCACAGCAAGACAGGCCCTCGGTGCCGCACGCCAGTGGCTCGCCGTTGCCCTCGGCATGGCCATAGCACTTGCCTCCGCAACTGCACTCGCCTCAGCTGACACCGCGCCGCCGCCCGCCGACAACTCGGCCCCACCCTCAGCTGTCGAAGACTTCGCCTATCCCGGCGCCTCGACCATCAGCAGGGTCAAGCTCCTGCGCGGTGACGGCGGGGTCCAGCTGGGCGACTGCTCCAAGCCCTCGCAGATCCAGCTGTGGACCCGAGCGCCGGGCAACCCCGACAACCGGATCTGCTTCACCGCTCCCTCCACGACCGGGTTCCTCACCCTCGAACTGCCGGACGTGTTCGCCGTACAGACCTCAGGCAGAGCCATCCGGATCGTCCTCACCGCCGCCGGTGCCTCCACAAGCACGGACGTACCCAAGGACGACCTCATCGGCGTCGGCGAAGGCCTGGGCCAGGCCCCGACCACCGCCGTCGAACTACACGTCACCGGCTGACTCGCTCTCAGGCTCTCCGCGCACCGCCTGCCCGCTGCGCCCACCCGCATCACCCAAGGACCGAACTCTTGTCTGACACCGCCCCCCTGGGCGCCGCTTGGAAGACCTTCCTAGCCTCCGCCACCGCAGTCGGCGCCCTCTCCGTACTCCCTGCTGCACCGGCCCACGCCGTGGTTGCCGACACGGCCGCCAACGGCACCTACACCGCCACCGCGCGCCTGGTCATCGGCGACAACTTCCGCGCCTGCACCGGCACGCTCGTGGACCGCAACTGGGTGATCACCGCCGCCAGCTGCTTCTCCGACGACCCCGCCCAGCCGCAGAATCTGCAGCCAGGTGCACCGAAGTGGAAGACCACCGCCACCATCGCCGGCAAGACCGTCGACGTCCTCGAGCTCGCACCGCGCACCGGCCGCGACGTCGTCCTGGCCCGACTCGCCGCCCCTGTCCAGGGCGTCGCCCCACTCGCCCTCGCCACCGCCACGCCCACGGCCGGCGAGAAGCTGCGTGTTCCCGGCTACGGGCGCACCAAGGACGAATGGGTGCCCGCCGCCCTGCACACCGGCCTGTTCAGCCTGGACAGCGTGAACCCGACCGCAATCGCCGTCACCGGCACGGGCGGCGCCGCGATCTGCAAGGGCGACACCGGCGCCCCCGTGATCCGCGAGACCAACGGCAAGGCCGAACTCGCCGCCGTCGCCTCCCGCTCGTGGCAGGGCGGCTGCCTGGGCACCCCCGCCACCGAGACCCGCACCGGCGCCACCGCTACCCGCGTCGACGACCTCGGCGCCTGGGTCCAGCAGGTTCGCGACACCGCCACCGCGCCGACCGCAAGCGCGGTCCACGACCCCGTCAAGCAGACCTCGACGGTGTTCACCGTCGACGACAAGGGCCGCGTCGTGGGCTCGTACAACATCAACGGCCAGGGCTGGAGCTCCTGGATGCCGATCAGCGAACGCCCGGCCGGCACCAAGCCGTTCGCCGGCTCGCCCACCGCCCTCTACAACCCGGCCACCAACGCCATCGAGCTGTACGCCAGGGACAGCGACGGCCTCATGTGGCGCACCTACTACACGGCCGACGCGCAGGGCTGGCGTCCCTGGGCCGGCACCGGCGCGACCAAGTTCACCGGCAGCGCCACCGCCGTCTACAACCCGGAGACCAAGACCGCCGAGGTCTTCGCCACCACCGTCGACGGCCCCGTCGCCCACACGTACTACTCCCCCGGCATGACCGGCTGGTCCGACTGGACCGCCATCCACGACCGGAAGTTCAACGCCACCCCCGGCGCGATCTACAACCCGGCCACCGGCGCGGTCGAGCTGTTCGCCGTCGAACCCGGCGGCGCCGTGTACCACACCTACTGGTTCAACGACGGCAAGCCGTGGAACGCCTGGCTCCCCCTGGACGGGGCCACCGTCACCGGCAGCCCGAGCCTGGTCTACAACCCCTCGACCAAGACCGCCGAGGTCTTCGCCACCACCACCGACGGCCCCATCGCCCACCGCTACTACACCCCGGGCATGAAGGACTGGAGCGACTGGACGAACATCAACGGCGACTACCGGTTCAGCAGCGCCCCCAACGCCCTCTACAACCCCGCCACCGACGCCATCGAACTCTTCGCCACCGGCCGCGACACCACCCTCTACCACACCTTCTGGTTCAACAACGGCAAGCCGTGGAGCGCCTGGGAGCCCCTGAGCGGAACCACGAAGCTCGCCGCCGGCCGGATCCCCGCCCCGCTGTTCAGCGCCTCCACCAAGACCGTCGACCTCTTCGACGCCAGCACCACCGGCACCGTCAACCACACCGCCTACAAGCCCGGCATGCCCGCCTGGGCCCCCCTGGACACCCTGCCCGGCACCACCCTGCCCACCAGCTGAGAACCCACCCGGCACGGAACGGCCTCCACGCCGGCCCGTTGACGGGACTGCCCGAAGAGGAACAGGGCCCGCCCACCCCCAGCCCGGGGGCGGGCGGGCCCGTTGCCGCCCGGACCGAAGCACCGCTGAACCGGCAAGGGACCGTCACGCCCACGCCCGACCCGCCTCCCGGCCTACCTGTCCAGGCCCCTGCCGCCCTACGACCACCGCCAGCGCCCCGCCGAACGCCTCCTCGCCTACCACCGGAACCGCTGCGCCGTCTGCGGCTCCACCCCGGAGCCCGGCCGCCCCGCCCACAGCGAGGACCACGACCCCCACACCGGCCTCACCCGCGGCCTCCGCTGCCACCGCTGCCACCGCTGCCACCCGCAGGCGGAGCGGGGCCGCCCCCTTCTGGGTACGGCGACCCGCCCCCTTGTGAGACGGGGATCAGCGGGGGCCGACTCCTGGATCCGCACGGCGGGCCGTACGCACGGTTGCTCCCCGGGGGTGACCGTCGACCCGATGGGCGGTTCTCGGGAGCCGGACGGCAGCACAATGAGCCATGAACTCCCGCCTCGATGATCCCGGCGAACCGTCCCCCGCGGGTGAGCCGGCAGAGCCGCGCGGCGAGCATTGGTGGCCGGTCGCGTCGGCCGTCCTGGTCGCCGCGCTGCTCCACGTCGCGCTCCCGCGCAGTTATCGCGAGAGCCCGTCGTGGGTGCTGCCGGCGGTCATGGTGGTGCTGTTGGCCGTCCTGATCGGAGCTGACCCCGGCCGGATCGATCGGCAGACACGGTGGCTACGGGTGGTGACCGACCTGATGATCGCGTTCATCACGCTGGCGAACCTCGGTGCTGCCGCGTCCCTGGTGGCGGACATCCTGACCGACAGCAAGCTCTACGCCGACAACGCGACGGGTCTTCTCGCGACGGGCGGGGTCATCTGGGTGACCAACGTGATCGCGTTCGCGCTGTGGTACTGGGATCTGGACCGGGGCGGTGCCGCCGCGCGGGCGCACCGGCCCTTCGCGGACCCCGCGTTCGTGTTCCCCGAGATGCAGCTCCAGCAGAGCACCTGCTCCGCGTGGGTCCCGGTCTTCGTGGACTACCTGGCGCTGGCCTTCTGGACCTCCGCGTCGTTCGGTCCGGCCGACACGTCGCCGGTCAAGCCGTGGGCCAAACTGCTGATGATCACTCAGAGTACCGTCTCGCTCGTGGTGGCGGCCCTGGTGATCGCTCGGGCGATCAACATCCTCAAATAGACCACTCCACCCGGACGGGCGTGCACCGGCCGGCCGACCGGCGGCGCGGGGGTTCACCGGTTCGCAGCACTGCGCACGGCGGGCGGCCCGGCCGACTCATAGCGTGGGAGCGGAGCAGGACCGGCGGGGCCGAGGAGAGGGACGCGGACGATGGCGGGCAAGCCGAACATTGTGGTGCTGTGGGGCGACGACATCGGGATCACGAACCTGAGCTGCTACAGCGACGGCCTGATGGGCTACCGCACGCCGAACATCGACCGGATCGCCGCCGAGGGTATGCGGTTCACCGACTACTACGCGGAGCAGTCCTGTACGGCGGGGCGTTCGGCGTTCATCACCGGCCAGAGCCCGTTCCGCACCGGTCTGTCGAAGGTGGGGCTACCGGGGGCGGAGCTGGGCATGCAGCCGCAGGACCCGACCATCGCCCGGGTCCTGAAGGAGCAGGGCTACGCCACCGGCCAGTTCGGCAAGAACCACCTGGGCGACCCGGGACGAGCATCTGCCGACTCTGCACGGCTTCGACGAGTTCTTCGGCAACCTCTACCACCTCAATGCCGAGGAGGAGCCGGAGGAGCGCGACTACCCCTCCGAGGAGGAGTACCCGGACTTCCGCAGGAACTACGGGCCGCGTGGGGTGCTGCACACCTGGGCCGACGGCCACGGCGGGCAGCGGATCGAGAACACCGGGCCGCTGACCCGGGAGCGGATGAAGACCTGCGATGAGGAGTTCGCCTCCGCAGCCGGGGACTTCATCCGCCGTCAGGCCGGCGATGACGTGCCGTTCTTCCTCTGGTTCAACACCACGCACATGCACTTCCGCACCCACGTCAAGGACGCGTCCCTGGGCCAGTCCGGGCGCTGGCAGTCCGAGTACCACGACGCGATGATCGACCACGACAAGCTGATCGGCGTGCTGCTGGATCTGCTGGACGAGCTGGGCATCGCTGAGAACACCATCGTGGTCTACGGCACGGACAACGGCCCGCACGCCAACACCTGGCCGGACGCGGCCACGACCCCTTTCCGCAGCGAGAAGAACTCCAACTGGGAGGGCGGCTTCCGCACTCCGGCCCTGGTGCGCTGGCCCGGTCACATCCCGGCCGGGGTGGTGTCCAACGAGATCGTCGCCGGCCTGGACTGGCTGCCCACCTTCGCCGCCGCGGCCGGTGAGCCGAAGATCGCCGACAAGCTCAAGGCCGGCACCACGCTGGACGGCCAGTCCTACAAGGTCCACCTCGACGGCCACAACCTGCTGCCCTACCTGACCGGTCAGAGTGAGCAGGGCCCGCGCAGGGAGTTCTTCTACTTCTCCGATGACGGGGACCTGATGGCGCTGCGCTACGACAACTGGAAGCTGATCTTCATGGAGCAGCGCTCGCCGGGAACCATGGCGCTGTGGGCTGAGCCGTTCACCGTGCTGCGCGTGCCCAAGCTGTTCAACCTGCGCACCGACCCGTTCGAGAAGGCCGACGTCACCGCGAACACCTACTACGACTGGTTCCTCGCCCACGCGTTCCTGCTCGTGCCGGCCCAGCGGGTCGTCGCGGACTTCCTGTCCACTTTCAAGGAGTTCCCGCCCCGGCAGAAGGCCGGGAGCTTCACCATTGACCAGGTCCTGGCCAATCTGGTCGCCGGAATGCCGAGTGCGTGAGCCCAGCCCGGGCACGAAGGGCTGCGGTGTTGTCGCACCTGCCCCTGCCTCCCTGCCCTTGATGCCCCTGCTGCCCGGACCAGCGGCGGGCGGTGACCGGCCGGTCAGCGCCCCGGAGGGCATGGTCGCCCTTCCCGCCGGACACTTCGCCATGGGCTCGGACCGGCACTACCCCGAAGAGGCGCCCACACGCTCGGTCACCGTCGACGCCTTCGCGATCGACCGCCACCAGGTGACCAACGCGCAGTTCGCGGCGTTCGTCGCGGCCACCGGCTACGTCACGCTCGCGGAGCGCCCGCTGGACCCGGCGCACTACCCGGGCCTGCCGGCAGAACTGCTGAAGCCGGGCTCGATGGTGTTCCGCCCCACCCCCGGCCCGGTCGACCTGCGGGACCTGAGCCAGTGGTGGGCCTGGACCCCCGGGGCCGGCTGGCGCCGCCCGGAAGGTCCCGGCTCCGGCCTTCGGGGCCGCAAGCAGCATCCCGTCGTGCACATCGCCCACCAGGACGCCGAGGCCTACGCCCGCTGGCGCGGGCACCGCCTGCCCTCCGAGGCTGAGTGGGAGTACGCCGCTCGCGGCGGTCTGGACGGAGCCGCCTACACGTGGGGCGACGAACAGCTTCCCGGTGGGCGCCGCCTGGCGCACTGGTGGTCCGGGCACTTCCCCTGGCGCAACACCCACCCCGGCGGCGCGATGGGCCCGGCACCGGTCGGCAGCTACCCCGCGAACGGCTACGGCCTGCACGACATGGTCGGCAACGTCTGGGAATGGACCTCGGACTGGTTCGCCCCCGCTCACGCTGTCACCGGCGGCCGCGACGCCGTCCCCTCCTGCTGCGCGCCCGACAGCGCACGACACGACGCGGAAGCCGCCAGCGTCGACCCGCGCGCCCCCGGCCCGGCGGTACCGCGAAAGGTCGTCAAGGGCGGGTCGTGGTTGTGCGCGGACGAGTACTGTCATCGTTACCGCCCCGCCGCCCGCCGCCCGCAACCGATCGACACCGGCATGAGCCACATCGGATTCCGCTGCGCAGCCTGACCACGCGCGGCATCCCCATCGAAACCAGTCCCCCGTCCCACAGGAGCACCGCGGGCAACCCCGTCGGACAGATGCAGGCCTCCGCAGTGGGCATCGCGATCAGTCCCGTCCCGTTGGTCGCGGTCATCCTCATGCTCACGCCCCGCGGCCGCGCCAACGGGATCGCCGAAGCGTTCGGACGGATCGGTTCCATCGGCGTGCTGACCGCACCCGTCGCGGCGTTCGGCGGAGGAATGCAGACGAGCGGTCAGCCGGCCCGCCAGAGCTGGTTCGGCGTCGTCTTCTTCTGCCGGCCCTCAAGCAGTGGCGGGACCGCACCCGCGAGGGCGAGGAAGCCGAACCACCGGCGTGGATGCAGGCCGTCGACCTCTTCGACCCGGCAATTCCGCAGGACTGGCCGCGGCGCTGGCCTGGCCCACCCGAAGAACCCCGTCCTGGTCGTCGGCGGCGCGATCGCAGGCCTACTCGGTGACCATCACAGGATCACTCGGGAAGGCGGTTTTTGAAGACCAGCCACTGCTGCGCGCCTCAGGCCCTGTGGTGACGGGCTGTGCGACGGTCGGGGTGGCGGTTGCGCTCCGGCGGCGTCGGCCGCGTGCGGGCGAGGTCGAGCAGCTCCGCGGACCAGTGGATTCGGTGAATGGGCAGGTGGCGCTATGGCGGGGACGGCATCAGCGGGGGCGCGGCGGGTGCTGGCCCCGCTGGCGTTGGCGCAGTTCATCTGCAGCTTCGCCGGCTCCAACATGAACGTGATGATCAACGACATCAGCGAGGACCTGGACACCACCGTGCAGGGTGTCCAGGTGGCGATCACGATCTTCCTGCTGGTGATGGCCGCGCTGATGATCCCGGGCGGGAAGCTGACCGACAGATGGGGCCGTAAACGCTGCCTGCTGGCGGGGCTGGTGGTCTACGGGGTCGGGGCGGTGCTGAGTGCGGCCGCGCCGGGGCTCGGGGTGCTGATCCTCGGAAACTCCATCCTGGAGGGCGTGGGCACGGCGTTGCTGATCCCGCCGGTCTACATCCTGACGACGCTGCTGTTCACCGACACGGCGTCCCGGGCGCGCGCGTTCGGCGCGATCATGGCGATGGGCGGTATCGGGGCGGCCGCGGGCCCGCTGATCGGCGGTCTGATCACCAGTGCGATCAGCTGGCGGGCCGCGTTCGTGTTCCAGGCGCTGGTGATCGTGGCGATCGTGGTGCTCAGCCGCCGCCTCGTCGATCCGCTGCCGCCCGACCCCTCCCGGCCCTTCGACACCGTCGGCGCGGTGCTGTCGGCGGCGGGTCTGGTGCTCCTGGTGACCGGAATCCTGGCGGTCGACAACAACGGCTGGCTGGCGCTGGGGCTGCTGCTGGCCGGTGCCGTGGTGGTGGTCGGTTTCTTCGTCTGGGTGCGCGGCCGGGAGCGGGCCGGCCGGGAGGCGCTGCTGTCGACGGCGCTGTTCCGTAACCGCACCTCCAACCTGGGGCTGGTCACGCAGAACACGCAGTGGCTGATGCTGATGGGCGTCTCGTTCACCGTGGCCGCCTATCTGCAGGTCGTGCGCGGCTACGACGCGATCCAGACCGGAGTCATCTTCACGGCCGCCACGCTCGGCATTCTCGCCTCCTCGCTGGCCGCCGAGAAGCTGGCGCGGCGCCGTCCGCAGCGCACCCTGATCATGGCCGGGTTCGTCGTGACGATCGCCGGCATCGCCCTGCTGCTGGCCCTGGTGGCCTGGACGCCCGGTGCGTGGGCGTTCGCGCCCGGACTGCTGCTGATCGGCCTGGGCCTGGGGGTGATGCTCACCCCGTCGGTCAACGTCGTCCAGTCCTGCTTCCTCGAGTCGCAGCAGGGCGAGATCTCCGGCCTGTCGCGCAGCATCTCCAACCTCGGGTCCTCGCTCGGCACGGCCATCGCCGGCACGATCCTGGTGTCGGGGCTGACCAAGGGCGCGTACGCGGCCGCGATGGCCGCGCTCGCGGTCATCGGCCTGGGCGGCCTGGCCGCCGCCGCCCTGCTGCCGCGAGTCGGCCCACCCGCCGCCGACGGGGCAGACCGGGCCACACCGCTGTAGCGGCGCGCGACCGGCCGGCACGTCGCCGGCCCTCCCGTGGACGTGGGGCGGCCGGCGGCGTGTGCGGTCAGCGGGGCCGGCGCTCGGCGCGGTCGAGTTCCTCGTCCAGGGCGATCGCGGCGTCGATCAGGGCCAGATGGGTGAACGCCTGCGGGAAGTTGCCGAGCTGCTCGCCGGAGGGGCCGATCTCCTCGGCGAACAGGCCGACGTGGTTGGCGTAGGTGAGCATCTTGTCGAAGGCGTAGCGGGCCTGGTGGAGGCGTCCGGCCCGGGCGAGTGCCTCCACGTACAGGAAGCTGCACAGGTTGAAGGTGCCCTCGGAGCCGCGCAGGCCGTCGGGGGAAGCGGCGGGGTCGTAGCGGTAGACCAGGCTGTCGCTGACGAGTTCGGTGTCCATGGCGTCGAGGGTGGTCAGCCAGTCCGGGTCGGTGGGGGTGAGGAAGCCGACCTTCGGCATCAGGAGCAGGGACGCGTCGAGGACCTCGGTGTCGTAGTGCTGGACGAAGGCGCGTCGCTTCTCGCTCCAGCCGGAGTCGACGATCTGTCGGAACACGGTGTCGCGGGCGGCCTGCCAGCGGGCCACGTCGCCGGGGCGGGAGTGGGCGGTGGCGAGCCGGATCGCCCGGTCGAAGGCGACCCAGGTCATCAGCCGGCTGTAGGTGAAGTTCTGGCGGCCGCCGCGGGTCTCCCAGATGCCCTCGTCGGGGCGGTCCCAGTGGTCGACCAGCCAGTCGATGACGCGGGTGAAGGCCTGCCAGCCGCGGATGCCGCCGATGTCCTCGGCCTGCGCGAAGGCGTAGGCGGCCTCGCCGTAGATGTCGAGTTGGATCTGGTCGGCGGCGGCGTTGCCGGCCCGCACCGGCGCGGAGCGGCGGTAGCCCTCCAGGTGGTCCAGTACCTCCTCGGTGAGGTGCGGTTCGCCGTCGACCCGGTACATGATCTGCAGCGGCTCGCCGGAGGCCGTGCCGCTGGCGTCCAGGCGCTCGCGCAGCCACCGGCGGAATGCGCTCGCCTCCGCGGTGAAGCCCAGGTCGATCATGGCGCGCACCGAGAGGGAGGCGTCGCGCACCCAGGTGTAGCGGTAGTCCCAGTTCCGTTCACCGCCGATCTGCTCCGGCAGGCCCATGGTGGCGGCGGCGATCGGGGCGCCGGTCGGGGCGTAGGTCAGCAGCTTGAGGGTGATGGCGGAGCGGGTCACCATCTCGTGCCAGCGGCCGCGGTAGCGCGACGATCGCAGCCAGTCCGTCCAGAACCCGGTGCACGCCTCGAACTCGGCGAGTACCGCCTCGGCGGTGGGGACCTGGCCGCCGGGTCGGCCGCTCAGCTCGCCGGGCTCGCCCGTCTCGCTGGTCAGCACCACGGCGGCACGCTCACCGGCGTGCAGCGTGAAGCGCGCGGAGACGTCCGTGCCGTCCGGGTGCAGCCCGATCTGCGCGGTGGTCTGCACCTGCAGGTCCGTACCCGGGCCGCGGAAGAGCATCGACCCGTCGTCCAGGCGAGTCAGGTCGTGGGGCGCGCGGCCGTAGTCGAAGCGAGGCCGGCACAGCAGCTCGAACGGCATGCTGCCGCGCACCACCCGCGCCACCCGGACCAGCCGGTGTGTGGCCGACGGCGTCGGCGACGGGTCGGGCGGCATGAAGTCGAGTACCTCGCCGACACCGCTCGGCGCCATGAAACGCGTGATCAGGACGGCGGTGTCCGGCAGGTACAACTGGCGGACGGTCGCCTCCTCGCTGACGTCGGCGTGAAGCCGGCAGTAGCCGCCGCGGTCGCTGTCGAGCAGCGAGGCGAACACGCTGGGGGAATCGAACCGGGGGGTGCACCACCAGTCGACCGTGCCGTCGGCGGCGATCAGCGCCGCCGTCTGGAGGTCGCCGACGATGCCGTGCGCCCCGATCGGGGGGTAGCCGTTCACAGTGCCTCCTCGGTCCGCCCGTAGGCGGGGGACGCGCAGAGCCCCTCGCGCCGCCGGCGCGGGCCGCGGGTGGCCGCGCCCCGCGTCTGACCGACGGCGGGGCCACCATGGCCAAGCGCCGGACGATCTGCCCATCATCGCCGCGTCGGGCGCCCCCAGCCACTCCAGACCGAACGCCAGCGACCGCCTCACAGGCTGGCGGGGCCGCCATGTGGAACCGTACTGGTGATGAGGGACGACACCGCCTGAGCCCTCCTGGCCGCACGCTGCCAGGGGCCGCCACGAACACGCCAATCGGAGCGGTTGCCGCCGCTGCGGGGCTTTGCCCACCATCTACGGCTCGCCGTCGTCTCCACCAGCCGACGGTTCACGCAGCTGCCGCTGCCCAGCCTCTTAGGCGTTCCTTGACACCTTCACGGCCACTGCCCGAGAAGCAGCAAACGGCCCATCGTCAAGAAATGGCAAAGCGCTCCTTTCGTCTCAGGTCAGAAAGCCTCCTCCCCGCGCCCGCGGGGGTCAGCCGGCAGCGAAGGGAGCAACCATGTGAACGAGGAACACCCACTCCAGCAGGTCCGCGGCACGTGGGGCCAGATCGTCGCGCCGCATCGGGACCGAGAGCGAGCCGTTCACGGACTCCGGCAAGTCGGCGCACTGGCAGAGCGGCCGGCCCCCGAGGCATGTTCTGACGTCACGTCATAATTTCTCGCGAGCTGGCAATCAACGCCAGACCTTGTCTATCAGACGTCTAATGAGGTCATTTGTCTTCAGATCTCGGAGCTTGGCATAGCTCTGGCAGCAACATCACGATTCTCAGCGAGAAGCGGCCTCGAGGCGAAGGGCGGAGTTCATGACGGCCAAGAACCTCGGAGCCGCGTGGGAGGTTCCCGTCCCGCCGGTCGAGGTTCGGCTGGAGAAGCAGACCTATTCCGCGGTCCAGCCGTTGCAGTACTCGAGGCCCGCCTCGCTGCTGGCGCGAAAGGCCAGGGCTTCGCGGCCCGGGCCGGCTGGATCCGGGGTGGGGGGAACTGGGGTGTATCGGAGCCAGGCAGGGCGCTAGGCTCCCGGCATGGCTGGTCCGACGCTGGTGATCGAATTGGCGGAGCCGGTCTCCCCGGTTGCGCTGAGTGGGTTCCGCTCGTTGATACGAGGGCTCGCCACCCACTTTGAGCAGCTGCGGCAGGGATACTTCGACGTCAACGTGCCCGTGGAGCGGTTGGGCATCGAAGCGCCCGCGACTCTCGATCCGCACGAGGCGGACCGGCCTTTCTTGGTCCATTTGTTGGGGCCGGGGGCTGGTGACGAGGGCATCTTCGAGGCGGAGCACGCGGATGAGTCCGAGGTGGAAGCAGTCCTCGGCTTCAAGCCGACACAAGCTGTGAACGTCAGCGCCGGCTGCAACCGTGGGATTGACCACGTGGCCACCGCCCTGCTGACCGCGGCGATCGTCGACGTCCTCGGGGGCGTGGTCAAGGTCGAGCTGCTGGAGGGACAGGCAACAGTGGTCGACGAACTTCCAGGAGTGCTGGGGGTAACCGACGGGGACTATCCGATGGTGCTCGGCACCGCGGGGTTCCTGCGGGCCTGGGTCGGCCAGCCCGGCTTCCGGCTGCTCAAGTAGCCCAGGGGCGGGGAGCGCGCGCCCTGGCTGTGCGGCGGCCAGCAGCATCATCGCCCGCCGGTACCGCACCGTACTCGTACTGCCCGGACGCACGATCCTCTGTAGCTGCTGGCCTTCCTGGTCCGTGAGTTTGCGGACCACGACCGGCTCCGCCATCGCGCCCCTCCCAAGCTGAACGTCTCGCGACATCCAACCGGCCGAGGCTCTGTCAGCGCCAACCCGGTGGACCTATGCAGTCAGAGCACCGGAAGGACAGCTGGCCCTCCCCCACCGCGGATCTGTCCAACTCCCGCATTGGGACCGGAATTTTCCGCAGAAAATTCAGGCCCCGCAACGCCCAGGCGCCGGCCTCGGGAGGCTTGTCCGCATCACCGATCTTCAAGGAGACAGCCGCTGGCGCCCGCCCGGGTCGCGACGCGACGGCCATGGGGACTGGCACGCCGCCGCGCAGCGCAACCTCTTCAACCGCATGATCGGCCAGCTCTACCACTGCCTCCAGAAGGGCCGACGCCACGACGAGGCGTTGGCCTTCCCGACCATGCAGGACGAGTCGGGGGTCCGCGGCCGCCTGACCCCGTCACGTCACCGTCACCGTCACCGACCTGAAGGCTTGACCCACGGAGCGAACCGCTGATCAGGAGCTGCGTCCTCGCGCCAGTACCTCAATACGGTCTCCTGCACAATGTCCAGGCGATCCGCAGCGATGAGGCACGAGGCAGGCTCCGTCCCGCCTGCGTCTGCTTCGAAGGCGACCAGCACGGGCGGGTCTTCGCCAAGCAGGCCTATCGCCGCCGCCAACTCTTCAGGCGTGGGCACGCGAAAGAGAGGATCTTGGAAATACGACGGGCAGTTGACGAAGAGTGGGTCGCCGAAGACCAGTTCTAGGCCGTGGTGGTAGGTCAGATCGTGATCGGCAGCGAGCCGAAACTGCCCACGGCCCCACGCGACAACGTCCCACTCCCACCAAGATCCTTCAGGGAGTTCGATCGCTGCATGAGGCTGTTCGACGTCCACCTTCAGGCCCTCCATCTATTCGAACGGAGCGACAGGCTACACAGCTGCTCCACGCCTCGGCTTGACGCGTTAGATCCCTGAGGTATCTATGCGGTCTCGGCACTAGGAACCGTGTGGGCTGCCGATCCGGAGGAGGTTGCCGCTGCGGTCGACCAGGGCGAACTCCCGCATCCGGTAGTCGGTGTCGGCCACGGGAGTCAGGCGGCTGCCGGTCGACGGCTCGCTGGGGATGCCGGTCAGTGCCCAGTCGCGGCGGAGGGCGTCGGCGTCCCGAACCTGGAGGTAGCAGCTGCCGGCAGTGGCCAGCGGGTCCACGTCGGGGTCGTGGCGGAAGTGGAGTTCGACGGTGCCCCGGACGAGGATCAGGTAGCCGTCCGGCCCGTCCCAGCGGCCGCGGGAGCTGAAGCCGAGGCGATCGTAGAACTGATGTGTCTCGTCCAGGTCCCGGCTCGGGAGGATCGGGATCGCGTACTCGTCCATGGCGTCACCTCGGGGGTGTGTCGGATGGGGTCTGGTCGGATCAAGTGCCGCAAGCCCCTGACACCTGGGTGGCGGGGGCCAGGGCAGGGAGCAGGCCGGAAGAATTTTCCGCGGAAAATCCGGATCCAGCTGACGGGCCGCCTTGAGGCAGGTTCGGAGGGCGGAGCAATCCCTCGGCGGCCCGGCGCTGCAGCAGTTGTCGGGCCGCGGAATTTTCCGCGGAAAATCGGGGGCCGTCTGCTCGGGCACCGCCCGGCGGTTGGCCCCGGATCACCCGTTCATGGCGTCCGGCTGCCGGCACTGCGGGGAGTCTCGGGGTCGTTTTCGCTGGGCCAGCGTCCTTCTATATGCAGTTGGATGAGCGCGGCGTGCGAGAGCGGGGTGGTAGGGACTGTCACGTCCCCGTTGGTGGTGTAGTCCAGGAGTACGACGTCGTGCTTGCTCCTGAGCAGCTCGATCAGATCGGTGGCTCGGTGCTCGAGGACCCAGCGGTAGGCCGGCAGGTAGATACGGCGCCGGGCCGTTTCGTAGGGCAGCAACCGGTCACCGTCCAGACCGGTTCGGTGGCCCAGGACGGGGCCGTACCGGCGGACTGTCCGCTTCAGGCCCTTCATCGTGGTGATCCGGAGCTTCGCGGGATCGACGTCGGAGTCCTGGAAGACCTTGAGGGCTTGCCAGATCCCCTCGACGGACTGACTTGTCACTCCGTCGCTGTAGGGCACCGGGAGGTCGCCGTGCGGGTAGAACGGGCTCAGCCGCACCCACGGCTCCGGTGCCTTGGAGGTGACGTCGATGACCTCGGCGCCGGGGAAGGCGGCGGTCAGTGAGGCCATCGAACGGCGACGGCTGGCGATACGGATCGGCACTTGAGGACCCCCTGGTTCGGCGACGGCAGTCACCGAGCATCTCCGATAGCACTGACATCCCAGCCGCCGTTGGCAGCGGGACAGCGGTGACGAGAGCCCGGTGTACGCGTCCCGAGGCCGTCACCGGCAGGGGTGATGCTGTCTGCAGTGCCGGGGCCATGGCATCGATTGAGGGTGAACACAGGCGCCACCGGCCGCGACTCCCCACTCCCCCGGCTCCCCCACTCCCCCGGCTCCGAATTTTCCGCGGAAAATTCGGAGCCGGGGGGACGCCTTGCGAGAGCGGAGGTCCGACGGAGCGATGGCACGCCGCGGGCGTTCCGTGTCGCTGAGCCGTCCTGTGTTCTCCTGACGGCTGTCCCCGTCTAAGCGGGTGAGGTGGCGCTGACGGTCGCGGTACGGTCCCCGGGTGGAACTCGTGAACCCGGCCTGCCCGCTGCACGGACCTGGCATCGACCCCTGGTCTTTGGTCGGTAGCCGGCTCGTCGAGGTGCTGGCGTCGTGGCACACGCACGCCGGGCATCCTGGCGACGGCCCGGTCGAGGTGTGGCTGATCGACGATCGAGGCAGGTCCACCAACATCGCCAGCGGCACGGACTGGTGCCTCATGGTCGAGTCCTCCGGGCCGGATGAAGGCTTCGACATGGGCGACTGGGGCCGGATCGACGTTCTGCCCGTGCGTGACGAGACACCGTTCGCGGCCCACCTCGGCGAGGTTGTGCTCGGAGTCCGGCAGGAATGGAATCCGGCAACAGGGCGCGTGGCACTTGAACTGGACTTCGCATCGGGCGGTGTCCGCTGCGAGACCTGGAGCGGCAACCTCCGCCTCCTGGCCGTAGAGAGATCCACGGGTCCGACCTTGCCAACGCCGTGATCTTGGAGTGGCAGGTGTGATCACGGCGTCGGCCCCGTCCTCGACGGCCCGCCCGTTCATTGGGCTGGGCTCGCGCGACTTCCGGACGCTGGTCACGATGCTCCGCCGCGAAGGGGCCGGCACGGTGCGCCGAGGCCGCCCGGTGGGGCCTGCCGTTGGAGGCCCGGAGCCTGCCGGCCTCCGTCTACTGACGCACGAGCCTGACGCTGCGACAGCTTGCACCGCTGCTCGGGGTGTCCAACGGCGTCCACCACGCGATGCTCGGCATTGCCCGTCTGCACATCCTCCTCCGGGGGCGCACCGGTGATTCCCGCCCAGAGGCGGATCACCCCGCCCTGATCTGCCAGAGATCAATGACGGGACGACCCTGGGCCACGGAATTTTCCGCGGAAAATCGGCCGACCGAAGAACGGGTGCCTTGGGCAGCACGGCCAACAGGCCGACCTGGGCGTCGGGTGAGTCCGACCCTCAGGGGGCGAAAGCGGCCCGGCGTTGGACCAGGGATCGGCGTCGATCCGCTGATCCTCTCCTGTCATGACTCCCCCGCGACGTCACCGTGTCGCGGCCCGCGATCTACCGGCCCGAGCGGTTGGCGAAGGTGTCCTCGTCCGCGAGATTGAACACGCTGGCGCAGCGAGGGCATTCGGTGTTGCCGGGGAGATGGGTGACGCCGTCGGCGAGGGGCTTCCTGTCCATCCCGGACAGCAGCCTCATCCATACATCGCCCGATCCCCCGAGAGGTGCTCGGGGGACGCCGGCCGCAGGTCGCGTCGGTCGACGTCTCCGAGGTGCCAGTCCCTGATCGCCGAGTACCGCCCGTCGTCTCCGATGGCGATCGTCACCTCGGCATCGCAGGGAGGACAGGGAAGGTGGTGGAAGCCGTCGGTGAAGTCGCCCGGGCCGACGCTCCAGTGGTACTGCTCCTTGGCGGCCAGCAGATCGACGAATGCCGCGAGATAGTCGGGCGGCCGCGACTTCAGGTACTGGTCCAGCAGCACACGAAGTTCAGCGATCGTGTCGACGCGGTCCGCGAGCAGCTCGTCACAGCCGTGGCGCCCCTCCCCCAGCGGACGATCGTCCCGGCCAGTGCGCGCGCCTGCGGGTTGTCCGCCGCGAGCCGCACCAGGCGGGGAAGACGAGGTCATCCTCCAGACACAGCCGGTATCCGAGTTCCTTCCACGCTTCGGCATCTTCCTCGTGCTCGACGCGGTCCAGCAGCGCGGGAGCACGCTCGACGTTCCCACGGCAGTCGCGCATCCGTGTCCAGTCGATCGGACCGACGTGGAGTCGCCCGGGAGGGCCTGGGCGGATCCGTCTCGTTTCCCCTGTCTGATCGTCCACCGGTCAGTGCCCCCTGGTGGTCGGTCGGCAGCGTCCGCCGATGCCATCCACCTTCCAAGGGGACTCCGCCCGGCCGGGCGAAGCGCAGCTCGTCGTTCAACGCGGTCGTCAGCCAGTGGGCGAGGGTGACGCCTTGCGGTCGGCAGTCGCCGTCGGCGTTGGACCACATCGCGCCGTCCTCGTCGCGGAAGTCGACCATCGACCACATCGTGCAGCCCCGGTCGTGGAGCGGCACCACTCCGGCTGGTACTCCCCCAGTCGGATCCGGTCCGTACTCATGGGCTTCCGCGATGTGCTCGTGGCACTGCTCCATGTCGACCGGCAGCCCCTTGTCGGCGGGTCCGAAGCCGCCGTGGAAGGCCTCGGTGTGGAGGCGCCGAAGAAACCGCCTCGGGCGGCGCGGGTGGGGGAGCGTTCCGGCCCCGGGCGATCCTGCGGCAGGTTTCGATGATCTCGTCGTCGGTCACCGGGGGATCGTGGGGACTCGCTCGGACACCTGAGGCCGCCGCTCCCGGATGGCGGTCCCGCGGGAAAGTCAGGTTGTCCCGGCATCATGCTTGTTGGCCTGTTGCTCTGATGGGGGTTGTTCACCGAGCCCGTGGTCGTGACGGTCGGGCGAGAAGCCAGTGGCGCACCGCTCGATGCTGGGGGATGCAGGAACTCAACATGCGGGGCCCCGGCCGGTGGGCATCACGGCCCGGACGGTACGAGCCGGCCGGCCTGGCGCATCGACTCGTCGGTGCCGTTCGCGCGTCCCGGAATTTTCCGCGGAAAATTCGGAGGCGCTGGGGGAGAGGCTGTCAACGCGCCGGGGGAGTGGCCGGTGGTGAGGCACGTCCCGTACGGATGGCTGCACCTGTGGTCCGTCCCCGGTCAGCGACCGCCCGGGCCAGGCGGTACGGAGCGCGGTGGGCCGGGCGGGCCCGGCTGTAGAGCGCCGGGGGAGTCGGCGCCTGGTCCGATGCGTGCAGGCTCAAGGGGAAGGCTCTCGCAGCTACCGCTACTGGCTGGGGGCCGGGACTGCTGGATGCCGCAGGACGGTCGGAGGCCCGAACACTGTCCTGTCCTGTCGGAATCCCGGTCGGCCTGCGGGAGCCGTTGCTGCACCTTCGAGGCCCCGAATTTTCCGCGGAAAATTCGGGGCCTCGATGTGGGCGGAGCTGTGCTGTCCCGTAGGGCTGCTCAGGGGGCTGCGGCTACTGAGCGATCATCGGTATCGCTCACCTGCGCAGCCTCCGCGCAGGCGGCTGGCGGACTGTCGCCTCGGCTGCTCGGGGCATCCGGGCATGAGCCCGAGATGGGTTGCGGGAGAGCCTTAGTCGGAGTTCTCCCAGACCAGTACCCCGGGACCGTCAGGCGTGATGACCGGGATCCACGCCTCGGCCGCCTCGGAGAGCCTGGACTCGTCGAGGACCAGAGACGGTGGACTGGAGACGTCATGGCGACCGGAACCGTAGATCCCCAGAGCGTCGACGGCGGCCCGCAACCGGTCGAGCATCCCGGCTGGCCACTCCTGCCCGCGCATGCCCCAGCCCTTCAGCTCGCCGACGAAGATCGCGTTCAGGTCCTCGTCCAGGTTTGCTCCGTAGAGCGGGACAAGGTAGCCCTCCTGCTCGTACTGAGCGCAGGCATGACCGCCGCACTGGTTCTGGTAGACCACCCCGGTGGGCGCTGCCACGATGACGAACATCCAGCCTCCGCCGCACCCGTCCGGGTCGAGGTAGACGTACCGATTCGCCGTCATGTCGTGGATCTGGTCGGTCATCTGGTTCGGTCTCCAGGGCGGGTCGGCGGGGTCGGCAGTCTTCAGGAGACCGCACGCAGCGGCCGCCTGGAGGACAGGGACATCGAACCTCAGGCGGGTACGCGCCTCCACCGGATTTCGGCCGGCGTCCAGCTGGCCGGGCCCGACTGCTGGATGACTCGGAAATTTTCCGCGGAAAATCGACGAGCCCATTACCCCTGTCGAGGTCATTCCTTCAGCACCGGAGATGCGCCCGCGAGCCCCTGTCTCCTCGATCTGCGCTGGATCAACGGCGCGCTGTTCCTCTACTTCGGAGCCAGCCGAATCACCGCGATCCAGAGGTCCCCGACCTCGTCCACGAGGTCGGCCGCCGGGGGCGCGTCCTCACCCGTTCCGACCGTCGGTGTGGTGCCGGCGTACCTGTGGCGCCGTCAGGCGGGCGACCGTCTGACGGGCGGCCTCCCGGTGGTCCGGTCGCGGCGCCGGCACCCGGGGGCCGGCCAGGTCGCGGCCGGTGACCGACTTCGCGTCGACCCTGGTCCAGTCGGCGCGGCGTACCACGGCGACGTGCCCTTCCACGTGGGCCTTGTTGTCCTTCCAGTCGTCGTGCGGCGCCATGAGGACGCGCAGGTCCTGGTCGTTGAGCCACTCCAGCCCGAGGACCTGCCGTCCGAAGTCGTGCTCGATGAGCGACCGGACCCTGCCGGTCTCCAGGTGAAGGAGCAGCAGCTCCCCTTCGAAGTGGTAGCCCCCGTCGTAGTCCCCGGACCCCACGGCCAGCAACGGGCGGACCGGATGGAAGGCCATCGCGTGCACGGGGTACTGCGAGCTGATGAGCCAGCGGCGGCGGGCGCGGTCGGTGACGTCGAAGACGCCGACCGTCTTCGCCTCGTCGTACTCGTGCGCGCCGGCGACGGCGACGGCGAGCAGGCCCCGCCGCTTGTCCGTGACGGCCAGGACGGGATCGCCGATCTCGGCGAAGGGGTCGTCGGAGCCGTCGTGGCCGGTGGGCGTCTGGGTCATACCGGTGATCTTCGCAAGGATCCGGTGAGGTACGCACCCGGATTCTCGTCGCGCTGCGCCTGGGTGCCTGGGCCGGGACCAGCCGGCCTCGGCCGGCAGGGCGTGCCCCGGTAGCTGGGGCGGTGTTCCTCGGGGAATCGGCCTCGTGGAGGCAAGGGCTGTCGGCGGACACCTGGATGTGCCCGGTCGCGTACAGGTGAACGTGCTCACCGTCCTCGCGGCCGAGTCAGCTTCGGCGCCGGTACGCGCCGGGGGCCAGTCCGTGCGTGCGCTTGAACGCGTTGGCGAAGGCGAACTCGGAGGTGTATCCGACCTGGGCGGCGATGGATCTCAGGGGTGCTTCCGTCGCCTGCAGGAGGCGGGCTGCCGTGGTCAGTCGCCACCAGGTCAAGTAGCCGAGGGGCGGTTGACCGATCATCGAGGTGAAGCGCCTGGCGAACGTTGCCCGGGAGAGGCCGGCTTCCGCAGCGAGTGTCGCCACGGTCCACGGCGCTGCCGGGTCCCGGTGGACTGCGTGGAGGGCGGCGGTGACCGCCGGGTCGTTGAGCGCCGCGGCCCAGCCGGTGATGTTGTCGCGGGCGGGCTGTTCGGCGAGCCAGATGCGCAGGATGTACATCAGGAGCGTGTCCAGGAGTGCGGGGACGGTCGCGCTGGTGCCCAGGCGCGGATTGCCCACCTCGGCGGCCAGGAGTCGCACCGCCGCGTGCAACTCGGGATGGCGGCCTGGATCGGCCGGCAGGTGGATCAGCTCGGGCAGGGTCAGCAGGAGGGGGTGGGTTCGGGACGGGTCGAGCCGGTAGGCGCCGCAGAGCACCACGGTGGCCGGGCCGCCCTGACCGTGCCGGTCGACGCTGTCCGACGCGTAGGGCCCGGGCGACTCGGCGTCGTCGGGGCTGCAGACCGGGGCTGTGGCCGCCGTTGCCGGGCTGTCGGCCAGGGTGTGCCCGCTGCCGTGCGGCAGGAACAGCACATCGCCCGTGTCCAGTCGGACCGGCGCCGCGTGTGGCGGCAGGAGCCAGCAGTGGCCCTCCAGGATCACCTGGAAGCCTGCCGAACCCGGTACGGACGCGAACTGCTGCCCCCAGGGGGCGTGCCATCGCACGTGTGCCGACCGGGGCCGGCCGGTTCGCGCCACCGTGATCACGTCGCTGAGCACATCCATGGGGCGAGCGTACGCATGAGACGCGCGCGCATGAGACGAACGCGCATGAACAGGGCACCCTGGCGTATGGATCGTCTCCGTGGACGGCCGTAGGTTCACGGCATGAAGATGAAGACCGCGCGTATTCACGCGTTCGGCGATGCGTCCGTGATCCGCTTCGACGACGTTCCGCGGCCGCGACCCGGCGCCGGTGACGTGCTCGTCCGCGTCGCGGCGACTTCGTTCAACCCCACCGAGGCCGCGTTGCGCGCCGGCCTGCTGCAGGCGTTCCTCCCCGTGGAGCTCCCCTACACGCTGGGCTGGGACGTGGCCGGCACGATTGCCGGGATCGGCCCGGGGACCGAGGGGTTCTCCGTCGGCGACCGGGTCGTCGGGCGGCTGGAGGGTGCCGGCGCGGCGGCCGAGTACGTGCGGGCGCCGGGTGCGCTGCTGGTTCCGGCGCCGGCCTCCGTTCCTCTCACGCACGCCGCGGCCCTGCCGGTGGCGGGCCTGACGGCCTGGCAGGCGGTGTTCGAGCACGGGAAGGTGGCCGCCGGCCAGCGGGTGCTGGTCAACGGCGCGGGGGGAGGGGTCGGCGGCTTCGTGACGCAGCTCGCCAAGCACGCCGGGGCCGAGGTGATCGCCACGGCCAGTGCCCGCAGCGACCGGGCAGTCCGGCGGCACGGGGCGGACCACGTGATCGACTACACCGCCGGGCCGGTCGTCACCGCGCTCGACGGCCCTGTGGACGCTCTGCTCAATCTCGTTGCGCTGAGTTCGCGTGATGCCGCGGCGCTGGCATCCGCGGTACGGCCGGGCGGGCGGATCGTCTCGATCGCGACCCCTGTCGAACCGCCTGCCGACGCCGGGGTGCGAGCGACGCACATGGTCGCCCGCAACGACGCGGCGCACCTGGCCGCGCTCGTGGGACTCGTCGACGCGGGGAAGGTCGCACTCGACATCAGCGCCTCACACCCGCTGGCCGACCTCGCGAACGTCCACCGCCTCAGTGAAGCCGGCCGTATCCGCGGCAAGGTCGTCATCATCCCCTGAGAGCGGAGGCCGCACCCTGTCGCCGGCTCCCCAAGCCCGACTCGATGGGCACGTTCATGGGTACGCAGCCGAGCGAGTTCGCGGGTGCGCAGACAAGGGCGGAGGTGAGTCGCTTCAGTCGCTGTTTCGGTACGGCTTCGTTGGTGGCCCGGGGGGCGGCGAGCAGTTCCCGGATGGGCTGGAGTCGCACGCCGGATGGCCGTGCGGGCCCGGAAGCGGGGCCTGGGCCTTGACGGAGCGAAGGCCTGGGGGCGCGCTGGCCATGCTGAAGGCGGAGGTCGACCGACTTCGCGGTGCAGCGACCACGACGGGTGGGACAGCGACTGTAGACGGGGGGACAGCGACTCTGGACAGATGGGACAGCGACTGTAGCCGTCGACCGGGGTGATGAGCGCACCGAGGTCAGCAGCGTGGCCCCGCAGCGCCACGCCCGGGTGACGCCCGCAGTCGCGCGGGACCCCGGCTGGGCAGAACCGGTCGATGGCCCGTATCGCCGGTGCCATCGGTGGAGTGCTCTCCGGCCGGGGCCGAGGAGCCGGCCGGTGCCCCGGACACGGCGGGTTCCTGAAAGGGCTCCTCCCTGACCGGCCGGCCGGCTCTCCAGAGGCAGCTGCGCGAACGACAGCGACCGGACCACGAAGGCGGTGGGGGTGCGACCCGGGTCCGGGTCGCACCCCCACCGCCTTCGTTCCGAAGCGGTCAGGTCAGGCCTTCGGGAGCGTTATCCCCAGTTCGAGCATGGCCGGCGAGGCCGGGCCGCCCTCGGAACGCTCGGTCTTGTACCCCTTGACGCCGGGGGCGACGGTGCGCGGGTCCACGGCCTCGGAGGGGGCGCCGGTGGTGTAGAGGCCGTCCGGGTCCTGGTCGCGGTCGTGGGGGAGCAGCCAGAAGACACGGCGGCGGAAGGTGCCGGAGGCCCGGGAGGACTTGGCGTCGGGGCCGAGGATCGCGTAGCCGACCATGCGGCCGTCGCGGTGGTAGGCGGGGCGGCCGCGCCGGGTGGTGAGGCGGTCCAGCGACTGGCGGACGTAGTCGAGGTCGGTGGTGTCCTCGAGCCAGACGAGGTCGGTTTCGTGGGCGAGCTCGGCCGGGTCGATCAGCGCGCTCACGCGTTCTGCTCCTCTGTGTCGTCGGTGATCAGGCCGATGCCCGGGTAGTACTTGCGGCTGTTGGACAGGACCATCTCCTTGGGAGAGGTCATACCCAGTGTCTCGCGGACTCGTGCGGCGAACGCACGACCGGATACGGGATTGGCTCCCTCGAAGCCGCACCAACGGGTGTAGGCGCCGAAGAGCTGGGACTGTTCGGCACGCATGCCCTCCCCGGTGATGCAGGCCTCCTTGAGGAAGCGGCCGACGTGGTCCTCGGTCTCGGCGTAGGCGGTGGTGGCGGTCTGGACGGCCTGGGGGCCGGCCAGGTCCTTCTCACCGGCGAAGTAGCGGCGGGCGCCGTCGATGAGCCAGGCGAGGATACCGGGGCCCTCTTCGGCGACGAGGACGTGGGCCAGGTTGTCGATCTTGCGTTCCTCGGGGACGACGCGTTCGAAGGGGATGAGGCGCATTCGGCGCCAGAAGGCGAAGCCGCCGGTGCCGACCTCGGGGCGGTGGTTGCCGAGGAGCCAGAGCTTGTGGGTGGGCTCGAAGGAGAAGAAGTCCTGGCGCATCCGGCGGGCCTTGATCTTGTCGCCGCCGGTGAGGAGCTTGACCCGGGCTTCGTCGAAGCGGTCTCCGGGCTTGAGCTCGGAGCACACGATGATGCGCCGGCCGTGGAGTTCGGCGAGGTCGGTGGGGTGGCCGTCGAAGGTCTTGGCCATCAGGAAGCCGGGCGGGGCCGCGTCGGCGTAGTCGCCGAGCAGCTGGATCATGACGTCCAGGAGGACGGACTTGCCGTTCTTTCCCTGGCCGTAGAGGAACGGCATGACCTGGGCGCCGACGTCGCCGCTGATCGAGTAGCCGAGCAGCAGGTGGAGGAAGTCGCGGGTCTGGCGGCCTTCCTTGTCGTCGCCGAAGGTGTCGGTGAGGAAGCGGTCCCAGCGCGGGGTGGGCATCCGGGCGGGGGCGAGGGTCGTGGAGCGCGAGTGGTGGTGGACCTTGGGGTCGGGCGGGGCGATGGCACCGGTGCGCAGGTCGACGACGCCGCCGGGGGTGCACAGGGCGTAGGCGTCGGCGTCCAGGAGTGAGGCGTTGAGGACCATGCCGGGGGCGGACTTGGCCTGGGCGAGCATGGCGTTCATGCCGGAGGTGGACAGGGCCCGGCGGCGGTGGCGGCGCAGGTCGGCGTTGGTGTAGACGCCGCGGGGGTCGTGGGTGGCGACGCTCTCGGCCATCTCGCCGGCGGCCCACAGGACGGTGTCGTCCTCGTCGAGCTGCCAGCGGTGGGTGGCCCAGCGGTACCAGCCGATGCCGGGGACGTGGCGGTAGTCGCGTCCGTAGAGGTGGACGAAGAGTTTGGCGTTGCCGCGGTCGGACAGGGAGTCGGGCAGGAGGCCGTGCGGGCTCGCCTGCGGGCCTGCCGGGGCCCGGTCCGGCCGATCAGCGGCCGGGGCCGCCTGGAGGGGCTGGACGGGCGTCTGTGGCGCTGCGGGGGCGGGTGTGTCGAGGAGGCTGTCCTGGACTGCGGTGCCGTGCCAGGGGGCCTGTGCGGGCCCGGGGACCGGCGGGTACTCCAGGATCTGCTGGGCAGCGGCCACGGGGTCGAAGACCGTCCTCTTGCGGGTGCTGTCGCTCATCCTCGCGCCTTCCCGACGTGCAGGGGCTGCCGGGCTCCGGCGGCGAGGCCGGAGCGGATCACGGCGGAGCTCTGCCGGTCCTGGGAGGGGCGGGCGGCGCGGGCGGCGTCGGCGAGCAGTCGCTCGGCGGCGGCGTGGGTGAGGTGTCCGGCGGAGACGAGTCCGCCGACGGTGTAGGCGGCGCGGTTGAGTTTGCCGGTGAAGCCGGCTCCCTCGGGGGTGGTGGCGCAGTCGGTGACGTCCTGGAGGACGGTGTCGAGGACCTTCTCGGCTCCGCGTTTGCCACCGCCCGCGGCGACCACGGCCTGGCGGGCGCGGTCGGGGACGGCGGGCTGCGGCGTGCGGGGCTGCGGGCTCGGGCGGTCCTTGAGGTGCCCGGTGCGGATGAGTTCCTCGGCCAGCCACCGGGGGAGTGGGGCGGGGGTGGTGGCGCCGGGCAGCGGGGTGTAGGTGCCGCCGGTGGTGACGGTGCTGGGGGCGACGATGTAGCCGCCGTGGGCGCGGACGTCGACCTGCCAGGCGAGGGCCCGGCCGGTGGAGGAGCCGGTGGAGCAGGTGAAGCGGTGGTGGGTGTCGTCGCGGTACCAGAGGTGGAGGCCGCCGGAGGGGGTGCGCACGCGCAGGGTTCCGCTGTCCTGGGACGGGTCGGGGGCCTTGCGCAGCGCCGCGAGCAGGGCGAGGGTGTGGTAGCCGTTCTCGAGTCCGTCGAGGTCGACGCCGTCGTGGATCGGGATACCGGGCAGGAGGCGGTCCCGGGCGGGGACGTCGGCGGGGTGGCTGTCGACGTCGATGACGACCAGGCCTGCGGGGCCGCAGGCGACCCCGGTGCCGAAGCCCGGGTTGACCCGCCACCAGGCGCCGATCAGGTCCTGGTCGGTGGTGGCGGCGTGGAAGCCGTGGCACCAGCGACCGACGCGGTGGCAGGGGCACTCGCTGGGGGAGTGGGGCGAGTCCTGGCAGGGCTGGCAGTTCGCGGGCGGGGTCTTGCGTCCCGGGGCCAGCGGATGGACGGGCCAGCCCTGGGCGGCACACCAGCGCGCGACGGCCAGCGCGTCCGGCTGACGCTCCGTTCGGTCGCTCCCCACGGCCATCGGCGCCGTCACGCTGGTCCCTTCCCCTTGGTTCGGTAGCTGCTGCAGCTGCTTCGGTAGCTCGGTCGCTGCCCGGATTTGAGTCGCTCGTTCGGTCGCTGACAGCAAAAAGCCAGGTCAGAGCACTGGCGGGTGCTGGATCAGCGACTGAAGCGACCGAAGTCCAGAAGATAGCTCACACAGACTAGCCGAGCGAGCACATACGGTCCCGGACTGCCGGGACTTGCGGGGAAACTGAGCGACCGAACCCTGGGGCAGCGACCGAGTCACTTCGGTCGCTGTTTTCGGTCCGCTGACGTTTCCGCAGGTCGGAGCCGATTTTCCCACCAAACAGCGACTGAAGCGACTGAAGCTCGGGTCTATAACGCACACACGCACACAGGAATGTCTTCATATACCCGACCTTGAGTCGCTTGGGTCGCTGATGGGGCAGGCATAGGGGCTCTGACCTGGGGTTTTGTCCAGCGACTGAAGCCCAGCGACTGAAAGCGACTGAGTCTCTCCGGGCCCAGGACCCGGCGTGTCGCGCGTGTCAGGTACGAGGTGAAGCTGCCGGTTCGGTCGCTTGCGTCGCTTCAGTAGCTCTGGCCGCCGGGATGTCCGTGGCGGCGGCCAGAGCCGGAGGTGGGTCCTGCGTGCGTCCAGTTGTTCGGACACTCCCGGTACTGGGTCGCTTCGGTCGCTTGAGTCGCTCGGTCGCTGCCCCGAGGAGCTGCTTGTTGCAAGGCGGGCCTGGCGAATCCCGTGAGCCTCCCGGGCAGCGACCGAAGGCGGAGAGCTACTGAAGCGACCCAAGCGACTCTCGTACGGACATGCCGCCACCTGTGGGACCCGTCGCTGCCCGGGCGCGGGCCGACCAGAGCTACCCGGCTGTCAGAGGCCGGTGATATCCATCGGTCATGTACGGACACCGGGGGTCCATCAGGGAGGCGGCGCGTCAGAGCGTCCGGCCGGAGTTCGTCGACGCGTGCGCCGCACGATCCTGGACGCCGTCAAGGACGCCGGCGGGAAAGGTCCCGGCGGCTTGGTCGTGGTCACCGGAGGCCCCGGCACCGGCAAGACCGCCATCGCGGCTCGCCTCATGGGTGAGCTGTGCAGCATGGAGGGGCGCAACCCCCACCTGCTCACCCCGTCAGGCGCCCTCACCAAACAGCTCCAGCGGCTGCTGCAGGACGGCCGATTCGGGCCCGACATCCCGGAGCCCCGAGAATCGTGGACACGCGCCGCCCGCGAAGCGGTGAGAGCGCCTTGGCCTGCCCCCTGGGCAAGCCGCAGGGCACATTTCCGGGTGAACAGCCGCGACCGAACGGCATCTCCAGGACGGACAGATCGGTACACCGTTGGTGTACCGGCGGTGTACGATCGTGGTATGGCTGATGCGACGATCAAGGTCACCCCTGATACGCGCGACCGGCTGGCGGCTCTCGCAGCGGCCCGCGGCACCACGATCGGTGCCCAGGTGGCTCTGCTGGTGGAGTCGCAGCCCACTGCGGAGCAGATCGCGGAGCGCGTCGCCGAAGGCCGTCGGCTGCTGCGGGAGCACTTCGGGATGACCCTCACCGACACAGAGCTGGACGAGGGCCCGAACCTCCTGCAGCGGGTCTACGACGTTGCTGCGGCCGACGCCCGAGCCAAGGTCACCCCCCGGCGCAGCGCGTGATCGTCCTGGATTCCAGCGCCCTGTCCGCGCTGGCGGCCGGTCACCCGCGCCTGCACCGGATCGTGGACTCCGCTCTGCAGAGCCCGTTCCAGCATCTGCTCGTTCCGGTGCTGTGCGTGGTCGAGGCCGAGGTCAAGGACGAGGGCGCCGCCCACGCGGTGATGGCGCTGCCCGCGCTCGAGTTCGAGCCCCTGGACGCGAGTAGCGCCGTGGTGGTGGCGACCATGGTCCGCGACGGGTACGGGGGACCGGATCTGGCCCATGCCATCGCGACGAGCCTGCCCACCCCGGCGCGTCCGCTGCAGCACCTGGTCCTGACGGCCCGTCCGGAGCTGTATCCGCCAGGGATCGCCAGCGTCGACATCGACGACCCCCGTCTGGAGCCGTAGTACCGCCGGCGGGAATGCCAAGGGACGAACCCCACCTGGGCGAGGGTGCGCACATCCCCGCCGCGCCGCTGACCTTAAGGTCCGCTTGGCCCCCGCGGGTCACGAATGACGCCCCGCTCACAGTTCCTCCCGCTCACCGGCAGGCCTCCGGCTCGTCCGGTCCGGGCATCGGTCGGGCCATGACTGGACCGCAGCGCCCCCGGGGCGGCCTTGACGCGGTGCGCACAGCCGAACCCGGTGGAGGAACGGCCCGTGCAGCCAAGTGGGGCTATGACTTCCACAACCGAATGGGCCTTTGCGGCGCTCGCGACGAACTGCTCATATTCGTCTGCCGACAGGACCCGCTCCATGAAGTCCGGATCGTCATCGAATAGCCGGACGGCCGGCGCTCATCCGCCAGGCCGAAGGAGTTCGAGGCGCAACGGCGACGCACCGCACTTCCGCGCGAGCGCACCTCACCGGCCGCAACCACGGAGTCCTGGACAAAAGCCGGTCCCCGTCCGGAAACCGTTGCGTGGCGAGCACCACCTGCCTCCGAAGCCCACCGCGGCCGTGCCCCACTGCCACCTCGGTCTGCCCGATCTGTCGGATTGTCCTACTCATCTGACAGGATCGCGTTTGGATCTTTGGTGAAGGGGGAGCGGTGGGGAACGCATTGCGTATGGAGGGTGTGCTTCGGTACGCGGCGTCGAAGGAAGCGTCGCCTGCAACGGTCGACGGACTCGACAACTTCTACTTCGTCACCGCCACCCCTGGCCGGCCACGTGCCCAGCTCGAGAAGGGCATCAACCCCATGGCCAGGGTCAAGACGGCGGCTGATACCCGGCGCCCGGCTGTGATGATCCGGTCGAGTCCGTGGAAGGCCGGATCGGAACAGACCCCGTGGCACGACGTGTTCGACGTAGACAACGGCCACGTCCGATATTTCGGCGACCACAAGCCCGAGACGGCTGCGCAGGTCGGCGGCACCACAGGCAATGCAGCGTTGTTGGAAGCCTTCGACAGCCACCAGGCGCTCACACCCCAGAGGCGGGCCGCGGCGCCTCCACTGCTGCTCTTTCGCTCCGTCCCCCACAACGGCAAGGACAAGGGACAGGTCCAGTTCTGCGGAGTGGCCCTGATCGAACGGGCCGAGCGCGTGGTCCAGTGGGACGAATCGACACAGAAGAGCTTCACCAACTACGTCTTCGATCTCGCTGTCATCGACCTCACCGAGGAGGACGACAGGCTGGACTGGGACTGGATCAGCGCCCGGCGGGACTCCGATCTGTCCGACGCCGAGATACTGAAGCTGGCCCCAACGGCGTGGCGTGAGTGGGTCAAGCACGGTCACTCGATCCTGCCGAGGGTCCGCCGCCGGGTCGCCCGCAGTCGGGTGGTCAAGGTCCGCGATCAGCGTCCCAAGACGGGGAGCCGTACCGAGGTGGACCTTCAGGCGGTCTACAAGCGGTTCGACCACGACAAGCACGCCTTCGAGGTACTGGCGGCGGTCGTTGCCGAGAAGGTGATGAGCGGTTCCGGGCACAGCTACAAGGACGGCTGGCTCACCCGCCGCTCCGGCGACGGTGGTGCCGACTTCGTCGGGCGATTGGACCTCGGCAGCGGTCTGGCCGGGACCAAACTGGTCGTTCTCGGTCAGGCCAAGTGCATCAAGCCGGACAGCCTGGTGTCAGCAGAACAGATCGCACGCGTGGTGGCCCGACTCAAGCGAGGCTGGATCGGCGTGTACGTCACCACCGGCTCCTACTCCGAACCCGCGCAACTGGAGATGGTCGAGGACCAGTACCCGGTGGTCCTGATCAACGGCCAGGACCTGATCAGGGAACTGCGCGCGATCGCCCTCCAGGACCACGGCGGGGATCTCATGGCATGCGTCGACGCCCTGATGAGCAGCCGATCACCGGAGGTGTTCAACCGCAGGCCGGAAGAGATCCTCCTGGCCTGAAGTCCTGCAATCTGACCTTCACCGACGTCCGTCGGCCGGCCCACGCCGACGACGGACTGGCCATACGGCCAGCCCATCCAGGCCCGGTCCGAACGGAATCTCGGCGAAGGGACGGGTACGGCGGACAACAGTGATGACAGCCACCCGGCCTACGTCAGGAGGGGGTAGGAAGGCCGGGCCGAAGGCGGCGAATCCGATGGCGAGCGGGTACCGGACGGCAGGCGCCCGAGGAAGCGTCCCGGTGAAGGACCCACGGATCCGGGCGGGGCTGTCACCCGCCGGGGTAGCGGTCCCACCAGTGCGGGTCGCGGGCCGGTACGTACTCGCTGCCGCCGGGTGAGTCGACGTACTGCTGGAGCAGGTCGCGGGCCAGGGTGTCGAGCACCCAGGCGAGTTCGAGCCGGCTCAGCGGTTCGACCGGCAGCGCGTCGACGCCGTGTGCGGCACCGAGCAGCGCCCCGGCGGTGGAGGCCACCGAGGTGCCGTCCGGTGCGCCGGCCGCGAACCGCAGGGCCGCGTCCACGGTGTCGCGGCCGGGGAAGCGGGAGACCACGAGGAGGGCGCCGAGCAGTGCCGAGGCGGCGGTCGCGTCCGGGGCGATCCAGGCGAGCTGCCCGTGGTCGGGGACAGCGCCGGGTGCCTTCAGCAGTTCGAGGACCGTGTCGGGGCTCGCCGAGTGCGGCATGGTCAGGGAACGGACCAGGGCGTCGATCGGGTGCGCGTCGTCCGGGCGGGAGGCCGTCCACGCCCGGAAGGGGTCGTCCTCGGCGAGGCAGTGGGCCACGAGCCCGGCCGCGCCGAGGGCCGCGTCCTGTGCCCCCGGAGCGCCGTGGGTGAGGGCGGCCGTCTCGCGGACCAGTTTGGCGCAGGTGGCGGGACCGGAGAGGAGGCGCAGCACTCCCAGGGCCAGGCTCCGGGTGAGCGCGTGGGCCCCTCGGCTGCCGTTGACCGGCTTGGTCGGGGTGCCCTGCGTCAGCCCGGTCAGAGCCGCGACGGTGGCCGGCGCCGAGCCTCGGTGCTCGCGAAGATCGGGCACCCGCGCGAGCCAGCCGTTCGGCCACCGGCCGTCCCTGCCGCGCGTCCAGCGCTCGGAGATCCGCTCCGGTTCGATGCCCTGCAGGAAGGCCCAGCGGCAGTACGCGTGCCAGATCACGGACGGCGGGTGGCAGATGCCCTTGTGGTCCATCCGCACCGAGGCACGGATCGCTCCTTCGACGGTGAACGCCGCCAACTGGGTGCTGACACCGATCCGCAGCGGCCCCTCGGCCGGCACGGATCGAGCGGCTGGTCAGTCCTCGTACCCCTGAACGACCTGGGGCGGGGCGTGCCGGTACGATCCTGCTCGCCGCGCACGCAGGTGCGAGGGCGGGGGGGCGAGGCGAGGTGCATCCGCGCTGTCTTCGTGTCTCCTGTCCTCGTCCGTGCCCGGTGCCCGCTCAGGGACCGCCCGGGTGCGGGTGAGCAGTCCCGTCCTCGTCGCTTGGAAAGCAGCCCATGGTCTTTGTGTCGCTCGTCGTGCTCGTGGTGCTCGTGGTGCTCGCTGTGGCGGGCAAGCTCGTCGTCTCGCGGGTCGTCCGGGAACGGCGGAGCCACCTGGAGACCGAACTGCGGAACAGGCTGGTCCCGCGCGAGCAGCTCGTGCTCCGGGAGGACGAGCCGTCCGCGGAGTTGGCAGCCGCGCTCGACGCCGCCAGGGCCGGTGACTGGCGCACGGTGTCCGAGTACCTGGCCGAAGCCGACAGCGACCGTGACGCGAACCGGCGCTGGATGCGGATGGAGCCGCTGAGCACGGCGGCGGCGAAGGAGGACCACTGGCTGCGGCGGTGGCGCGAGGAGGAGCCGCGCAACGCGGCGGCCGCCCTGCTGCAGACCGACGCGTTGGTCCAGCTCGCCTGGGAGATCCGCAGCGGCAGGTACGCCTCCGAGGTGACCATGGAGCAGGCCGACGGCTTCCACCGCGTCCTGCGCGAGGCGGAGCAGACCGCACGGGAGGCCGTCGAGCTGGCACCCGCCGAGGACCCCAACCCCTGGGTGGCGCAGATCGCCGTCGCCATGGGCCTGGGCTGGTCGCAGGAGGACTTCCGCAAGCTCTGGGCCGAAGTGACGGCCCGTGACCCGCACCACCTGCGGGCACACGAGGGCGCCCTGCAGTACTGGTGCGCCAAGTGGCACGGCAGTCACGAACTCATGCACGCCTTCGTCGACACCGCGCTCGCCGACGCGCCGGCCGGCAGTCTGCTGACCACCCTGCGGGTGCGGGCGTACTTCGAGCAGATCACCCGCGACGAGTCGGGGGCGGCGGCTTACCGGACGCCGGAGTTCACCGCGGCCGTGGACGCTCTGCTGGCCGACCTGGAGCAGGCGGATCCGGCACATCCGCAGCTCCAGGCCGCCCGGGGCTGGGCCGCCTGGTCGCTGGTCATGAACGCCCGGGTGGCGCACGCGTTCGAGCAGTTCCAGGCGATGGGCCGCGAGGTGGCCGGCCCCTGGCGCAACTACGACGATCCGCAGGCGGCCTTCGACCGGATGCGCGAGATCACCGTGCAGGCGATCGCCCGGATGGCGAAGGTCTGACGCACGCACCGCAACCGCGCGGTCGGGTCCGGCAGCCGTATGCGCCGGCGGCTCGGCCGGGCGACCGGGATCCTCGGCCGCCCGCTGGTTGTCGGCGAACGAGACGAAGGGCAACGGTGTGCACCCCGGCGTCGAGGAACTCACGCGGATCATGTCGCCGGAGCACGGTGCCGATGAGCGTGTCGACTGGGCTGCCGCCCAGGTGGACTGGGGAGTCACCTTCCCGGAGGACTACCGAGCCTTCATGGCGGTGTACGGCAGCGGCTCGATCAGCGACGAAGCGGAGATCCTCGCACCTGCGCCCGTCGGAACGACCCTGGCCGCGTCGATGGCGGACGTGACCCGCGATGCCCGCGCCAGCCGGCAGATCGAAGGCGGGCGGGAAGTCCTCGACATCGACCCGAACGACATCCCGGCATGGGGCGTGACGTCCGGCCCTGACCTGTTGTGCTGGTTGACCGCCGACGGTGACCCCGACCGCTGGCCGGTGCTGGTCATCGGCCGTCACACCCGGCCGATGTTCACGATCCACCCGCCCGGTATGGCCGCGTTCCTCCGCCGACTGCTGTGCGAGGGCCCGGGGCTGTGGGAGCGATGGCCGCTCAGTATCGGGCGTCCACTGCTGACGAAGCCGGAACCGGGGTTCGTGCACCGGCAGGTGGAGTCGGACCGGTGGCGGACCAGTGGCGGACCGGCCTCGACCTGGAGTGCGTCGACGGCACGAAGCTGTGCATCTGCAGGATCGGGCCCCGCCGTCAGAGCCAGCCCTTGTGCGCGGCCTTGATTCCGGCTTCGAAGCGGCTGCTGGCGCCGAGGCGTTCCATGATCGAGGACATGTGGCGGCCGACGGTGCGGGAGGAGAAGCCGAGGCGCTGGCCGGCGGCGTCGTCGGTGAGGCCGGAGCCGAGCAGGCGCAGGAGTTCGCGTTCGGTGGTGGTGAGTCCGGTGCGGGGGTCTTCGGGGTGGGTGGCGCCGAGGGGGACGGCGGTGTTCCAGGCCTGTTCGAAGAGGTCGATCAGGGCGGCGAGGATGCCGGGTTCGGTGACGTAGAGGGCGCCCTTGCGGTTGTCCGCGGGGTCGATCGGGACGAGTGCCTGGCTGCGGTCGATGATCACCATGCGCTGTGGGATGGTGGCCGCGGTGCGGACTTCGCCGCCCTGGCTGAGCAGCCAGTGGGCGTAGGTGGTGACGTGTGGTTGGTTGCGGGTGGAGTCCTGGTAGAGGGTCCGCACGGCGATGCCGCGGGAGAGTGCCTCGGCGTCGGTGACGCGGCTGGCGAGGAGGTCCTCTGGTCGCTGGTTGCCGGGTTGGCTGCCGAGGGCCTCGGTGGCGGCGCTGTGGCCCATCCGTTCGAGGCGGGCGTGGATGGCGTCCATGCCGAGGAGGCGTTCTCCGTGGGTCGTGCGGTGTTCGGCGCGGTCCGCGACCATGCGCGTGACGGCCGCCCGTGAGGCCGCCAACTGGGCGTGTCGGGCGACGAGTTCGGCTTTCTGTCGGGTGAGGATGTCGGCCGGGCCGATGTCTGGACTGACCGCGCGCAACTGTCCGGGGTGCTCGGCGGAGGCCCGTACGAGGGCGAGCTGACTCAGCTCCTCCAGGTGGTCGTGCACCCGAACGGCGGTCAGGCCGCAGTGGGCGGCGATCTCGTCCACGCCGTAGGCAGGGTGATCGAGCATCGCCTGGTACGCGGCAGTCGCTCCGGCCGTCAGGCCCAGTACTTCCGCCCCGCCACAGGTCGAGGCCCCGGAAGCCACCGTCGCCCAGCAGGAGCATTCCGGGCGTCAGGGAGACGAACAACCCCCGCTCCGTGGTTCGGGTGGGGTCGGAGCTACGGGCCGGCCGCGGCGGCCCTCACCCGGCATCGGGTTCGGGCCGGGGCGAGGTGTCATCTCCTGGAGCGCCAGAACGGTACGCGCCACCAGCGCCGACGTAGACCGGTGCGTGGAGGGGGCGGGAGCTCGGCCTCGATGGGAGAGGCGGAGGTACGCAGCAGCCCCCCGGGCGTGGGTCCGTCCGCTGAGTTTGAGGACGACGGCGTTACCGCCCGGGGGTGGGCCGGGGTTGGGTTCGGTCCGCTCTGCGGGAGGGCGGTTGCGGCGGGCCCCGCCCCAGGCGCAGTCGTGGGCTCCGGGACCGCGGGACGGCGGAGGAGCGAGAGCGTGGAGTCTGGAGGGCGCCGCCAGGACAGGCCGGTCGACGGCCCGTCCTGGCGGAGCCGCTCGGCCGGTTCTCCCGGAGCGGGCTGGAGGACCGTCTCGGCCGTGGCGGGTCCGGCCGGCAGCGCCGGCGGCTCGGCGGGTGACGGCTGGTACGGGCGGTCGAGGTCGAGGACGAGCTGTGCGCGCCGCAGGGTGGCGCGGGAGACGGCGTCCGGCAGCCAGTCCTCCAGCGCGATTCGCCGCTGCGCGGTGCGGACCTGCCGTTCGGAGAGCGCGCCGAGCAGGCCGTCGACGGTCGGTCGGGCGGCGGGGTCCTTGTCCAGGCAGGAACGGACCCAGCCCTCGAGGTCGGCGGGCAGCGAGGAGAGCCGGGGCTCGTCGTGCAGCACGTTGTAGATGACGTTGAGGAGGTTCTCGCCGTCGAAGGGAGGAACTCCGGTCGCGGCGAAGCTCATCACCGCACCCAGGGCGAAGACGTCCGCCTCCGCCGTCACGGGCCGCTGTCCGGTGACCTGTTCCGGCGCCAGGTAGCCGGGGGTCCCGATGATCGCTCCGGTGGACGTCTGCCGGGTCGAGCCGTCCATGGTCGAGATGCCGAAGTCGATGAGGCGTGGCCCCCGGGGGGTGAGCAGGACGTTCGACGGTTTGAGGTCGCGATGCACGACGCCGGCCGCGTGGACGGAGTCCAGTGCTCTCAGCAGTCCGTACCACAGCGTGTGCAGTGACTCGGCGGGGAAGGGGCCGAAGGCGTTGACGCTCTGCTGGAGGGAGAGTCCCGGGATGAAGGCCGTGGCCATCCAGGCGCCGTTGTCGTCGGCCTCGGCGTCCAGGAGCGGCGCGGTGAACGCCTCCGGGATCCGCGACACCACCGAGATCTCGCGGCGGAAGCGTTCCTGCGCCCCCCGCTCGCGCAACAGTTCCGGGCGCAGGACCTTCACCGCCGCGGCCCGGCCGGTGACCGAGCGCGCGAGGTAGACGATCCCCATGCCGCCGGCACCGAGGCGCCCGAGCAGCCGGTAGCCGCCCAGCTCCCGGCGGTCGACCGACGAGAGGGGTTCCAGCCCGTCGGGCAGGCCGGTCCAGGGCCCCGGCTCAGCCATCGTTCCACTTCCCCCAACCCCGCCAGTCGGTGGTCCGGCGTCCCCTTCCGAAGAGGATCTCCCCTCTGAGCTTCCGGTCCGCCCGGCGGCGCCAGCGCGCCAGCAGCACCTCGTTCGCGCGCACCTCGGGGTGGTCGGAGCCGAGGGCCCGGCGCAGTTCCGGCAGTACCTCGTGGAAGATCCGCAGCGCCGTGCGGACGTCGCCGTCCGCGCCCGTCCAGTGGGCGAGCCGGGCGCGGTTGACCAGGGTGATCCGGTCCTGCTCGCCCAGGATCCAGTCCAGGTCGTCGAGGAGTTGCCGCAGGAGGGCGATGGCCGCCCTCGGGTCGCCGGCCTCGCCGGTCCAGTGCGCGTGCTGGCTGCGGGCGAGGAGCGTCTCGCGGGCGTCCCGCCCGGCCACGCGGCTCAGATCGGGCACCACGGTCGCGAAGAGCCGGCCGGCGGCTCTCGGCGAACCGGACAGGCCGGTCCACTGGCCGAGCCGGGCCCGGCCGATGAGCGTGTGGAGGTCGTCGGCACCGAGCAGCCAGTACAGGTCGGGGACGAGGGTGCCGAGCAGACGGACGGCCTGATGCGCCTGGCCGGTCCGTCCCGTCCACTGGGCCTGGTTGATCCGCCCGACCAGGGTGTCGCGGTCCTCCGGCCCGAGGACCCGGTGCAGGTCCGTGACCAGGAGGCCGGTCAGCTGCGCGGCGGAGCCCGGGTCACCGGAGACCCCGATCCAGTGGGCGAGCCGGCCGCGGCCCAGCAGTGTCTCGCGGTCGTCCGGTCCGATGGCGCGGGTCAGGTCGCCGACCACTTCGCCGGTCAGCCGTGCCGCTTCCACCGGATTCCCGGCCTCCCCGGTCCAGTGGGCGAGTTGGGCGCGGCCCACGAGCGTCACCCGGTTGTCGGCGCCGAGCACCCGGGTCAGCGCGCCCACCGCCGCCGTGGACAGGTCGAGTGCCTCGCGGACCTGGCCGGCGGCGCCCAGCCACTGGGCGTACTCGATCCGCCCGGCCAGGGTGTCCGGGTCGTCCGAGCCCAGGATCTGCGTCATCTCGTCGAGGACGTTGCCCAGTTCCGAAGCGGCCGATCGCGCGTGACCGCCCTGCCCGAGGCGTCGGCCGGCCTCGACGAGGGACTGGAAGCGCTCCCGTTCCGTCACCGGTCCCCGCCGGTCGGCGGCGGCCTCGGCCGGTTCCCGCCGGCCGAGGCGTCGGCCCCGGGGACGGCTGAGGATCAGGTTCGCGGCGGTGTCCGTGCCGCACTGCTCCGGCTCCGGCCACCCCTTGGACCGCAGTGCGAGCCGCAGGTGCGGGAAGAGCACACCGAGGGTCACCCCGTCCGGGCCGGCGCCCTCGACTCCATTGCGCAGAGCGCGGAGGAGTTCACTGGTGAAGGCTGTGTGCCGCTTGCCCTCCTCGAAGTGGGAGGGCGAGTTGGGCGGCGACGAGACCAGCGTGTACGCGCCGGCGATCTCCAACTGCTCGGCCACCGACGAGGTGCTCCCCGACAGTCCGCCCGCGACCGCGCGGCCGGAGAAGCAGCAGTCGAGGATGAGCACCCGGACACGGGCCGGACTCGCCCGGAACGCCTCCCTGATCACGTCGAGCGGGCAGGCGGTCAGGGACAGCATGGTCTGGTCGGTCTCGGTGAGGGCGAGGAAGAGCTCACCCTTCTTGTCGCCGATCAGGCCATGACCGGAGTAGTAGACCAGGAGCACGTCCTCGGCGGCGGCCGCCGCCTTCATCAGAGGCAGCCCGAGGTCCCTCGGCTGCCGCGGGTCCAACACGGTGGTGACGCGATCGGGGGTGAAGGCACCCGGTTGCCCCTCGATCAGGACGTCACGGAAGTCGAGCACGTTGTTCGCGATCGACGGCACGTCCGCGAGCCCGCTCTCGTGGGAGTACTGCGCGGTGCCGATCAGCACGGCCCACGAGCGGGCGGCGTCGGGAAGCCGGAACACGGTCAGTCCGAGGCGCCGTCGGCCCGCGGGTCGCCGTGCAGGGCGGCCCTGAGCACCGTCTCGACGTCGGACCGCGCGACATGCTCGGCGGTCACCTCGGTACGGGTGCCGTCCGGCCTCACCGTCTTGAGCCTGACGGTGCTGGTGCGGGGCTGGCTCAGGTACGCCTTGAGCGAGGCGGCGAGCGTGGTGAGCGCGCTGCCCGCCCCCAGCGCCACGACGAGGGTGTCGGACCACGACCCGAGTTCGCCCCTACCGGCAGCGGCCTCCCCGACGCGGACCCGGCCGCGGAGCGCCGGTTCGCCCGCGAGCCAGTCGCGCAGGTCGAGCACGGCGTCAGGGCCGCCTGTCTCCACCGCGAGCCAGGATTCCATCACAGCGACTCCCCCTTGGATCGAACCGATGCGGGCGCACTCCGCACCTCTAGGACGACGGTGCGGCGCGTCCTGTTCCCCCTGCGGCTGACATGGTATGACGGCTCATCAGGAACGGGCCATGCGTCGGGGCGCCGCTTCCTGCCGACGGGAGCTGCGGCGAGCGCCTGCGCGGCGTTGTGGGCGCAGGAGACCGGCGAGGGCCTGCCCGCTGAGGCCTGCTGAGGGCCTGCTGAGGGCAGACGGGGCGAGTCAGAGCGATTGCGGACATCGATGCCAGCAGGGCAGTGGCCAGGATGATCCACGTTCGACCGGAGTTGCTTTTCTGGGCCATTCGGTCCCCTCGAATGGGATGCAATTATTCTTCGCGAGCGATAGTTGCACCCCGCACGGTAGCGCTGGGCGAAGTGCGGCGCACTGGAGATAAAAGCTCCATGGGCGCCCTTATGGCACTCTTTCGAGCATGATCGTCAAGGCTTTGTCATTCTTGGCAATGACATCGGTGCGCCGTCGGTGATTTGCCGAATAAGTACCGGATCCCGGCTCGCTTGACTTCGCACACCCCGTGCCGCAAGCATGGCCGTGACTGCCGGGGAGGGGCCGTGACGCAAAGTACCGTCCGCCAGATGTCGAAGCGCGGACGACGGAATCGCTTGACCGCGGTAGCCGCCATAGCCGTCCTCGGTGGCGGGTTCGCCATCACCACATGGATCAACCGGGGCCCGGAAACCAAGGTCTACGAAGGCCCCGCGGCCGGCTACCCACTGCTGGTCAGCTCTGACGGCCGGACCCTGACACTCAGCATCGGCTGGGGCTGCGAGAAGCAACCCGAGCTCGTGGTGCGCGAGTCCGCCAACGCGGTGAAGATCTCCCTGCGGCACACGGTCCCCCCGGGCTTCTGCGACCCTGGCGGCTACGGACAGATCACCACCCACCTGAGCAAGCCGCTCGGTTCCAGGACGCTGAGCGACGCCACCGGCAAGCCCGCCATCCACTTCGACGAGCGCAACCTCCTCCGGCCCGCGTACTTGCCGGAGAACTACTACGCGGCCCCAGCAGGCAAGATGGTCTACCTGCCCGGTGTGGCCCCACTGTCGACCGACACCCCCGCCTGGGCCATCGGGTACACGCTGGGCACGGAGCCCAACGTGCAGGGGTACCTGATCATCAGCCAGACCCTCCGGAACAGCGCTCCACCGGACGGACGGGCCGTCACAGTCAAGGGTCACCCCGCGACCATCACGCACCCGGACTCCAATGGCGATCCCCGTTCGCTGACGTGGTCGGACGGGACCTACACCTTCGTCGTCGCCACCGGCGCCCCTCCACGGCTCTCGGACGAGGAACTCATCCACGTCGCCGAGAGCCTCGGCGGCTGACACTACAAGGGCAACATCTTGTGGGGCCGTTCAGCGGGTGGTGTTGCCGTGGACGATCGCGCGGCCGGGGTAGTGGGCGCCGATGTAGGTGCGGGCGGCGGTGAGGTCGCCGACGACGCCGACGGTGGTGCGGCCGTCCGGTGCGAGGTCGGTGTTGAAGACCTGGAAGTCGGGTCGGTCGAGGGCCTGGAGTTCGCCCTCGAGCTGGTAGTCGTGGCCGCGCCGGTAGACGAGGTCGGAGGTGACGTGGCCGCGTACGACCTCGGTCTGGCCGGGAAAGCGCTGGTCGAGGGCGCGGCGGGCGTCGTCGAGGTCGCCGATCACCTCGACGGTCTGCACCCTGTCGCCGGGGTGGGCCCCGACGGTGTCCACGTGCCAGGTGGCCGGGCCGACGCCGGCGTTGTAGATGGCCTGCTGGAGGTCGGCCAGCGCCTGCCCCCGGGGCCCGGCGGGCGATTTCCTGTCCTGCTCCTCATCGAAGCCCGGTGGCCGCCCGCCGCGCGAGCGGCCGAGGCCCTCACCTCCCGCACCATCTCCGCCCGCCGGGCGGCGAGGCTCCGCCGCGGCATCCCGTCCTGGTGTTCTCCGGGCCCAGCCCCCTTTGAGGCCAGGGCCGGCGGCCCGTCGCGCCCGCGCCGCCCGTCAGGTGGCCGGGGGCCTCCCGCCGGGAGCCGAGCGGTGCGCGCGGATCGCCGCCGAGACGTCGAAGGGCACGATGGTGGCGGCGACATGGGGGAGCCGGCTGACGGCGTGGGCGATCGAGTCGCCGCTGCGGGCGTGCAGGAGGCGCCCCACGACGGGCCCGTAGGAGCGGCGCGGGATCAGCAGGGTGACCTCGGTGCGGCCGTCGGCGCTCACCCGGGCGGCGAGGTCGGCGATGGCCCGGTGCAGCCGCCGGTCGGGGCAGTCCACCAGGTCGAGCGGCACGTCCGCGGCCGGGCCGGCCGCCCAGGCCTTCCGCAGCTGATCGGCGTGCGCGGTGTCGAGCGCGACGTGGACGGCGCGCAGCTGCGCGGGCCGCAGGGTGTGGGCGTAGCGCAGGGCGGTGGTGACGGCGAGGTCGAGGCGGTCGACGAGGACCAGGACGACGTTGCGGGTCCGGGTCGCGGTCGACGCCGTGGCGGGCGCGGCGTCCAGGGCCTCGTGCTCCGCGCGGTAGCGCTCGTTGGTGCGGATCAGGGCCCACACCCCGAGCGGGAAGACCAGTACGACGGCCCAGGCTCCTTCGGTGAACTTGGTGACGGCGAAGACGACGACCACGGCGGCCGAGGCGACGGCGGCCAGGGCGCCGATCGCGGTCTTGAGCACCCGGTGCGCCTCCCGGCGCCGCCAGTGGTGGCGGGCCAGCCCCGCGGCGGCCATCACGAATCCGGTGAACACGCCGATCGCGTAGAGCGAGACGAGCCTGGTGACGTTCCCGTGGGTGACCAGCAGCAGCACCAGCGACACGGCGGTCAGCAGGAGGATGCCGTTGGAGAAGGCGAGGCGGTGGCCGCGCATGGTGAGCCGGCGGGGCAGGAAGGCGTCCTCGGCGACGAAGCTGGCCAGGAAGGGGAAGCCGTTGAAGGAGGTGTTCGCCCCGGTGTAGAGGATCAGCGCGGTGGCGATCTGGACGGCGGCGAACATCGCCTGGCCGAAGCCGCTCCGGCCGAAGACCAGGTGCGCCTCCTGGGCCAGCACGGTGGGGCTGCCGGAGGCGAAGGGGATCGCGTGCGTCCGCCACGCCAGCACCGAGATGCCGAGCACCAGGGTGCCCAGCGTGACGCTCATGATCACCAGGGTGCGGCGGGCGTTGGCGCCCCGCGGCTCCCGGAAGGCACCGACGCCGTTGGAGATGGCCTCCAGCCCGGTGAGCGAGGAGCCGCCGTTGGCGAACGCCCGCAGCAGGACGAACAGCGAGGCCCCCATCAGCACTCCGCCGCCGGGCGCCCCGACGGGCACCGCCCCCGCGGCGTGCAGGTCCGCCTCGCCCAGGCGCGGCAGGGTCCCGGTGGCCAGGCGGACCAGGCCGACCAGCACCGTCAGCCCGGCGGCGAGGACGAACAGGTAGGTGGGGACGGCGAACGCCCGGCCCGCCTCCCGGATCCCGCGCAGATTGCCGTAGCACAGCAGGCAGACGACGCCCAGCGTCAGCCACAGCTTGTCCGCCCCGAGGTCGGTGTGGAAGAGCAGCTGCAGCATCGAGGCGACCGCGTCCGTCCCGGCCGCCGCCTGCACGGCCACCGTCACCACGTAGTCGATCAGCAGGGCCACCGCCGCGACCTGCGCGACGTGGGGGCCGAAGTTCTCCCTCGCCACCACGTACGAACCGCCCGCACGGGTGTAGGTCATGACGACGTCGCGGTAGCACAGCGTCAACAGGAGCAGTAGCACCAGGATGACTCCGGTCACCGGTACCACCAGGGCGAAGCCCGCCAGCCCCACCACCGGGACGAGTTGCGTCAGCATCTGCTCGGTGCCGTACGCACTGGAGCTGATGCAGTCGGGCGCGAGGACTCCCAGGGCCACCGGCTTGGACAGCGTCTCGTCCCGCAGCCGCGCCGTGACCAGGGGCGGCCCGAGCAGCAGCCGCTTCACCCGGTAGCCGAAACGCTCCGGCACGTCCGCCTGCTCCGCACCGCCCTCCGGCTCCGCGCTTCGCTCCGTCACCGTCGCCACCCCGCACCGCCCTTCGGCCCGTCCAACCCCGGCGCGCCGCAGCGGGCGCCGTTGCGCGACTGCCCCCGCAGCGGCCGGACAAGCCTGTCGAACCCGTCGAAGCGCCGGCATCCCCGTCCGGTGCGTCCCGGAGCCGTCGGCCGAACAGGCCGAACAGGCCGAACAGGTGTTTCCGACCGGCGAAGGAGGGAAGCCGCCGGATGATCCGCGGGGGCCGACCGACGGCTCCCCCCGACCGAAGGAGAGCAGCACCATGGGCATCGTCATCAGCAGCCCGCTGCCGGAGGCCGACCGCAAGACGACCGGGCACGCCCTGCAGGGCACCCTCGTGGACCTGCTGGACCTGTCCCTGGTGGCCAAGCAGGCCCACTGGAACCTCTACGGCCCGCGCTTTCGCTCCGTCCACCTCCAGCTGGACGAGGTGGTCGCCACCGCGCGCGAGTACGCCGACGGCGTGGCCGAGCGCGCCGCCGCGATCGGGGTCAGCCCCGACGGGCGGGCCGCCACCGTCGCCGGGTCCAGCAGCCTGCCCGCCTTCCCCGAGGGCTGGACGGCCGACACCGCCGTCGTCGAGTACCTGGTGAACGCGTTCGGCGCCGTCATCGGGCGGATGCGGGCGCGGATCGAGGACACCGCGGCGGCGGACCCCGTCACCCAGGACCTGCTGATCGGGCTCACGGCCGAACTGGAGAAGCACAGCTGGATGTTCCAGGCCGAGAACCGGACCTGACGGCCGCCCCCGGGCCGCGCCGGGCCGTCATCGCTGGAGGACGGAGCGGACCTGACACCCTTCGGAGCCCGACGGCTCGGACGCGGCCCGGGCCACGGCGCACGGCGGGCATCCCGGCCACCGTCCGGACCCGTCCGGTGAAGTCGCCCCGGGTGCGGTTCCGGTCTTTCGACCGGTCCGTTTCCCGGAGCCGCTTCCCGAACCGGGCATGCGACTTGGCATCGCACCCCGGCTCTCCACAAGCACCGGAGGGGAACTCGTGGTGGTGGCTGGGCGACCGGCTGACCCCCGCGCGTGCAGGGAGGAGGCTCTCTGACCTGCGGCTCTGGAAGGCGTTTGCCGTTCCTTGACTATTGCAGGCAGACGAGTGCGCCTCTGGAGAATCGGGCTGGTCCTGGGGGATGCCCCTGGCGATGACCGACGGTATCCGTGTCCGTATGCCGGCTCTTCGCAGTTGAGGGTGGAGCGCCGAGAACATAGAGCTGTTGGACGGTTGGATGTGAGTCGTCAGGAGGTGCGAGCGTCGTGGTTCTCACGGTTTGCGAGGACCTCGGCCATGTGTGTTTGCGCCCAGTTTCTGAGCCCGCGCGTCATGTGGTGGAGCGAGAGGCCGAGGTCGGTCAGCTCGTAGGAAACGGTGACAGGGACAGTTGGTGTCACGGTACGGGTGAGCAGGCCATCGTGCTCCAGCGACCGTAGCGTCTGGGTCAGCATCTTCTGGCTGACTCCGGCCAGAAGACGAGAGATCTCGGAGTAGCGCATCGCCTTCGGAGCGTCTGCGTGTGCTGCACCGGGCCGGCCAGGGCTGGTGTCGCCGCCCAGCGCACACAGGATCAGGACGACCCACTTGTCCGAGATTCGGTCGAGCAGCTGCCGGCTGGGGCACCCCGCCAGGAACGCGTCGTACTCCACCTTGGCCTGGGCCCTCTTCTGGGCCGCCTTCATCGTCGTCACTGATCGAACCTCTTACCGATGGGTGGGTTACGCACTCTGAAGTGCCTACTTCCCGACAGGAAGTTTCTCTCCAATGCTGATGCAGGGAGGCGGCAGGCGCCACCCCCCAGTGCACGACGAAAGGCATCAGGATGAGCACACCCTCCCTCTCTCTTCCCGGCGGTACCCGGACTCTGAGTGACTTGACCGTCACCCGGTTCGGCTACGGCGCCATGCAACTGGCCGGCCCGTGGGTCATGGGGCCGCCCACCGATCGCGAGGGGGCCCTGGCCGTTCTGCGTGAAGCGGTCGACCTCGGCATCACCCACATCGACACCAGCGACGCCTACGGGCCGCGCATCACCAACGAGTTGATCCGCGAGGCGCTGCACCCCTATCCCGAGTCGCTGCACATCGTGACCAAGGTGGGCGCGACCCGAGACGAACAGGGTGGCTGGCCCACGGCCCGGCGACCCGAAGATCTGCGCCAGCAGGTCCACGACAACCTCAAGTCCCTCCAGCTCGACGTACTCGACCTGGTCAACCTCCGACTCGGCAACGCCGAAGGCCCCCAGTCCGGCTCGCTCGCCGAGGCGTTCGAGACGCTCGTGGAACTCCAGCAGCAAGGCCTGATCCGCCATCTCGGGGTCAGCAACGCCACCGAGGGGCAGGTCACCGAGGCACAGAGCATCGCGCCGATCGTGTGCGTGCAGAACATGTACAACCTCGCCCACCGCCACGACGACAAGCTCATCGACCGGCTCGCCACCGAAGGCGTCGCGTACGTGCCCTTCTTCCCTCTTGGAGGCTTTACCCCGCTTCAGTCCTCGGCGCTCTCGGCGGTCGCCGCTCGATTGAAGGCGACACAGATGTCCGTCGCACTGGCCTGGCTGCTGCAGCGATCACCGAACATCCTGCTCATCCCCGGCACGTCATCGACAGCGCACCTTCGCGAGAACATCGCCGGCGCCGGACTCTCCCTCTCGCATGAGGACTTGACCGAGCTGGACGACATCGGCCGCTGAACACCCCGTAGCTGAACGGCCTACAAGCCACGACCGAAGCCACCGTTCACGTTTCGGTCCCGGTCGCCTTCGCGCGACCGGGACCGAAGCAGGACGATTCGCCCTCAGCTGGTGGTGCCGCCGCTTCGGCGGCGAAGGCACACCGCGTGACACCGTGACCCGGCGCCTGGCGCACGAGAGCAATAGTCAAGACTTGTGGATTACGACTCCGTCGGGCAGGACTGAGTCACGGAGTGACTCCCCACCACACCACCCACGGCACGAAGCCGACCGCAGCAAGTCCGACCGGGGCCAGGCGCAGCCACATGGCCAAGCTCGGAGTCGGGTGGCTGCGCCGGACTGCCCTGGCCGAGGCGACGGTGGACAGCACGACTGCGACCGCGAGCCCCTGCACCACCAGCCACGAGGCGGGTTGGCCCGAGATGACCGGCGTGGCCGCACCCTCTCCCGCGACGAAGACAGCGATCGAGCACCCCACCGTTGCTATGACCGCCAGCAGGCCGAACCCGGCCAGCCATCGGACCGGGCGCAGGACCGGTCCGCGGCGCAGTACGGCTGAGATCGGGTAGGTGGCGAAGCCGAGGAGCAGCAGGGTCGGGGCGACCCAGACGTACCAGGCGTCGCGGGGTATGGGGGTGCTGGCGAGTTCCTGTCGGGGTGCGGGTTGGACGGCCGATGCCGGTGGGTGGCCGGCGGCGGTGGCCAGTACCCATGTCGTCATGGTCTGGGCATAGTCGGGGGCGAGTTCGCCGAGGTTCCTGCCCTGGAAGAGGGGGCCGCCGATCCGGTCGAAGCCGTCCGAGGTGCGGTGTCCGTTGTGCGCGCCGTGGGCGATGAAGCTGATGACGGCGTGTTGGTTGCCTGCGCGGGCGAGGGCCTCGCGGAAGATCCGCGCGCTCTCCTGGGCCGGTACCTGTGTGTCGTGGTCGCCCCACAGGGCCAGCAGCGGGGTTCGGCTCAGCCGTTCCAGCGCCGGCAGGGGGTCGTAGTCGGCGGCGGGGAACAGGCCGGTGGTGGCCATGAGTTGGGCGGCGGGGCCGGCCACGGTGCGGCGGAAGGGTCCGCTGACCCCCTGGTGCTGCAGGTGCGTGGTGAGGTTCCAGGCCTGGGTGCGCAGAGTGTCGTAGCCGGGGCCGCCGATGGTGAGGACGAACGCGACGTCGTTCGAGCGCGACGCGGCCAGCGGCGCCACCCAGCCGCCTTCGCTGAACCCCCACAGCCCGACCTGATGCGGATCGACCCCGTGGCTGGACTGCAGCAGCCGCACGCCGGCGAGGGCGTCGTCGGCCAGCAGGCCGAAGTCCCGGTGGAGCAGGGAGTAGCTGACGGTGCGTTTGTCGTAGACGAGCGTGGTGATGCCGGCCTGGGCGAAGGCCTCGGCCTCCTGCTCGTACTCCTCCCTGGGTCCCGGGCCCGAGCCGCCGACGAGCACGATGCCGGGCCCCGTGCCCGGTATCGCGTCCTTGCGGAGCACGGTGCCGTGCAGGACCAGGCCATTGCCGCCCCGGAAGGTGACCTCCTGGCGGATCAGCCCGTCCCCGTCGGCGTGCGCCGACGGCGCACCCAGCATGAGCAGGCCGCCGGCCAACAGAGCGGCCAGGAAGACCAGAAGAGCGCGCGGCGGTGGCGCGGTTCTGAGTGAGAGCAGCACGACGTTTCCCCCTTGTGTGTCGGCCATCTGGGTCGTGTGGTCAGTCGGTCTCGGGAATTCCGAGCAGCCGGACCAGGACGGGACGCGCCCCCGACGCGTCAGCCTGCTCGGGTGTCGAGTACCGGTAGAGGAGGGCGATGTACTCCTCGAAGAACGCCTGAAGTTGATCGGGGTCGACCCTGAGCGTCGCGCGCGAGAAGAGCGCCGCGTCGGCCCACGGTCCCAGGGCGTCGCGCGCCTCCTCGAACCGCCGGGCGGAGTCGACGAGCTCGGCGAGGTCCAGGCGGTGCATCTGCGTCAGTGCCTCGCGCATCTGCGGTGTCTGTCGGCTGTACGGCGGGAACCGCCGATCTCCGGGCACGGCCCGCCACCACCGCTCGCGTCCCTTCGCCAGCTCGGGCACCTCCTCGACGAGGCCGTGCTTGGCCAACTGCCGCAAGTGGTAGCTGACCAGGCCCGTGCTCTCACCCAACTCGCGGGCAAGCACGGTCGAGTTGGCTGGCCCCCGACGCAGGCATCGCTCGATCTTCTGCCGCACCGGGTGCGCGAAGACGCGCAGCGCCTCGACATCGGCGATCTCCTGGGCAGGCGGCTGTTCCGGCATGTCGGCAGCCTACGAGTTGCAAATAGGCTTTGCAAGTCTGTTTTGCAACTCGTGCCGAAGGGAGGTCCGCGTCGCCTGGTCCGGGACTACGGGGCCCGTACCACCAGCCGCCAGACCCTCGACCGTCTCCCCCCGACGTCCCCGGGCCCGCGCTCGGCCGACACCCAGCTGCTCTGGGCCTACCGGTCGAGGTGAGGGCACCTCGGCGCTGCGCTTCCGGTGTGCTGGTCAGTGGTCGGCCGCCCGGCCGCTGGGCGGCTCGACTGCCGGATGCGCCGTGCGGGGCGCAGGTAGCGGGTGACGAGGTGGGGAAGTCCGTCGTCGCCCGGCCCTGTTTCGTCCGGCCCCAAGATGTCTTGCAGTTGGGCGAGCTGTCGTACAGCTGGGGACCGGTCAGCAGCTCCCTGGGCACCCGGACGGCGGTCCCGAGCGGGGTCTGCCGGTCCGCGTGAGGACGGGGCGCTGGCAATCGGGTCGGTGCGGTGGTGCTCACCCCCTCGCCATCGAGCGCGTGCGCGATCCTGCGCAACGTCGGGACACTGAGCCCGGCCCGGAAGGGGCGGTGTGTGTCCCGTGCTACTGGACCTTGACCGATTGCCACTGAACGTCGACCGAGGTGCCGTTCTGCCACTGAGTCTCGACCGCCCTGCTCAACGGCCGTCCGACCGGGCGTGCGGCGACAGACGCAGGGCTTCACGCATCGTGCGGCCGTGGGTCAGGATGACCGCCATGAACGATGGCCTCATCCCGTTCGTGCGAGCGAAGCTCGACGCGGACGAGCACGACGTCGTGAGGATCACGGCGCTTGCTCCCCCCGACACGGACGTGCACCTCGACAGCACGATCCCAATGATCGACATGGTTCGCGCGGTCACAGATCTCTACGCACCGGTTGCGCACCTCGACACGCCGGCTGTGGGCGCCACCGGCAATGACTTCGACGCCGGGTGGGCCGCCGGCCTTGGAGCGGCGGTCAGACTCCTTGCCCAGATCTACCACGATGCCCCCGGCTACCGTGAGGAGTGGCGTCCTCAGACGCTGCCCTAGGAAGCCCCGCCCGTCCCAAGTCCTGGCCGTACGCACCCGGGGGCTGGTGAGGCCGTCGGCGTTCGCCGGCGCGCACTGGGCAGCGGTCGAACGTCAGTGGCAATCGGTCAAGGCCAGCGGCACAGGACAGGGTGCCGAAGCGCGATACCTGTCAGATCGGCACGCAAGCTGTCACCACGATCGATCCAGGCGGCCGGCGACGCTCAATGATCGGGCCGGGCGGGGCCGGCTCAGGTGTTGGTGTGCTGGGGCAGCAGCAGCTCGGCCAGTGTCCCGCCGCCCGAGGCAGGGGAGAGCTGGGCGGTGCCGCCGTGGAGTTCGGCCACCCAGCGGACGATGGCGAGGCCGGTGCCGGTGCCCGTGCTCGCAGGCCCGGTGACGTGGCGTTCGAAGACCCGGGTGCGGTCCTCGGCGGGGATGCCGGGGCCGTGGTCCCGTACGGCGACGCGGCCGGGGGTGACGCTCACCTCGACCGGGGTTCCGCCGCCGTGCCGCAGCGCGTTCTCGACGAGGTTGCGGACGGCCTGGGCGAGCAGTTCGGGGTCGCCGTTGACGACGGCGGCTTCGGTGGTGAGCGTGACGCCACTGTGGTCGGGGAGTTCCTCGACGGTCTGTTCGACGAGCTGGTCGAGCCGTAGCGGGGTCAGCTCGATGTCCTGGGTGCCGGCTTCGACGCGGGCGCGGGCCAGCAGGCCGGTGACCAGGCGGCCCAGGCGGTCGACCAGCCGGACGGCCTCGTCCAGGGCCTGCGGTGCCCGGGCCGGCGTGGTGCTGCCGTTCTCGACCACCAGCCGCAGGGTGGCCAGCGGGGTGCGCAGTTCGTGGGCCGCCTCGGCGAGGAACTGTTCCTGCTGTTCGAGTCCCCGCAGGGCGGGTCGCATGGCCCGCCCGGACAGGAGGTGGCCGACGGCGGCGGCGGCCAGCACCAGGGCCGCGCAGCCCGCGGCCAGCCAGCGCAGCAGTCGGGTGTGGGCGGCCAGGCTCCGGGCGGGGTCGGCGCCGACCAGGACGGCGGCGCCGATCCTGTCGTCGTCCCAGACCGGGGCCGCGGCCCACTGGTATTCCCGGCCGTCGACGTCGGCGCTGACCAGGACGGTCTCCTGGTCGTGCTGGACCTGCTGCCAGATCTCGTCCAGCGCCGCCTGGCCGGGCAGGGCGGTGGGGGAATCGCGTGCGTAGCGGATCTGCGGCCGGGTGTGGTCGGGTGCCTGGAGGACGCCGAGCTTCTCGGCGCTGCGGGCCAGGTCGTCCTCCGGCAGCGCGTCGAGGTGCAGGACGCCGCCGTCGTAGTACAGCGTGCGGGCGAGCCCGTCCGCCCGGTGGCTGACGCCGCTGTCGAGCTCGTCCGTCCGGGACCGGCCGTCGGTGCGCACCGCGATGACGGCGAGCACCAGCAGACAGGCGGCGGTGGTCGCGGCGAACAGCAGGGTCATCGCCCAACGGGCGCGGTGCAGGCGCGCGACGGCGGGGGTGCGCGGTGTCACAGGCCCGGGGCCTGGTCGTCGATGCGGTAGCCGACACCGCGCACCGTGTGGATGAGTTCGGGCGGGCCCAGTTTGCGGCGCAGTTGGCCTATGAGGACGTCGACGACGTTGGAGAGCGGTTCGGCCTGCTCGTCCCAGCAGCGTTCGATGAGGTCGGTGCGGGTGACGACCTCGCCGGCCCGCAGCATCAGGACCTCCAGGACCGAGAACTCCTTCGCGGTGAGGGTCAGGAGCACGCCCGCTCGCCGCACCCGGCGGCGCGGCAGGTCGAGTTCGAGGTCGCCGACGCGCAGCTCGGGCAGCCGTGCGGGCTGGCCGCGACGGCACAGGGTGCGCACTCGGGCGCTGAGTTCGGCGAAGGCGAAGGGTTTGACGAGGTAGTCGTCGGCGCCGTGTTCGAAGCCGGCCACGCGGTCGGTGACCGCGTCGAGGGCGGTGAGCAGGAGGACCGGCAGGGTGGAGCCCCGCTTGCGCTGGGCGGCGAGGAGGGTGAGCGCGTCGCCGTCGGGCAGGGTGCGGTCGGCGATGAGGCAGTCGTAGGTGTTGACCGCGAGCTTGAAGTCGGCGTCGGCGAGATCGCCGGCGAAGTCGACGGCGAAGCCGGCTTCGCGCAGGCCTCTGATGATCACGGGGCCGAGTTCGGGGTCGTCCTCCAGGACAAGTACGCGCATGACGGGCGAGCCTACTGGGTCGAAAAGGGCACGAACGCCGCTGTAGCGGTGCTTGACCGCCATCTCCGGACGGTGTCCGAGGGCCCGGCGCCGTCACACCGCTGCCGGACTTCCGCGTGAGGGGGGCGGGGGCGGGGGCCGAGGCGGGGGGCGGGGTGCCCGTGCCGTCGCAGAGCCGGAGCCGGGGAATCGGGTTCCGCGGGCGGGCCGGGGGTCTGCCCGGGCTTCCTCATGTTGGCCTCATGCGCCGGCTGACAGTGTGCGGGCATGGCAAAGATTCGTCCCCGCGTAATCGGCATCACCGCCGCAGGTCTGGCCGCTACGGTCGTCGCGGTCTTCTGCGTTCAGTCCGCACAGGGATCGGACACCCTGGCGGGAGCACCCCGCGCAGAGGTCCGCGTCGACCAGGTCGGTTACACGCCCGGTGAGACCAAGCAGGCCTACCTCATGACCTCCGTCCCCCTGACCTCAGCGTCCTTCCGGGTACGTGACGCCGCCGGGAACGAGGTGCTGAGCGGCAAGGTCGGAGCCTCCACCGGGCGGTGGAACGACGCCTACCGGAACGTCCACACCCTGGACCTGTCCGGCCTGACCAAGCCCGGCGACTACCGGGTGGAGGTGTACGGGAACATCAACGCGGTCTCCCCGCGGTTCCGCATCGCACCCGCCGGTGAACTGTTCGGCAAGCTCATCCAGGACAACGTCGGCTTCTTCCAGGCCCAGCGCGACGGGGCCGACGTCGTGCCCACCAAGCTGCGGCGCCGGCCCTCCCACCTCGCGGACCGCCAGGCCACCGTCTACGACACCCCCGCCTACGACGAGGACGAGAGGGTCCTGACCGCGCCCCTCAAGCCGGTCGGCGGCCCGGTCGACGTCTCCGGCGGCTGGAACGACGCCGGTGACTTCCTCAAGTTCACGCACACCGCCTCCTACTCCACCGCCAGTCTCCTGCTCGCGCAGCGGACCACGCCCGTCGGCGGGACGGAGCTGGCCGCCGAGGCCCGCCACGGGCTCGACTGGCTCGACAAGATGTGGGACGACAAGTCCCGCACCCTCTACGTCCAGGTCGGCCTGGGCAAGGGCGACACCGACGACGGCTCCGGCAAGATCCGCTCCGACCACGACGACTGGCGCCTGCCCGAGGCCGACGACGCCCTGCAGGTCAAGCCCGGCGACCCGAACTACCTGATCAAGCACCGCCCGGTCTTCCGCGCGGCACCCCCCGGCAAGCCCATCAGCCCCAACCTCGCCGGACGCGTGGCCGCGACCTTCGCCCTGGCCGCACAACTGGACGCCGCCGACAACCCCGCCCGGGCACAAGCGGAGCTGGAGAAGGCCGCGCACGTCTACGCGCTCGCCGACACCACCCCCGGAGACCAGCTCGTCACCGCCTTCCCGCACGGCTTCTACCCCGAAGCCTCCTGGCAGGACGACATGGAATTCGGCGCCACCGAGATGGCGCTGGCCGCGCAGGCCCTCGACGACAGCCGGGCGGCCGGCTGGACCAAGCAGGCCGGCCACTGGGCCAAGCGGTACCTCGCCTCCGACACCCTCGGCACCCTCGGACTCGGCGACGTCAGCGCACTCGCGCACGCCGACCTCGTCAAGCTCCTCGACTCCGGCGCCCAGAGCACCGAGGCCACCCGCGACGACCTCGTCGCCGACCTCAAGCGCCAGCTCGACGACGGCAGCTCCCGCGCCGCCAAGGACCCCTTCCGGGCCGGCGCCGTCTACACCGACTTCGACTCCGTGCCCCACACCTTCGGCCTGGCCGCCACCGCCCAGCTGTACCGGCGCGTGACCGGCGACTCCCACTACGACGCGTTCGCCACCCAGCAGCGCAACTGGACGCTGGGCGCCAACGCCTGGGGTTCCTCCTTCGTCATCGGAGCCGGCAGCACCTTCCCGCACTGCCCCGAACACCAGGCCGCCAACCTCGCCGGTGACCTCGACGGCGAAGGCGACATCCTCCGGGGCGGCGTCGTCAACGGACCCAACGCGGCGGAGAAGCTGAAGGACCTCAACTCCTTCCCCGGCATGCGCAAGTGCCCGACCAGCGACGGCAACCCCTTCGCCGCGTTCGACGGCCACGGCAGCGGCTTCATGGACCACGTGGGCGCCTGGCAGACCGTCGAATCCGCAGACGACTTCACCGCCACCGCCCTGCTCTCCTTCACCCTCTCCGCCGCACCCGGCCCCGAGACCGCCCGCAGCTGACACCAGGCAACACGCCACCGCACACCGGACGAGCTGACGCAGGGCCGCGGCCAGCCGACCCGGCCCCGTGCGCAACCGCATCAGTGAACGTCGCCGCGTCGAAGCCGTCGACGGCGGCTCCCGCGCACGACGGCCGGCCTGGCCGCACCCGGCCCCACGGAGTTCATCACCATCGCGTTCGACCAAGAGCTCACGGAAGCCGCCAACTGACCAAACCAGCCTTTCCGCCGCCCCGCCGCCCCGCCGCCCGCACTGGGCATCGGCGGGGCGGCGCCGTCCGCAGACACCTCCGGCACGACCTCGACCCCGATCCCGGCCGCCGCCCGCGCCGTCCGGGAGGCCTACTCGAACTCGGTCCGTGCGATCAGGCCGTGCCAGGTGTTCCGTCCGACCAGGCCGTCCACGCCGCCGGCGTCGGAGTACTTCTGCTGGTAGGCCACGACCGCGTCGTACGTCTTGCCGCCGAAGTCGCCGTCCACGAAGTTGGCGACGTCCTGGCTCGGGACGAGGCCCAGCTGCACGAGATCGGACTGCAGCTCCTTGACGCAGACGCCGCCCGAGCCCTTGCCGAGCGTCACGTTCGGGAGGTCCCAGCCCAGGTAGTGGTAGCTGCCGACCTCCTGCATGCAGGCCTGCCAGTAGTTGTAGTCCGCCTGGGCCGGCGTTGCGGTCAGTCCTGCGACGGCTGCCACCACCGCGCCGAGCATCGCGGTGTTACGTACGGCACGCTTGCCTGCTGCCTTCATGAGTCTGCCCTTCGAGTGGTGGGGGGCCGGGCGGGTCCCGCGTCGGCCGTCGGTGCTGCCCGGAACGGTCAGTTGTCGAACCGCTGGCACGCGTAGTTCGGGTGGTAGAGCTTCTCCCAGGTGTTGGGGCCGACGATGCCGTCCTCCGACAGCCCGTTGCAGTGCTGGACCCAGATCACGCCGTCGTAGGTCTGCTGGCCGTACTTGCCGTCTATCTGCACGGCGTTGTTCATCCCGAAGCCGCTCTCGAAGAGGATCAGGCACTGGGCCTGCTTGACCGCGTCGTTGTTCTGGTTCGGGTACACGTCGGGCCTGGCGCCGTCCGGGAGGTAGCTGCAAAACCCGTCCGCGGACGCCTGCGGGGCCAGGGCCACCACGCCTCCCAGGGCGATGGCAGCAGATGCGGTGGCGGCGGCCACCCGGCGCCGGAACCTGGTCATGACGAACACCCTGGGAACGGCGGTCGTGCACGGAATTTCGGCCGGACTCTCGCGACTTTCGGCCGGCCGGAGGTGCCCCACCGGCGGCCCGGGTCCTGGGCCGCCGGGACCTGAGGGGGGATCACCAGGCGACGAAGCGCAGCGCGGGCCAGGTGTCGGGGCCGACGAAGCCGTCCGGGGTCAGGCTCTGCGTGTTCTGGACGCCGCGCACAGCGTCCTGCGTCTTCGGCCCGTAGTAGCCGTCCACGGTCAGGTTGCTGCCGATCGTGTTGAGCAGGCACTGCGCCTCGACGGTGGCCCAGCTGAAGGTGTTCGGGGACGGGGTCTCGGTGTAGCCGTTGTAGAAGCCGAAGTGCTTGTCCGACTCGGAGGGCTTGTACGGCGCGCCGCCCTGCTCGTACTCACGGCCGGCGCAGCTGATCGGGGTCGCCGCCGACGCGGTGCCGGCGGTGGCGATGCCACCGGTGGCGAGGAGCAGGGTCGCGGCCACCGCGAGAGTGGCCTTCTTCATGACGTTCATCGCGATCCTCCGTAGCCAGGACGCCGGCCGCTGTCGCCCGGCTCGCCCTGTGATCCGTCGGTCCACCCCGGAGCCGACAGGGAGGACTCTGCACCAGGCGCGAGCCCGTTTGGCCCGCTGGGACGTTGGCAGGGGATGTCTCTGCTCGTCCCAGGGCGCTGACCTGCGGCTTGGGACACCCGACCGGTCATCCGGGGACGAGGGAGGGATACGGAAGGGACAGCGCCAGGGTTCTGGGAGTCGTTGCAGCGCCCCAGCTTGTGATTCGTCCCGTTTGGCGGGGTTTCGTGTTCTGGCGTGCAGGTGCCGGAACCCGCGTCGGACTCGTGCGGGGGTGAGCTTGTTCGGTTCGGCCGGCTTCTCCCGGGGCCGTCGCAGGGCGGGGTCGGAGAGCGGGCGAGGCGCAGCTGGGTGCGGGCGGTGACGATCAGCCAGGTCCAGCGGTCCGCCGCCTCGGCTTCCCGCGGTCTCGGAGCGGTCCAGCCCGGTGTCTGCTTGATCATCCTGAGGAAGTGCTCGATGTCGAACCTGCGCAGGAATGCCTGCCAGGCCAGGTCGGTCTCCGCGGGGCCGGCCGTGGCCCGTGACCACCACAGCCACAGCGGCTTGGGGTCGCCGCCGCTGGGCGGGGAGTCGGCGGGCCAGGAGGTGACGGGCAGGGGTCAGGCTCGCTGCGGACACGACGGTTTTCCGGACGGTGCGGCTGGTGAGGACGGGGAGAACCTCGCCGATCCGTTCCGGCCGTCGCATCAGTACTGCTACTCATCCGTGCAGGTCCGGACACCAGGCGCACTGCTGCGACGTTCCCTCAGTCCCGTTGCGGAAAAGCGCTGAAGCGGCTGTGAGCACCGTGGTACGTTCCGTAACCTCAACAGAAAACAGTTGACCCCGGCGGTGCTACCAACACCCCGGGGTCCGGCGCCAGGAGCAGCAACTCCCGATGCACGTTCATCGTAGCGAACACGCACGCCACTTCACCGTCCTTCCCAACGCCGTCCTGCAGTTCCGCCGGCTGAGCTACACCGCCCGCGGCCTGCTCGCCGACCTCCTCTCCCGCCCCGACGGCTGGCGCGAGGACGGCCGGCACATGGCAGACACCAGTACCCATGGGCGCGGCACCGTCCGCAAGGCCCTCAAGGAGCTGACGGCCGCGGGCTTCTACCGGACCGAGAAGGTCCGCATGCCCGACGGCACCATCCGCACCGAGGCCCAGCGCACGATCGGGTTGGGCGACCGTCTCGGCAAGCCGCTGGAAGCGCCCAGCAAGGCCGGGCAGATCTCCGCGCGAACTGGACGTGCCGTTGACGGCCCGCCTTCTGCCGCTCGTCGACGTCCGACAGGGTGGGACGGGCTCCGCAGCGCGCTGAAATCGGAGTGCACACCGGCCCGGGAGAGTGTCACAGTCACTGCCGTGACATTGATGAACGTGCTCGTCGACTTCGCCCGAACCGGCCTGATCGGCCCTCTTCACTGCGGAATGCCCCTGGCCGAGGCCGAGGACGTCCTCGGTCAGGGGCGCCCACACCCCGCCATCCGCATGAAGCGGCCAGACATCGACGGCTATCCATACTCGTGGGGCGGACTTAAGCTGGACGTCACCCAGCGGGCGGTCAGCGGCATCTGGATCCACCTCTGGCCCGGTTCGACCGCGAATCTCCCCTCGTTGGTCCTGCCCGATTCAGAGTCGTTCGAGGCCACCGTGCTCCGCGAGGAACTGGTCACGGCCCTGGACACCGCAGGATGTGAGCACTATGTCAACGACACCCTCACGTTCGGACAGCAGTCCAGCATCCGCACTCGACCCGCTGACGTCTGCGCGGTCTTCAGTCTCCCGGGCCGGGACAACCACGTGCCTCACCGAGACCGCCACTACCTCGGCGTGATATACAAGCACACTGCTTGACATCGCTGATTCCACAGAGTGATCCGGTTGACGTGGCCTTCGACGACGCCGGAGCTCCACGGCAGTGTGACGCCGGCGGTGACGGCGGCGAGTCGCGTTCGAGGCCGTTGGCGAAGGCGTCGAGGCTGGGCAGGTCGTCGGCGTGGACCGCCTTGATCCATCGCGGGAGCTGGTCACCCTGGAGCTGAGTGAGCATCTTCCCGAATACGCGGACGTGCCCGGTGCGGGCGGCGTCGACGGGCGGGCTCGACTCCGGGGTGCGGCGGGCGCGGGCGTGGTCGGCGGCCTGCTTGCGGATCAGTTCGGCGGTGGCCTTCTTTGGTGGCCAGTTCTCGTACCCCGCACGGGCGTTGGCGTCGCGGGCCGCCGCCATCGCGAGGCGGAGCGAGCTCACGGGCGCGCCCGTGCCGTCGCGTCCGCCGCGGTGGCGCAGGCGGGAGATGCAGGAGACCAGGTTCGCCTTGCTGGTGCGGGGTCCCGGGTGCCGGCCGTTGTCGGCGCACCAGCGGGCGAAGTAGCGCCACTCTTCGGCGTAGGTCTGGCTGGTGCGCGCCGGCCGGGCGGTGGCGAGGTCGTCGGCCGCGTCTGCGGTGAGGGTCTCGTTCGGGTCGACTCCGTAGAACGCGAACCGCGCGAGTGCCTGGCTGTCGTCCACCAACTCGCCGATCGCCACCTCGGCAGCGGTCTCCGCCAGAGCGGGCAGATTGCCCGCGTCCGCATCCACTGGCGCTCTCCTTCCGGTTCGGCGGGCTGATGATCCGTCCGGGCACCGTATCTGTACCAGGAGCTGTATTGCATCCTCTAAATCCAGTTAGACGACGCAACACGTAGATCGGTACAGACTCGGCGCTCGCAGCGCATCCTCTGTCTGCAACACGTCTATCAGAGTCATTTGTGTTCAAGACTCCAGACTGCAAGGGTGACAGCCATGAAGATCACGATCACCGTGGAGAACCCGACCCCCGAGGCCCTCGAGAAGCTGCTCGCCCTCGCCGCCATGCCGACCGCGGTCGTGACCGCGGTACCCGACGACCGCTGGACACCCGAGCGGGCCCGCTCGTACTACGACCGCCTCCCGCCGCGAGCGCAGCAGATCCTGCTCCAGGTCCTCCAAGGCGAAGGCGAGTGCGCCGCAGACGAGTTGAAGGCGAACGGCCGAAACCTGCGGGGCTCCACCGGAGCCTTCCGGCGTGTCCTCACCGAAGGCAAGCGCACCGGCCTCTGGCCGGAGGCTCTGGCGGTGCCACTGGTCTCCCACATCGTCGGCGGACAGCTCAAGAAGCTCGAGATGCCGGGACGCGACACAGAGCAGTTCGCACTTCCGGTCTTCCAGGAAGGGTTGGGTGGTCTACGGAGTGGTGACGGCGGGCCGTCCTGAGACACGGGTGCGGGGTATCAAGCCCGCGGAAACCGGAGTCGGGCCGAGCCGCTCAAGATATGTGTACGGCCAACCCGCACAAGCCGAGCCCGTTCTCAACGGCGGCCCGCCACACCCGCAGCGGGCCGTCGAGGACGCATTCCTTCTCGGACGAGTAGTAGTGCAGCCAGTCCTGGGCGTCCGCAGCGGAGCGTTCGTTCCGGGTGAAGGTGAAGTTCCACCCTGAAGTTCCACCCTGCGGTTGGACACTCTCTGTCTACGCCGCGAGGGTGTGACCTTGCCGGTGCCGCCGCCGAATCTCGAGTGGCGTGAGGTAGCCCCACTCGGGGTGCCTGCGCAGGCGCCTACGGTTATAGAAGGTCTCGATGAACGCGAAGACTTCCGCCCGGGCGGTGGCGCGGTCCGGCCAGACTCGGGTGCCGATCTCTTCCTTCAGTACGGCGAAGAAACTCTCAGCGGCGGCGTTATCGTAACAGGAGCCAACCCGGCCCATCGACTGCCTCATGCCCAACTTGACTATCTCACAACGGAATTCAGAAGACGTATATTCGCTTCCGCGATCCGAGTGAAAGATGCAGCCGCGCTCCAGGCCGCCGCGGGCTGCGGCCATCCGCAGTGCGGCTACCGGCAGTTCGGCACGGTGGTGGTCGGCCATCGCATACCCGACGACCTCGCGGGTGGCGAGATCGATTGCCGTGGCCAGGTAGAGCCGACCCTCCTCGGTCGGCAGGCAGGTCATGTCGCCGACCAGCCGCACTCCGGGGCGGGGCGCGGTGAAGTCGCGCCCGATCAGGTCCGGGGCGAACATCGGCTTGCGGGCCTGGCGGGTCAGGTTGCGGCGCCGGCGGCGGGTGACGCCCGTGATCCCACGCTCGCGCATGATCCGCTCCACCTTCTTCCGGTTGACCGGGTGGCCCTGGCGACGGAGCTGCGCGTGCACGCGTGGGACGCCGTAAGCGCCCCGGGACGCCACGTGGATCACGGTGATCTCGGCGGCGAGCAGGTCCTCCTCCCGCCGACGGGCGCGACGGGCCTGCTCGCCGGCACGCCAGGCGTAGAACGAGGAGCGGGTGATCCCCAGGACGCGGCAGATCCGCTTGATGCCCCAGGCGCCGTGGTGATCATCAACGAAACGGAAGCGGATCACCGTGTCGTCTCGGTCGCGAAGTAGGCGGCCGCCTTGCGCAGGATCTCGATCGTCTTCTGCTGCTCGACGTTCTGCCGCCGCAGCCGGGTGAGCTCCTCACGCTCCGCGCTGGTCAGCTCACCGGGCAGGCCCTCGCCCCGGTCGGTCCGGTCCTGCTTGACCCACCCCCGCAGCCCCTCCGGACTGACTCCGAGATCCCGAGCGATCTCGGTGACGTTCCGGTGCGGCGACGAGCGCACCAGCGCCACCGCGTCCCGCTTGAACTCCGCCGAATACCGCTTACTCATGTTGCTCTTGGTTCCCACCTGTGACTGCTTCCTCTGGGCTCATACGCCCCAGTGTCCAGGTGTCCAACCAGAGGGTGGAACTTCACCCGACGGCTCACCCACCGACCCGTCCACCCTGACCCGGCACTTCACCGCGCTGTGCCGGGCAGCCAGGCTCCGCCGCATCCGGTTCCACGACCTCCGACACACCGCCGCGACCCTGCTCCTCGAACAGGGCGTAGAACTCGTCGTGATCAAGGAACTACTCGGCCACGCCCACATCGGCGTCACCGCCACCGTCTACGCCCACGTCCGCTTCCGCCTCCAGCGCCAAGCCATCGACACCCTCGGCGACGCACTCCGGGGCCCCGAGAGCACCGACAACCCGCCAAGTGCAGAACCCGTCCGCTGACGTTGCCGTCAGCGTTGCCGTCAAGAAACCCGGAAGCCCTCGCCAGATTCGCTCTGGCGAGGGCTTCCGACTGCGAGGGAAACGCTTTGTTCCCTATTCAAGCAATCCTTTAGATCTCCAACTCGGATTGCAGGACAAGCCAACTCTGGATCTCCCGATAAATCCGCTCATCGACAATTCGATCAGCAATCCACTCGAGAGATGATAGAACCCGCTCAATCTCCTGGAGCAGTTGAACCTCTTCGCTAGCCTGATTTCGAATATCGGAGAGGTCATCGCCGGGCGAGTAGAACCGGTCCCTGCCCTGTTGGAGATCGTTACGGCGGCGATTAGCTGCCATTAGCACTTCCTCCCGAGAAAGAGGAATCCGCGCTACCGCTAGCCGTGCCGCACCATCCGGTGTCACCGACTCCGGCAATCCGCCAATTGGGGTGCGGCATCGCAATGCCAACGCGGCCAGCCTCACCATCCAGTACGCGGAATGGCATGGGCTCATGCCCCGTTCGTCGAGGGCGAGTTCCAACAACGAAACCGCGAAGTCGAAGTTCTCCCTGCGCTGATCAGTGGAGAGCACTCGCGCGGGGCTTACGCCCAGCTCAGCCGACTCCACCATGGCTAGCCACCACTGGGGCGACGCACCCTCGGGGAACTTGCTGTGAACCCAGCCCCGTCGCTCATCGCCCGGCAGCTGCCGGAGCTCGCTGTACTCTTGCTCGGTCCTTGTCACGGAGCCCTCCCGCCGTAATCCTTAATCGCCGACAAGGGTACGCGAATCCCCGCCTGCTCGAATGCATTGACGCCCTGCTGAAGGAATTGTGCCGCACATTGAGGACATGGAGTGTAGTGGCCGGTCATGTTGTCAATGGATGAGGCAACGCCGCGACTGGTGATCGTGACCTGCCCGGCGCCAATTACGGAGTTTCCGCCGGTCATTACCGTGTGATGAATGCCAGGCATGTCCGGAATGATATGCAGAGAGCCATTCTCTCCGACTGCCCAGAGGAACCGGCCGCCGCCACTAGCAGCCTGAGCGAACTCCGACGTTCCCGCCGTCATGGGCGTCACCCCAGCAAAGTCAGCCTCCATCATCTCGAGCGCCAGATCGCCCGGCTTGTTATTCGCGACCGGCCCACAATTGCTGTTATGCACGAGGACTGGCGTAGCCCCCGCCAGCACATAGTACGTGTGGATGTCGGCGATGGTGAGGTCATAGGCAACCTGAGGGGCGGTATCGTAGTTCCTTACCGCCAGGACAGTGGGAGTTCGGCCGTCTACGGTGCGGACCTTGTCGCCGGGGTTCAGGTCCGCGGCGTCGGTCCAGCGGTGTGTGGTTTCGTCCCAGAACGGGTGGTGCTGGGTACTGGTGAGGCTTTCCACCTTTCCGGGCTCGCCATTGGAGGCGTCGACCTGGAGTTTCAGATCGGTGAAGTGGTCATCGTCGGGCGTGCGGATGGTGCGGATGACCGACTTGGACTCGGTGTTCCCGGTGGCTGGATCCGTTGCCTCGACCTGATCACCGAGCCGGAGATCCTCGATGGCCTGGGTTGTTCCGTCAGCCAGGAGGACCCGCGTGCCCGGTGGGAAGCTGTGCGTCGCGCCCGCGAGCCGGCCGGCGAGGTCGCAGGCCTCGTTCGTGGCGGCTGCGGTCGAATTCTCTACCTTCTCCGCTTCGTTGGATGCCTTTCCTGCCTTTCCTGCGAACTGTCCGGCCTTACCGAGGAGGCGCTCACCTGGGATGGCACCCGCGAGGTTCTGGACGGCGCTCAGGTAGTTGCCGTCGTGGGCGTCGATGGCGGCGGACCCGAGAGCGCCCAGCGTGCTGAATCCGGGGGCGTACTGGAGCGAGTCGAAGAGCTCATGGAAGCTGTCCTTGAGCGTTCCGCCCCTGTAGATGATGAAGTTGTGGTTGCTGACGTAGTTGGGGTGCTCCTTGTTTCCGCTCCAGTCGTTCCAGTAGCCCTCAACCCATCCGTCGCGCTTGAACTGGAACGTTTCGGTGGTGACGTTGCCCTTGTCGTCGGCGCAGGTGCCGAAGCCGCCACAGACACCGTCGGGCCTGAGTCCACTGGGGTCGCTGAGGTTGGCGGGGTTGTTGTTGCTGTAGGCGTAGCCGTTGAGCTGCTGGGCGTCGGTGAGGTCGAGGACCGGGTCGACGGAGATGAAGCGGCCGTTGGCGGAGTCGTATTCGCGGGCTCCGAGGTGGGTGAGGCCGGTGGTGGAGTCGTTGGTGCCGCCGACGAAGCCGCGTTCGGTGGGCCAGGTGGCGGGTTTCTTGCCGCGGGGGGTGCCGAACGGGGTGGTGTCGCCTCGGGTGTAGGCGAGGTTGTCGGCGCTGATGGTGAGTTGGGCGGTTCCCTGCTGGTCGGGGATGAGGTAGTTGAGGCTGCCGTCGGAGGACTTGACGAGGGTGACGTTGCCGGCGGTGATGTAGCGGGTGCCGGTGACCTTGTTGGCGTTCTTGTCGAGCTTGAGCTCCTGGCCGTCCAGGTAGAGCGTCACCGCGTCGGGTTCGCGGCGCAGGAGGCGGGTGCCGTTGGCGTCGTAGAGGAAGGTCGTGCTCTTGCCCGCGGTGGTGGACTTGGCGAGGTGGCCCTCGGTGTTCCATTCGAGGGTCTGGTCGCCGTCGGCGGTGACGCGGCGGATGGTGTTGCCGGCCTCGTCGTAGGTGAAGGTGTCGGTCCGGGCTCCGGTGCCGGTGATGTCGACGCGGGACAGGGCGTGGGGTCGAGTGCCTCCCGGCACGGGGTAGGTGGAGGTCCGCTGGCTCTGGTCGCTCTGCTGGTTCTCGGTGGTCTGGGTGAGTTGCGTCCAGGGGAGCCAGCTGCCGGTCGTGTAGGCCCGCTTGGTGTAGTTGAGTGCTCCGCCTGCGGCCGTGATGAGCTTCAGGTCACCGCCCGAGCTGACGACGGCTGCCGAGGTGGGCTGGTCGAGCTGGCCGACGACCTGGCTGACGTTGCCCCAGCTCTGCCAGCTGGCGTCGGGCTTTCGGACGGTGTGCCAGATGGATCCGCCGGCGATGGCGGCGACTTCGAGGCCGGCGCCGGTGGCGGTCGCGGTGAGGTTGGTGGGCGTGCTGAGGGAGCCGGTGACGCTGTAGACGTCGCCCCAGCGCTGCCAACTGCCGCTGGAGTTGCGGATGGTGTGCCAGAGCTTGTCGCCCGCGATGACGATGACCTCGAGGCCGGTGCCGGTGGCCGCGCTGGTGACGCGGGTGGCGCCGGTGAGGCTGCCGGTCTCGCCGTAGACGTTGCCCCAGGTTTCCCAGTTGCCGTCGGGCTTGCGCAGGGTGTGCCTGAGTGCGCCGTCGGAGAAGGTGAGGACCTCCAGTCCGGAGGCGGTGGCGGACAGGGACAGCTGGTTGGGGTTGGACAGGGACCCGACGACGCCGGTGACGTCGCCCCAGGGCTGCCAGGAGCCGTCGGCCTTGCGCAGGGTGTGCCAGATCCTGCCGCCGGCGACGGCCATGATCTGCAGGGTGTTGTCGGCCCAGGCCGCTGCGACGTGTTCGACCGGGGCGGTGAGAGGGCCTGCCTGGGTCGTGGTGTGGAGGTTCTCGAAGTTGCGCCAGGTCCCGTTGGCGCGCTGCTGGGCGAGGTAGACCTGACCGTCGGAGATGGCGACGGAAGCGGTCTGGCTGTCGCCGGCGATGGCGACGGAGGTGACCTTGCCGGTGTCCATCAGCGGCCCGGGTGCGGCTCCGCTGGTGCGGTTGGTCGCCTGGGTGCGGTTGCCGGCCGCGTCGTAGGTGTAGCTGGTCCAGTACGGGTCGGCTCCGCCGACGTTGGGGCCGATGCCGGAGGTCGGCTTGGCGACGCAGTCGTCGGTCGCTGACCAGGCGTTGGTCAGGCGCTGGGCGAAGTCGTAGGTGTAGCACTGGGTGTCCGTGACAGCGGCGTCGTCGCGGTCGTCGCGGACTCGGGTGATGCTCCCGACCGGATTGTAGGTGTAGGTCTTCTTGTCGAGTGTCTGCGGTCGGGACTCCTCACGATCGGTCTGGGCGAGTGCGAGGCGCTGGGTGGCGTCCTCGTACACGTAGGTCTGAACGGCCCTGGATCCGATGTTGCCGATGACGCTCTGCTGGAGCTGTCCGGTCGGCGAGTACTGGTTGCCGAGGGAGTAGACCCGGCTGCCGCCGCTGACCGAGGTGGGCAGGCCCAGCGCGGTGTAGTTGCGGTGGACGGACTCCTGCGCGAGTCCTCCGCCGGCGGGATAGGTCGTGGTGTCCACCAGTCCGGTGTCGGGCGTGTAGGTCTGTGAGGTGGTGTAGGTGCCGGTGAGGAGTCCTTCGCTGTCCGGGATGGTGACGGCGGTCCCGGTCGGCTTGCCGGCGCTGTCGAAGCCGGTGGTGCTGGTGGTGTAGGCCTTGCCGTTCTCGAAGCGGGTGCTGCCGGTGGCCAGGCCGTTGCTTCCCGGGAGGGCGTCGTAGGCCCACTCCGCCAGCTTCGGACCGCTGGTGGAGCCGTCGAACATCGCCGTCTTGCGGCCCAGGATGTCGTAGGCGTACGCGAGCGTCTTGCCCCGCGCGTCGGTGACGGTGGCGAGCGTGCCGTCCGCGTTGTAGGTGCTGGTGGAGGTGCCCTTGTCCGGGTCGACGGCCTTGGTCTGGCGGCCGAGCAGGTCGTACTCCCAGCTCCAGGCGTTGCCCGCCGGATCGGTGAACCGGGTGAGCTTGCCCGCCGGGTTGTACGTGTACTTCAGCGTCTCGTACGCCGAGGCCGGCGCGTCGTAGTCCGGGCTTCCGCTCTTGTAGTGCCGCACCTCGGACGTGCGCCCGTGGGCGTCGGTGATCGTGAGCGTGGGGGTGCCGCCGTCAGGCGGGGTCGTCGCACCCCAGTTCACGCCGTAGCGCGTGGTGGAGCGCCACTTCTCGACGTTCAGCGACTTGAAGATGCTGGCGGTCGGCCGGTCGAGGCCGTCGAACTCGGTCTCGGTCTGGGACGGGACCTTGTTGTCCAGTCCGATCCACAGCGCCGCCTCCGGGGCGCCGTCGGCGTGGTACGCCGCGTTGGCGCGGTAGACCCGACCGTGGCTGTCGTAGAAGCTGTCGGTGATGTTGCGGCCGCCGTTGTGGGCGGTGCTGCCGCCGTGTGCCTCCTCCTGGACCTGGCGCGGGCGCAGTAGGCCGTCGAACAGGGAGATGCTGGTGCGGTAGTCGCCGCCTTCCAGGAGGGTCCTGGTCGTGATGGCGGGCTGCTTGCCCGGTTCGATGGTGTACGTGTACGTCGCGTTGGGCGAGGCGCTCTTGTCCCGGCCCGGGTTCCAGACGGCCGTGGTGCGGCCGAGGGCGTCGTAGCCGATGGAGGTGGTGCGGTTGTTGGCGTCGACGACCTTCACCGGCAGGGCGCGCAGGCCGTCGTAGGTGGTGGTGGTCGTGAAGCCCTTGGGGTTGGTGGACTGGACGACGATGGGCTGGGTGCCGCTCGCCGGGGTGTAGGACGTCGTGGTCTCCGCGTTGTTGACGTCCTTGACGGAGGTCACGCGGCCGTACTGGTCGTACGCGGTGGTGGTGGCCGTGAGGTAGTGCGGGGTGCCGCCGTCGTAGCGATCGAGGCCCTCCGCCGTGGTGACGTTGCCCTTGCCCGGTTCCGGTGCGGTGCCGAGCGGTCGGCCGTCGTAGGACGTCCTGGCTTCGCTCGTGACCGTTGCCGGTGTGGCGTCCGTCGAGCAGAGGGTGCTGGTGGTCTGGACGGACTGCGGGTAGGCGATGAGCCAGTTGGCGGTGTCCGGGGTGACGTAGGTGGTGCGGGTGCACTGCTCGTCGCCGGTGACGTTGGTGTCGCCCTCGTCGGAGACGGTCCTGGTCTGGCCGTAGTCGTCGAAGGTGCGGCTCAAGCGGAGCGTGCGGGCGGTGCTGCCGTCCGGCTGGAGCGCCTTGGTGGTCTCGCTCTCGGTGCGGACCATCGTGGCGGTCAGCGGCGGCAGGGCTGCGGCTTCGGGCCGGCCCGGCTCGGGCGGCAGCGTCGTGGTGGGCTTGCCATCCTTGGTCGGCAGGGCCTTCACCGCCCGGCTCGCGGTGCCGCGGAGCCAGGGAGTGCTCACGGTGCTCGTGAGGGGCCGACCGCCGTCCTGGTCGTAGGTGATGGTCTCACGGACTTGGCCGGCGAGTTCGTTGCTGTCCTTGATGCCCTGGAGCGGATTGACGGGCCTGGACTGGCCGTTGGCGAGGGTGTCGCCGTCCATGCCCTGGAAGTAGACGGTCTCGGTCAGGCTCTTGTTGGAGTCACCGACGCGGGTGCGGACCCGCTGGTAGCCGCGGAAGTCGTTCCAGGTGCGGTCCTTGTCTGCGGTGAACTCGGAGTTGTCGCGCCGCCAGGCGGGGCCGTCCAGGTACTCGTATCCGGTGACCTTGTCGGGGGATCCCGAACCGGCTACCAGGTCATGCTCGGTGACCGTGACCACGAGGTACTTGTGGAACCAGTCGAGGACCGGGTCGACCGCGCCCTCGGGGGTCCACCAGGACGGGTAGCAGCGCCTGGCGTTGCTGTCCGGAGCGGGCAGGGATCCCGCGACGCAGTCGATGTCGCTGTACTTGATGTCGGTGTTGGAGCCGGTCTCGGAGGTGATCCGGTTGATCCGGTACCGGTTCATCGGGGGGCGGCCCTCGGCGGAGTCGACCCGGTTGGGGCGCAGGTCCCCGCCGAAGGTCACGGGCTGCAGGGTCGACTGGGCGCTGCCGGCTTTGGCGGTGCGGGTGATGGTCTTGAGCCACAGGGCCCGGCCGCCGCTGTCACCGGTGGCGGGGAAGTCCTGGTCCAGGCTCCAGGCGTCGATGTCCTTGTAGCTGCCGTCGCCCTGCAGGGCCTGGGTGGTGATGCCGGTCAGGCGCTTCTTGGACCAGAAGGTCGGGGCGCCGTTGCGGCAGTCCTGGTTCTGGTCGCAGGACTGGTCGACGGGGGTGTCGTACCAGTTGGCGGCGTTGGCCTTGGTGAAGGAGCAGTCGGCTGCCACGCACCGGTCGGCGGTGGAGAAGAGGACCTTGCCGGCCGGGGAGGCGCTGTAGACCTGGCCCGCGCGGTGGCCGTACTCGATGTGGTTCAGCGTGGCGGCGCGGGCGTATGCGGCGTCGGCCTTGGGCGTGCCGGTGCCGGCGCCGATGTTCTTGGCGTAGGCGTTCTTCTCCTGGTCGTAGAAGTACGCCAGCGCGTTGCCGTGCGGGTCGACGACGTAGTCGAGCTGCCAGCGCCAGGCCCGGTCGCGCGAGGAGTCCTTGAACGCGGGGGCGTAGCCGGGCTCGCCGGGCTGGTTGCCGAACACCGGGACGGTCAGGGCCGAGCCGGTCTCGGGCTTTCCGGCGCTCCATCCGGGCAGGCGGTTCTTGCCGAAGAAGTACTGGGTGCCGTCGGTCGTGGTCACCTTCCAGTACTCGTTGTCGGTGTCGCCGTTGGCGGTGTCCGACGTGTTGCCGTTGAGCTTCTCCACCCGCGAGCCGTCGTCGTTCGACAGCTTCCAGGTGCCGGTGGCATCGTCACGGACCAGCGCCGAGGTGTTGCCGTTGAGCGAGACCGCGGCGTTGTCGGACTTCCAGCACAGGTCGCCGCCGGAGTCGGGAGCGTTGTTGCCGGAGCCCTTGTCTCCCGCGCAGGCGGTGTAACTGCGCTCGATGAAGCCCGGGTTGTAGTCCCAGCCGTCACCGATCCAGGAGGACTGGTTGTTGGTGGACGCGGTACGGCCGTCGATGGCCGCGGACGAGTAGCCCAGGGCGACCTTGGGCACCATGCCACCTGGCGCCGGCGGCACCTGGATCGGATAGGACCAGTTGAAGGAACCGGTGTTGCCGCCCACCGACCAGGTGCCGGACGGAGACAGCGACGTCGCCTTGTAGTTGCCCTCGGGGCCCGAGGCACCGGCCGTGGCGGCCAGCACGGTCGCGCCGCCGGCCGACGTGTCGGCGGCCTGGGCGAAGGACGCCTTGACCGCGCCACCATGAGCCTGGCTGTCGGCGGCCGCGACGGCGACGTCGGCCGTGAGGGTACCGGTCTTGGTGTCGTTCGAGGTGGCCAGCGCCGTGGCCGTGCGGCACTGCGGCTGATCCGGGGTGGTCAGCGCGCATGCCGGCAACTGGACGAAGGTCAGGCGGGAGCCCCAGTCCGCGCCGAACGACTCGCGGAAGGCCTTGTAGTCCAGTTGGACACGCGCCTTGTCCGGGGCGGCGCTGCCGGCCACGGGCTGCAGATGGACGAGGAGTCCGTCGAGGCCCACGGTGGCCGCTGCGGTTCGGTCGGACAGCGCCACGCGGACCTTGGGCTGCTGCCCGGCTGCCGGGCTCGCTCCGACCGACGTGACGGTCAGCGGCAGTCCCGGCGCCTTCGCCTGGGCGGACTGCTGTTGCGCTGCGGTCGGGGGCAGGGCGATTTCGGCCTGCCCTTCCTTCGGCCATGCCGCTGCGGGAGGCGCGGTCGGGGGCTGGGCGGCCTTCGAGTCCGGGCGTTCCGCCACGACCCGGGACAGCGGAACGGACTCGGTGTGCTGGACGGGCGGGAGCTTGAACTCGTTGCCGGCAGCCGCCGCGATGGCGGGTATCTGTACGGCAGCGGCTATCAGGGCCGTCGCAGCCATGGGCGCGAGTTTACGGAGCACAGGTCGTGTTATTGCCTCGGAACGGCGCTTTCGCGGTCCCGGCGAGGCGCCCGTGTCGGATGGATACATCCGCTTCATTCCTCTTGGTCGTCTTGTGCGGGTGCGATCACACCCGGCGGGACGCTACCAAGACCGACGGACGGAACGGGTACCAATGGTCTGTCAAAACTTGGACCTGACCCGTCTTTTATCTCTCTTTCATAACTCATCCACATCCCGGCCGACACTATTCCGAACTAGTGCCGCACCATAAAAGACCGACTTGTCCGCTGATATCCGACGGGTTGACTGACACTCCGTGACATGTGATCACGATGTGGTATCCGATTTCTCCGTCCTGCGGGGCACAGCCGCCGGTATGCCCCCTGGGTCGTCACTGCCCGCTTGCATGATGAGGGCGCCTGCGAACCACAGAGAAAGAGAAGGGGATGCATCATCACAACGCCCACCGAATAGGGCGAACCGCCCGGAAGTCAGTGGCCGCACTGATCGCCGCAGCCGCCGTCAGCTTCGCCACGCTGGGCCAGATCCCTGCCCACGCCGACACCGGAAGGCCGTCCACCGCTCATCAAGCGAACACGCTTGAAGAAGCCGCTGTTCTGAAAGCACGTCAGAGCGGAAAGTCCGTCGATGTCACGGATCGCCAGGACGAGTCCACCGATCTCGTGGCCAACCCCGATGGCAGCTTCACCTGGCGTCGCCACGCGAGGCCGGTCCGCGCCAAGGTCGACGGACACTGGCAGGCAGCCGACGCCACCCTGGAGCGCCGTCCGGACGGCAGCATCGCCCCCAGGGCCTCCGTCTTCCCCATGACGTTCTCCGCCGGCGGCAACGGACCGCTGGCCACCATGGCGAAGGACGGCAAGTCGCTCGCCATCACCTGGCCGGCCGCGCTTCCCCAGCCCGAACTGGACGGCACGACGGCCCTGTACCGGGACGTGCTGCCCGGAGTGGACCTGAAGATCCTCGCCGAGGCGGACGGCTTCGCCCACCATCTGGTCGTCAAGACCCGCCAGGCCGCGGACGACCCCCGCCTGGCCCAGATCACCTACGGCCTCAAGACCACGGGCATCACCCTGAACAGCGGCCCGGACGGCCAGATCGCCGCATCCGACAACAGCGGCCGTGCGGTCTTCACGGCAGCGGCTCCGCGCATGTGGGACTCCCACGCCCCGGCCGACGCACCCCAGCCCACCACCGCTGCCCCCTCACCGATGGCCAAGGTCGCGCTGGCATCAGCCGCGCAGTCCGCCGACAGTGCCCCCGTACCGGACCCGGTCAGCCCCGGTGCCGCCGAGCACGCGCCGAAGACGATGACCACGCATGTCAGCCCGGACTCGCTGCGACTGACTCCCGACCCCGGGCTCCTCCACGACCCGAACACCGTCTTCCCCGTGGTCATCGACCCGACGTTCACCGACGGCTGGCGCAACCGGTGGGCGGTCGTCTTCTCCGCCACACCGGACGCCGCCTACCCCAACGGGGACGGCTGGCACTCGGACAACCCACCGGACGAACCTCGCGTGGGCTACAACGGCAGCGGCAACACGCGCTCCTACTTCGAGATGAACACCCGCGGCCTGGCGGGCTCCACGATCCTGTCGGCGACCTTCCATGTCGACGAGACCCACTCCTGGGGCTGCGACCCAGCCGCGGCGGGCAACACCGAACTGTGGGTGACCGGCCCCATCAACTCCACGACACCCACCTGGAACCGTCAGGCCTCCTGGGACCGGATCCTGGCCGCCCAGGCCTTCGCCCACGGCAACCCCACCTACTGCCCCGGAGTCCAGGGCCAGGACTTCAGCACCGACGCCCTGCGCGAGGCCGTCCAGGGAGTCGCCAACAGCGGCGCGGACAGCTTCACCCTCGGGCTGCGCACCCCTGACAACTACCTCGGCAACCACAACAGCTACAAGCGCTTCAAGAACAACCCGTACCTGGAAGTCACCTACAACCACCCGCCCTCGCTCGACGACTACGCGGCCTGGGAAGGCCAGTGGACGCCCGGCAGCAGCGGCAACGTCAACGTGCCGTGCGTCAGCGACCCCGCCGCCTGGCCCACCATCGGACGCAACGACATCGTCCTGACCGCCAAGATCTCCGACCCCGACGGCTATGTGAAAGCCAAGTTCGAGGCCTGGGACCACGACAGCGGGCAGGCCTTCCCCCCGGTCTGGGCGGAGGCCCCCAGCGGCACCTGGGCCATCACGAGGATCAGCGCCGACAGCCTGCGTGACGGAGGCCGCTACAAGTGGCACGTCCAGGCCGAGGACGGCCTCGCCGTCACGGGCTTCGGCCGCGACTGCGGCTTCAACGTCGACCGCACACCACCGACCAAGCCGACCGTCACCGCCGCGGACGGCCACAGCATCGACGTCGGCGAGGTACCGCCGCGCACACAGCGCACGCTCAAGTTCGCCTCCAGCGACCAGTTCGGCCTGAAGGGCTTCTGCTACTCCCTCAACAAGCCCCTCCCTGTGGTCAACCAAGGCTGCGGCGGCACCTGGGCTGACGCCGGTCCGGACGGCACCGCCACCGTCTCCGTGACCCCCACCATGTGGCCGACCAACCGGCTCACAGTCCAGGCCATGGACAAGGCCGGCAACCTCTCCCCCTACGACGGAACGGACGGCGGTCCCAACTCCAGCACGACACTGATCACCACGGCCAAGAACCACTTCGTCCACGACGCCACCGACCCGACTCTCGACGGTGACCGGCCCGGCGACCTCACCGGCGACGGGTACGCCGACCTGGTGGCCGCCACCAGCACCGGCGACCTCGTCCTCTACCCCGGCCGCGGCGACGGCACCTTCGACCAGCCCCGGACCGTCGCCACCCCTGGCTGGTCCGGAGCCCTGATCACCCACCGCGGTGACTTCATCAGCCAGACTCCCGGCCAGACCAAGGACGGCTACGAGGACTTCCTGGTCAAGCAGGGCAGCAGGCTCTACCTCTACCCCGGCAACGGCATGGGCGCCCCGGACGAGTCCCGGCGCACCGAGCTGCTCCACCCCGGCGGAGGCGACTGGTCCAGTACCAGTCAGATCGTCGCCGCCGGCAACCTCGACGGCAAGCCCGGCAGCGACCTGATCACCAAGGACGGCGACGCCCTCGTGCTCTACAGCGGCACCGACGCCGGACCGCTCGCCGCCGAAACAGGCACCACCCAGCTCAAGCCGGGCGTCGTCATCTCACCCGCCGGCTGGAGCGACTACGACGTCCTCGCCCCGGGTGACGTCAACGGGGACGGCATCCCCGACCTGCTCGCCCGGCGCAACACCACCGATCCCGGTGGCGGCGACTACGGAAACATCCGGCTGGTCCTCGGTACCCGCAGCGCCGACGGAGGCGGGTACCAGGTCGGCAACCCGGCCACCGGCGCGCTCTACGCCAAGGGTTTCGACCCGCAGCACCGGCCGCTGATCACCTCACCCGGCAACCTGTACGGAAGCGTCACCGACAGCGGCCGTGGCTACTCCGTGTTCACTCCGACCCCGGGACACACCGTCGGCGACGTCGTCGCGGCCACTCCAGCCGATGCCACCGCCACAGTGACGTACTACACCGCCGACGGGACCGCGCAGACCACCACCTGCCCCACCGGCTGCCTGCTCACCTACCCGGGCACGCCCACCGGGCTCGGCCTTCCGCGTCTGGCCTCCCGGGGCGACCTGCACACCACCACCGCGCTCGACGGCGGGCAGAGCCTGCGGAGCCCGGCCACCGCCATGACGCGTGCCGCCAACGGCACGCTCGTCGCGGTGAAGGTCACCGCCGACGGAAGCCTGTGGGCGACCAACCAGGTGAACACCACCGCCGGTTTCCGCAACTGGTACGCGCTTAGCGGCCAGGGCCGCCACACCGGCGACCCGGCGTCCATCCTGTCGCCGGCCGCCGGAGGCACCGTCCATATCTTCGCCCGCACCCGCACCGGCCAGATCGTCGACTACGCCCAGACCAGCCCCGACGCGTCCTTCAGCCCCGCCGTAGCGGTCGGCAGCTCCGCGCCGGTGTTCGCCCAGGACCCCGCCGTCAGTCTCGCCACCAACGGCGGCATGATCGTCACCGCCGTCGACACGGCGGGCGACCTGTGGGCGACCAACCAGTCGGCCGCCGGATCGCCGTTCGCGGCCTGGAACAAGATCAGCATCGCAGGAGGCCTCACCGGGCGAACCGCCTCCGTGCTGTCCCCTGGGGCCGGCGGCACCACCAACGTGTTCGCTCGCACCACCAACGGGCACATCGCCTACTTCGGGCAGAGCGGCCCCACGAGCGCATTCGGCACCGGCACCTACCTCGGCGGCAACTCGCCCGTCTTCGCGGGCGACCCCAGCGTCACCGTGGCGGCGAGCGGTGGCATGATCGTGGCCGCCATCGACGTCAACGGCGACGTCTGGGCCATCGACCAGTCCGGCCCCGGAACCGACTTCCGCAGCTGGTACCGGATCAGTCTCAACGGCGGCACGGGCGGTGCCACCAGCATCGTGCTGTCCGCCGGAGCAGGCGGCACGGTCAACATCGTCGCCCGCACCGTCAACGGACACATCGCACTGTTCGGTCAAGGCGGCCCGACCACCGGATTCAGCGCCGGCGCGTACCTCGGCGACCCGAGCATGATCTTCGCCGGCGACCCCCGCGTCATGCTCTCCGACAACGGAGCCATGATCGTCACCACCACCGACGCAGCCGGCACCACCTGGGCCATCGACCAGCCCGCAGCGGGGGCAGACTTCCGCTCCTGGTACCAGGTCTAACCACCAACCAGAGGAACGAAGCCGGCTGACCTGGCGGAAGACGCCAGGTCAGCCGGCCTTCTCGTCTCCTCTGTCATAGGACCCGGCCGTGCTGTTCCCCGGCCATCGGCACGCCCACCGCCGGTACCGGACCGGGGTCTTCCCGGTCGCTGAGCACACCCACAGCGCACACGATCAAGCTTCCCATCGTGCCATGCTGCCCGGCTCTGAGGGTGAGGTCAGATCAGCATCCCCGCGCACGCACCAAGGTGTGGGGGTCGAAGGGTTCGTCGTTCCAGCCGTGGGCGGAGAAGCCCCGTCCGCCGGAGAAGTAGTGGGTGAGGGCGGCGTGGGAGGGCGGGAACATCGGCAGCGGCAGTGCATCGGCTGGGGACCAGATGACGTCCAGGTGCTTGTCCGGCTCGGTGTTCGTCAGTCCGCCGTGCCAGGCGGTGGCGAGGAACACGGACAGGAGGAACGGGCCCGTGCCGTCCCAGCTGGCCCGGACCTGGACCGTGTGGACGAGCCGCAGGTGCTCCGGGGCGACGATCAGCCCGGTCTCCTCCCGGAGTTCGCGGGCGGCGGCTTCGTCCAGGAGCTCACCGACCTCGACCTTGCCGCCGGGGATCGTCCACACCGGTGTCGTGCTCCACCTGGTCGCGGCGTAGTGGACGGTCGCGACCACGCCCCGGTCTCGGTCGTGGGCGATCACGGCCACGACCTGGCGAAGGCTTTCCACGTGCTACCTCCAGGAAGGTTGTTCGGGCGGTCGGTGCGGGGTGGCGCAGCTGCGCCGGTACGGTGCGGGCGTAGCCGATGATCTCCTCGTCGTGGTGGTCGAGGGCCCAGCGCGGGGTTGGTGCGAGCTCCCCGCCCGCCGACTCCGGAGACGGGCACGCCGCCAACGAGATGGACCTGGAGTGAAGCTTCGCGTCGGAGGGGCCACGCGCGTCACGATGGTGACCCCCATCAGCACGAGGAGGACACCATGAGCGGCACGATCCCCCCGGGCGCCCGGGGCCGGTGGCGCGACCAGCGCGGCCGCGACCTGCGAGGCCCCACTCGGGTGCCGAAGCACCCCACTCTGCCCCAGCCGGGCCAGATCCCGGCAGACTCGGAGAACGAGGAGGAGACCATGACGCCCCAGAAGGGTCCGGGTGGCGACGACAACAACGGGGTCGGCGGCGCGCCGCCGACCCCGCCCGACCCGGCCAACCCGCCGCCGTCGAGCGGCAGGTGCGGAGTGGAGTCTGGCCGAACACCCGGATCCGGTACGCCGAACGGCTGACCCCCGCAGGTGTGGGGAGGAGGCTTTCCGACCTGCGGCGTAGCGCGGCCTTTGCTGTTTCTTGGCCCTGCCGCGTAGCTGGCAAGAGGGCAGGCTTGGCGGGCTGTTGTGGTGTCAAGGAGCGCGCTCCATCGTGCCATGCCGTTCGCCGATGTGGGTTGCGGGCGGAGATCGGCTCTCTTGACGAGACGTATGACCAAGGGGCGGCGCCAACCGCGACTGGCCGCTTCTACGCCGGCGGGTCCGGTTTGAAGGTGCGGGTGCGGTGCCAGGGGCTGATGTGGCCGGTGTCGGTGACGGTGATGTAGCCGCGTTCGTAGAGGCTGTCGCAGCCGAGGCTGCAGGCGACCATGGCGATGGTCGCGAAGTCGCGTTTCTCGTCGTCGGTGCAGATGGCGCGCTTCGTGATGTGGGCGGCTATCAGGAAGCCGGCCGGCAGGGTGCGGCCGCAGAGGGCGCACTCCTCCGTGGGACCGGGGAGGAGGTGGCGCTTCAGGGCGGCTTGTTCTCCCCGGCGGGCGCTCGTCGCGGTGCGTTCGAGTTCGCCGTCGTAGGCGGTGGCGGTGGCGGCGTTGGCGTCGGCCTGGGGGTCTGGGGGGGGGTGTGACGGCAGAGGAGGCTTCGAGGGCGAGATAGGCCTGGAGGGTGTCGCTGTCGTCCTGGTCGAGGATGTAGATGCCCTGGATGTGCGCTCGGGTCTCCAGGCGAGTACCGGCCCAGGAGGCCTGGGCGGGCTCCAGCGGCTCCGCGCCACTCCTGGGCGGTGGCCACGGGAGCTGACCGCACCACCAGGCCAGCCCTCTCCGGGGCCGCGACCGGACCTGCGTCGTTGGAGAGATCCTCCGCAGGAACCGGAGATGCCCCGGCCAACGGCGCAGGACGCGATCGCCGGCCTGAGATCAAAACATCACGTTGTCACCGTCCTGCTACGGGCGTCCGAGGGAGGAACCCGTCCGATGCGGTTGACGTCGTGGACCACGGAATCAGGCAGGTGCGGTCGGAGGAGTGGTCGTTGATGGATTTCAAGGCGCGTATGGGGAACCTGGGCAACCGCTCGCGGGCGGCTCTCGCCGTGGCGGTCGTCGTCGTGGCGGCGAGCGCCTGGGTCGTTCCGACGGTCACCGGGTCGACCCCCACCGCCGACCGGAACGTCACGCACGGCCAGGACGGGACCGCCGACGGCCACGGCGCCCAGGACGGCGGCGCCCAGGACGGTGGCGCCCCGGCCACTGGCGGCGGCGCCGCACAGCAGGGGGGTGTGCCGGAGGGCATAGCCCACGCCTCCGAGGCCGGTGGCAACGCCGTCAACATCACCATCGACGACGGCCCCGACCCGGTCTGGACGCCGAAGGTCCTGGACGTGCTCAAGCGGTACGGAGTGAAGGCGACGTTCTGCATGATCGGGCCGCAGGCCAAGGCCCACCCCGACCTGGTCAAGCAGGTCGTGGCCGCCGGGCACCGGCTCTGCGACCACACCGTGGACCACGACACCACCATGGACAAGAAGCCCGTCGCCTACCAGGAGAAGGAGATCCTGGACGCCAAGAAGATGATCGAGGAGGCGGCGGGCAGTCCCGGCGTCGTGCAGTACTACCGGGCGCCCGGCGGCTCGTTCACCCCGGACAGCCGGCGGATCGCCGCCGCGAACGGGATGCGTCCGCTCGGCTGGAACGTCGACTCCAAGGACTTCGAGAAGCCCGGCACGGCCGCCATCGTCGAGACGGTCAAGAAGGAGCTCTCCAACGGCCCGACCGTCCTGTTCCACGACGGCGGCGGCGACCGCCAGCAGACCGTGGACGCCCTCGGTCAGGTGCTCGGCTGGCTGAAGGCCCAGGGACGCCCCACCGGCTTCCCGGTCCGCACCACCCCGTGACACCTCGTCCGCCCGTGAAGCCTCGACGCCCGGCCCTTCCCCGACCACAGCCGCCCCGCCGTTCGGGCAATCGTGCCCGCTGCCAGGGCGACGCCGAGAGACGACGACCCGCCGGACCAGGCGTCACCCTGCCGCTCCGCCCGGCCTGGGACCGGCCAGGCAGGCCATCGGCGGTCACGGTGTCGCGTCGGGAGCGCCCTGCGAGCCGGGGCGTGCGATCCGCTGTCAGAGGGGCTTGGCAGGATGCTCCCCATGCTCGCCATCCGTCCTGACCAGCGCCGTGACAACCGGCCCGCCCGGACTGCTCCTCCCGACGTTGAAGAAACGGGCACCACGTCCCGCCGCCTCGCCCAGGACAGAGCCAGGCAGCAGCAGGACCGGCAGAAAGTAATCGCCTTCAACTCGGAGGGCGCGAGGTTCTTCACCAGCGTGAAGCAGTAGGCCTCGGCCAGGTCGGGGAATCTCTCCTCGAACCACAGGTAGTCAGCAGCGGTCACCGTCATGACGCAGATCGTCGCCCATACATCCGACAGCGCGGCAGGAGAAGCGTGGGCCCTGTGGTCGGGAGCGGACCAGGCTACGGCGCGATACGTACGCGTCAGAGAGCAAGGTTGAGGATCGGCTGCTGTGGCCGCCTGGTTGGATTCCCGCGACTGCGGTGAGGTTGACGGTGGGCGTCGGCGGCCGCCCCGTTGGCGCGGGGATGAGCTTTCCGACCTGCGGCGAAGCTTGGGCTTTCCAGTCCAGACTGGGGGAACTTCACGGTCGAAGCCGACGTCCATCTCCGAGGCCACCCGGAACCGATCGTCCTTCAGCGCTCCCTCGTGCTCTGACGCCAGTGGGGCGGGACCTCTCCGGCCAGGATGGGGGAGGGGGCGTACTCCTCCGACTTGGGTGGTCCAGGCACCGGCTGACCCCCGCTGGCGCGGGGAGGAGCTTTCTGACCTGCGGTACGGCTTGGCCTTTGCTGTTTCTTGGCCATGCCGGACGGCTGGCAGGAGGGCGGGCTCGGTGAGCTGTTGTGGTGTAAAGGAGCTTGCTCCATGGTGTCACGCTGCCCTCGAGCCGGGCGGTCACAGCCAGTAGCTGTGCAGTTGGCGCGTTGCCGTGCCTCGCGGCTGCCACTGTGACGGTCCGGGTGGGCGGCGGTCCAGTTCACGCTCTCCGGCCAGATCCCTGGTGTGGCGTCAGAACATGCTAGGGCAAGGGCTCGTGAGTGTCCGAATCTCTGTGGCGTGACGTGTACGCACCTCGTTAGACTCCGCCAGCTCGATCACATGTGTGATCTTTTCGTGAGCATTACCTGCCCAATCTGGGGGGAACAGATGAACGTGCTGCCGATCGGCAGAAGAGTACGACGGAAACGAGGTCGAGGCGGCCGAGCAGCCGCCTCCGGAGCGCTGCTGTTGGCCGTCCTGGCCTCGATGGCGGGCCAGTCGGCGCCGGCCCAGGCCGCTGGGGCAGCGCCCACGGCAGCCGCCGCGCCACAGGTGAGCCCGAGCCCGACTACGAGCCCGAGCCCGATGCCGAGCAGCACAACCGCCACGCCGCAGGCGAGCCCGAGCCCGACCGCGGGCATCACGACCGCCACGCCGGACCACAAGGCCGGCCAAGGCCGAGAGGCGGGCCCATCGGCCGCCGCCCGCGAACTCAAGCAGGCCGACCCGAGCGGCCCGTGTCCGACGGCGCTGCAGCCCGGCACGGTCGCGAGCTGCACCCTCGAGCAGAGCGCGACTGCGGTCTTCAGCCTCGCCCTGCCGCAGCAGAAGGACCTGCTGCTCGCGCAGATCGTCGCCACCCAGGGATCGATCGTCCCGACCGTCGTCGCGCCGGACGGCACCACCGTGACCTGCGACGATCCGGTCGGTCCGAGCTGGGGCAGCAGTCAGGCCCTGCGGTGCGCCACCACTCAGGCGGGCACGTACACGCTGAAGGTCCGAACCGTCACCAGTTCGGCGACCGGCCTCGCGCTCTCCTACCTGCCGCTGCAGTCCACCACGGACTGCCGGACGGTGAACGCCGCCGACCTCGCCCTGGGCGCCCCGACCGTCTTTAGCGGCTCCCTGGCACTCGGCGCGGCCGGCGACTGCTATCAGGTGAAGGACCTCGCCGCCGGCGACGTGCTTCGCACCGATGCCACCCAGCCCGGTGTCACCCCCGTCGTCTACGACGCCACCGGCGTCCAGGTCTGCGACAAGTGGACCTACCCGGACTGCCGGCTCACCGGCTCCGCGCCGTTCCGGATCACCATCCAGCGCTACAACGGCACGGCCCAGGCGTACAACGTCTCTGCGGCGCGGCTCTCCCATCCGGAGGGCTGCACCCTGGTCGAACCCCAGGCCTTCGGCGACTCCCCGGACCTGGCCTCCACCGCACACTGCCGGACGCTTCGCGTCACGGACTCCGCGCGGTACAGCTTCGGCCCGGTCAAGAACGACGGTTCCGTCCCCGGCAAGCTGTTCGCGGCCGACGGGACCCCGCAGGGAGGACTCTGCCCGCAGGGCGCCTGCGACCTGACCCCGGGTGACTACACCTGGGCCGTCGACGCGTACACCGCCCCGGCCGGCGCCTTCGGCATGGCCTTCCACTCGGCCAAGGAGACCCGGGGCTGCGTCGCGACCGGCGACACCGGCCTGGCGACCGGTCCGGCCACCGGCACCTTCGGCGGGCCGGGCCAGCAGCTCTGCCTGTCCCTGCCGACCGCTTCCGGCAAGGGCGTCTACCTGCTCAACCGGACGCCCGCCGACGGCGCGCCGGTCGCGGCCCAGCTCCTCGACGCCACGGGCGCCAAGCAGTGCGAGACCAGCGGCAGCCGGGCCACCGTCTGCAAGCTGACCGGCACCGCCCCGTTCCGCGCGGTCCTGACCGGAACGCCGTCCAAGGCCTACGGGCTGGTGCTCCACCGCACCGAGGAGACCGCCGGCTGCACCGCCTGGCCGCAGAGCGGCTTCGACGGCACCTGGGGCGTCGAGGTCCCGCTGACCGCCGCCGCACCGCAGGCCTGCCTGAGTCTGCCCGCGGACCAGCACTCCACCGTCGAACTGGTCGACTACACCAACACCAAGAACCAGCTCAACGCCGACGTCACGGTGGTCGACGCGGCCGGAACCCCGGTCTGCACGGGCGTCTCGTACGGGAACTCGGCCAAGACCTGCCAGCTGGCCGCCGGCACGCCGTACACCGCGCTGCTGGACGGCTGGGGCGGGGCGGACGGGTACAAGCTCGTCCGGCACGACATCTCGCCGGGCGCGAACTGCCTGACCCCGGCCTCCACCAACGTCGGCGGCCCCGGCGTCTCCTTCGACCTGACCTCCGCGCTCGACGCCCGCTGCGTCCGGGTCACCGCCGAGACCAGTGACAAGTTCATGCTCGCCGTCCGGACCTCGGACGGCCCGAACGGTACGAACGCGCTGCTCAGCGTGGTCGACGCCCAGGGCAAGCCGCTCTGCACCCAGATCGGCGCCGCCTGCCAGCTCACCGGCGCGAAGTCGTACACCGTGGTCGTGCTCGCCTCCGGATACAAGGGCAACCCGATCCACACCATCGTGGACACATGGAAGGTGCGCACCGCCGCGGGCTGGGCGCCCGAATGCACCGCGAACCCGATCGCCGTCGAGGGCTTCCCGCAGCGCAGCGGAGTGCTCGCCGACGACTCCGCCGCCTACTGCGCGGTGATCGACATGAAGGCCAACCAGTCCTTCAACGTTGTCGGCACCAGCAGCGCCGCCGGGCCGAACGACATCCCGCGGCTGCGCCTGGTCCGGGACTCCCGGTGGACCGGCGACTACGGATACCAGTGCACCTCCAACTACGGGTCCTTCGGGGGCCGGTGTCTGTCCGACTCACAGGCCGAGCAGGCCGTGCTGCTCCTCACCAGCGCCACGGCCGGCACGCCGGTCGAATACAGCATGCAGGGCGTCTGCGACTCCGCCTGTCCGGTGCCGCGGCCGCAGACGGCACTGACCTCGGTCAGCCCGTCCACCGGCGCCGCCGGGACGAGGGTCCAGGCCGTGATCAAGGGCACGGGGCTCAACCTGGGCAGCAAGGCCAAACTGGTCGGCAACGGAGCCGCCAGCCGGCCGCTGATGTCCACACTCTCGGTGAACGCCGGCGGCACCGCGCTCGACGTGCTGCTCGACACCAACGGACTGGCGCCGGGCAGCTACGGCATCGCACTGGACGGCGTCTACGGGGTCTCGCTCCCCGACGCCTTCACCGTCACCGCCGCCACCACCCCGGCCAAGAGCCGCTTCCTCCCGATCGACCCGGCCCGTTTCCTGGACACCCGGGACGGCACGGGTGCCCCCGCGCAGAGGGTCGGCCCCGGTGGTGTGGTCAGTCTGCAGGTGGCCGGGGTCAAGGGCGTTCCGGCGTCCGGGGTCACGGCGGTCGTCATGAACGTCACGGCCGTCGACCCGGCTGAGCCCGGGCACGTCACGGTCTACCCCGACGGCGAGCCGCTGCCGGACGTGTCCAACCTCAACTTCGACACCGGGCGCACCGTCGCCAACCTGGTGACGGTGCCGGTGGTGAACGGCAAGGTCGACCTGCGCAACGCCTCCGGCACGGTCGACCTGCTCGCCGACGTCACCGGCTACTACACCGACGGGGCCACCGGATCCCTGCTGACGTCGATCGACCCGGCCCGTTTCCTGGACACTCGGGACGGCACGGGTGCCCCCGCGCAGAGGGTCGGCCCCGGTGGTGTGGTCAGTCTGCAGGTGGCCGGGGTCAAGGGCGTTCCGGCGTCCGGGGTCACGGCGGTCGTCATGAACGTCACGGCCGTCGACCCGGCTGAGCCCGGGCACGTCACGGTCTACCCCGACGGCGAGCCGCTGCCGGACGTGTCCAACCTCAACTTCGACACCGGGCGCACCGTCGCCAACCTGGTGACGGTGCCGGTGGTGAACGGCAAGGTCGACCTGCGCAACGCCTCCGGCACGGTCGACCTGCTCGCCGACGTCACCGGCTACTACGGTGACTCCGGATCGACCTTCTCGCCGACCACTCCGGTCCGGCTGCTGGACACCCGCAGCGGCATCGGCGCCCGGGCCGGAACGGTGGGCACCGGAGGAACAGTCAGTGTGCCGGTGACCGCGCTCGAGGGCGTGCCGGCCGCCGGCGTGACCGCCGTGGTCCTGAACGTCACGGTCACCGAGCCGACGGCGGACAGTCAGCTGACCGTCCACCCGCACGGCACCGCCCGCCCGGACACGGCGAACCTCACCTTCGTCGCCGGACAGACCACGGCCGGCCTGGTCGTCGTCCCGGTGGTGGACGGCCGGGTGACGTTCTTCAACGGCAGCGGTGACACACACGTGATTGCCGACCTGAACGGCTACTTCACGGCCTGACCCGCATACCCCCGAACGTCGTCGTGCCGCCCGAAACCCCGGGCGGCACGACGACGCCGTTCGGCGGACCCGCCCGTCACGAACGTGACCGCCGGAGCACGCCTCCAGCGACCTGCGGATGCTGGCCAGTCCTCGGCTGATCCCTGCGGGTGCAGGGAGGACTGGGTGCCGGTCGAGCCGCTGGTCCGGTACACCGGTTGACCCCTGCGGGCGCAGGGAGGACATTTCTGAGCTGGGCTGATTCGGCGGTTTTGCTGTTTCTTTGCTATTGCTGCCATGCGAACGCGTCAGTGGCACAGCTGATCTGTTGAGGTGTCAAAGAGTCGACCCCATCGTGCCACCCTGCCAATGATTCCGTACCGAGCTTGTGACTGATCCAGGGCTGGACCGACCCGGTGGGTCCGCGCTGATGGGAGCTGACCGTGGACGCATGCGATGACGGCGAGCGTCCCCCGCCCGCGTTACCTGGTTGCCCAGTCTCGCCCGCCCGCCGTCCGGTAGATTCTGCGGCCTGCTGATCGGCACACGAAGCGGCTGCGGGCCGCAGGTTCGACACGGGGGCGTGGCATGCGGGGCGGACAGGGGCGGGATCGGCGGGTGGCGGACCTGCTGGAGTGCTGGCGGGCCATCGAGTTGTTCAGTCCGCCGACGATCCCGGAGGTTCCCCGCAAGCGCCGTGCGGGCAGGCTCCGCGCCTCCGACGCGCTGGTCGTGGACCTCACTCCGGCCGCGGGCCAGGCCGCGCCGGTGCTGCCGTGGGATGCGGAGCACCCGGAGACCGCGGCTCACCTGGCGCCGCACGGGATGGTGTGGCGGCATGAGGTGTACGGCGGCGTGTTCGACCTGGAGCTGCTGCGCCGGGCGATGATCGCGGTGCTGCCGGAGGGCACCGAGCCGGATCCGGGGGTCCCGCAGGAGGAGTTGGAGCTGTCGGGGCGGAGTGCGATGTTCGCGCTGGTCCTGGACGAGCACGGGCGTCCGGTGGAGGGGACGTCGGTGGTGTCGGCGTGTGCCTGGGCGACGGGGCGCCTGTTCGATCCGGGGCCGTCGGCACCGGGTTGGCTGGACGGCTTCGAGGAACTGGGCGAAGCGTTCGAGGTGGCGGTGGCTCAGCTGGCCGCCGCGCCGATCGCGTACACCGCCGGGAAGCGTCCCGCCCCGGGCCCGTACGGGCTACCGGTGTTCCGGCCAGTGGGGCCGGTACCCATGGCGGAAGCGGGCCGCTCCTGGCAGCAGCTGCTCGCCGAGGTCCTGGGCGGTGCTGCGGTGGCGGCGGTCGGCGCGCTGTTCGGCGAGGTCGCGGGCGCCGCCGTCCAGGGGGCGACGGAGCCGCTGGTGCGGCGGGTCGCGGACTGGGTGGCGGCCCGCCGCCCGGCACAGGACGGCGTCACCGAGACCGAGTCCCAGGCGCCCGCCGACGCCGCGGCGCCGGCTGAGCCCGCCGCCGTATCCGACACACCACCGTCCGCGGAAGCGGACACGGAAGCCCCCGTCGCCCGCCCCGTCGCGTTCGCCGACCTCGTCGCCCTGACCGCCCAGATCGCCCACCTCTGCGGCGTCCAGCACCACCTCGACCCGCGCGTGATCCGCGTCCGCAGCCACCTCGTCCGCCTCCCGCGTGACCCCGGGGCCAAGCCCGCCGCCAACCAGCCGTTCCTCAACAGCCTCCTGCCGCCCGACCTCGCCCGGGTCCGCGGCTCCCTCGCGGAGGACGGCGCCGGCCTCGGCCCCGCCCTGGACGCCTACCTGGCCTCGCGCCACGACCTCCCCGTCCACGCCCGCACCGACCTGCGTCAGGACCGCCGTACTGTCCTCGACGGCGTCTCCCCCGCCCTCGTGCCCGCCGGACGGTGGCCCGCCAAGGCGCGGCACCCCCTCGCGCTCAGCCAGCAGTTCGCGGTCGACCGCATGCTGGCCGACCGCGAGGGGACCGATGGCGGCCTGTTCTCCGTCAACGGCCCGCCAGGCACTGGCAAGACCACCATGCTGCGCGACCTCGTCGCCGCGCTCGTGGTCGAACGGGCCACGGTGATGGCCTCCTACCGGCGGCCCGAGGATGCCTTCGTGGGCCGGGCCTGGCAGGGCAGGGACCGCCAGGGACGTCGCAAGCGCTACGTTGCCGCCCTCGACCCCAAGCTCACCGGCTACGAGATCGTGGTCACCTCCTCCAACAACGGCGCCGTGGAGAACGTCACCGCCGAACTTCCCGGCGCCTCCGCCCTCGACGAGCACTGGCACGGCGGCCCCGACCACTTCTCCGACCTCGCCTCCGCCCTCCTCGACGGCGCGCCCGCCTGGGGCCTGGTCGCCGCCGTACTCGGCAACAAGGCCAACCGGACGAAGTTCGGCCAGCGATTCTGGTGGGGCAGCCTGCCCGAGAAGGAGGCCGACGCGCGTACCGCCGCCGGGCTACCGCCGCTGCGCGGCATGAACGCGATCCTCGGCGACTGGATCCCTCCCCGCGTCCCGAGACCGTCCCGGGCCCCGAAACCGGCTGACGCCCCGAAGCCCGCCCGCACGGCACCGGGCGAAGGAACCCAGCCCCCCGCCGGCCCCGCCCAGCCCGTCCCCTCCTGGCACGACGCCGTCGACGCCTTCAAGGCCGCCCGGACCACAGTCGAACGCCTGCGCACCGAACGCGCCCGCCTCGCCGCCGCCCTGGCCGACACCGAGTCCGGCCGCGACCGGCAGCGCGTCGACGCCCTGCACACCGCCGTCGCCCACGCCGACCAGCGCGTCGCGGCCGCCGAGGCCCGGCACACCGACGCCACCACGGCTGCCGTCACCGCCGGATCCACCGCCGCGGCCGCCGAAGCCGCCCACCGGACCGCCACCCAGCGCGTCCCCCGGGCCCGTGAAGCCCTCGCCGGCGCCCGCGCCGACCTGGCGGCCGCCCGCGAACGCGCCCACCACCACCGCCAGTACGTCGACGCCCTGACCGCCCGCCACGAAACGCCCCTGACCACCGAACCCGGCCTGCGCGCGGGCCTGCGCCGACTGCTCCAGACCACCGCCGAACGCCAGGCCGCCGAGCAGCAGCACGAACGCACCCAGGCCGAGATCCTCGACCTGCTCGTCCAGCAGCGCACCGCCCTGGAGGACGCCTACGACCACATCGCCCGCTGCGTGCGCGCCGAGGAACTCGCCGCCCACGACCTGCACACCGGCTCCACCACCGCACTCGCCGAAGCCGCCGCCGCCCTCACCCGCGCCCACGCCCGCGAGGACGCCGCCCGCACCGCCGAGTCCGCAGCCCACGACGCCGTCCAGCGGGCCCGGCACGAGGCGGCGGCCGCCCGACGCGACCTGGCCACCGCCACCGCCGCCCTCGACGCCGCCCACCGCGACCTCCGCCAGGCCGCCACCACCCTCCCCAGCCTGCCCCTCGACTGGACCCACCTCGACGACGCCGAACAGGAACTCGGCTCCCCTTGGTCCGACGAGGCCTGGTGCACCGCCCGCAGCGACCTGTTCATGCGCGCCCTCGATCTGCACCGCGCCTTCGTCGCCAACAACGCCCTGCGGATCCACGGCACCCTCCGGGTCCTCATGGATCTCATGGCCGGCACCAGCGGCCCCGTCCCCGACGAACAGGTCGCCCAGGCCTGGCAGACCCTCTTCCTCCTCGTCCCCGTCGTCTCCACCACCTTCTCCTCCATCGGCAGCATGTTCGCCCGCCTCGGCCGGGGCAGCATCGGCTGGGTCCTCGTCGACGAAGCCGGCCAGGCCACCCCGCAGGCCGCCGTCGGCGCCCTCTGGCGCGCCCGCCGCGCTGTCCTCGTCGGCGACCCCCTCCAGCTCGAACCCGTCGTCACCATGCCCACCGCCCTCCAGCGCCGCCTCCTGCTCGCCCACGGCGTCGACGAGGAATGGCTCCCCTCCGCCACCTCCGCCCAGGCCGTCGCCGACCGCGTCAACCGCTACGGCACCTACCTGCCCGACCCCACCGGCAACGACGACGAGACCGTCTGGGTCGGCTCACCCCTGCGCGTCCACCGCCGCTGCGAAGACCCCATGTTCACCGTCAGCAACCAGGTCGCCTACGACGGCCTCATGGTCTACGGAACCCACCCCCAACCCTTCCCCGACGCCGACCACGACGGCCTCCTGCCCAGCCGCTGGCTCGACACCCCCGACCCCACCCGCAACGGCGACGACCCCTGGGGCGAACGAGACCGCCGCGCCCTCGACTTCGTCCTGCGCAGCCTCCACCGGCAACGCGTCACCCCGGAACGCGTGCGCATCATCGCCCCTTTCCGCGCCCTCGTCCGCGAGGCCCGCGAAACCTGCCGCACCCACCCTGGCTGGACGTTCGAGGTCCTCGAGGAGCGCTGCGCCACCGTCCACAAGGCCCAGGGCAAGGAAGCCGACGTCGTCATCCTCCTGCTCGGCGCGGGCCGCCGCGGCGCCCGCGACTGGGCCGCCCGCACCCCCCACCTCCTCAACGTCGCCGCCAGCCGCGCCAAACGCCGCCTCTACGTCATCGGCGACCGCGCCCTGTGGGCCCCACTGCCGCATTTCGACGTCCTGGCCGCCGAACTGCCCGTCTACCACCACGTCGACGACCGCGACACCTGGCCCCTCGACGGCCCCGAAGCACCGGCATCATCCGTGTAGTGCCCGCCGGAGCCATCCCAAGGGCCGGCCGCGAGACCGACCGAAAGACCCACCCACACCACTGCAGCGGGACGAGCCCCGGCGGTTCTGTTCGAGGCAGCCCTCAGAGCAGCTCCGTCACACTGCAACCCGCGTACCTGTGTTCACGCGCACCTGCGTGGTGACTTGCCAAGTCACCACCGCGCACACAGCTGCCCCCGCAGGTGCGGGGAGTCGATCTCGAACATGATCACGCCGAGGGCTTCCGGCTGACTCCTGCGGGTGCGGGGAGGAAATGCCGTCGGCAGCACTGCCGGAGTAGCCGCACGGCTTACCCCTGCGGGTGTAGGGAAGACTCCTCCGAGCGGGATCCCCCGGTCGCGGGCCATCGGGCTGACCCGCGGGTACAGGGAGGACTCGGTCTGCGGGACGTCACCTCGCCGATCAGCCCACCGCCCCCCAACGGGTCCGGACGAGCGCGATACAGCGAGCTGAAGCCGACTGCGATGGCTGATGTCTGCGAGTGCGATGAATACAGCGGGCCGTGGGAATTGAGCCCGCCGTTCGACGACCGACCCTCGCAGCTGCGGGGAGGAAGCGTGACCTCGGCCGTGAGCGCGTGAAGGGGCGTTCGTCCGGCATAGGGAGTGGAGAACGGGTCTCTCCGGTACCTAACGGCCCGATTCACCGTTCAACACGGCAGCAGAACACCGCGTTCGCGGATGACGAGTTCTTCGCCCTCGGTAAGGCTCGCGTACGTGATGACCTCATCCAACAAGCGGAACGCGCCGCCGACCTCTCGGCGGGCGGTGACGATTCGTTCGGCCATGTCAGAACTGACATCGAGGACCCGGGAGATCGTCTGAGCGTCGGCGCTGTTCAGATCCAGCAGGCCGCCGTCATCGTAGCCGGTGCCTCGGCCTGGTCGGCCGATACCCAGTTCACGGGCGATGGCGGGATCATCCTGAACGATGCGACGCGCCTCGGCGCGCAGAGTTCGGGCCTGTTGGACGGCGGCGAGAGCACCACCGGGCTCTGGCGAGAAGGCCGGCATTGGTCGTTGAGTGCCATAGATCCGGGCCCGGTACGGAGACAGGAGGATCGGGGCGATGATCATCCCGGCGAGCGCGGTGAAACCTGCAGCAGGAGGAATGATGAGGCCGCCTGCAAGGATGACGGTGAACACAATGGCCAGTCGGCGAGCCTTCGCTGCGTCCCGCGAATGAGCCCGAGATAGCCGCGTGGTGGCGTGCCAGAACGGTGCGCAGGCGAGCAGGCCGATGCTCAATATCGGCGTAAGGACGTACCAGAGGCCGGGGCGACGTTGGGCGGCTTGGGTGGGGTGCTGACTCACGAAGGCAGCGTATCGATGACTGGGCGTCAGATGTGCTCGTACGGGGAGACCGGATTGACTTGCACCGAACTTCGCGGAGACGCCCGGCATCCACCTGATCTGGTATGGCTGACCCCCGCGGGTGCGGGGAGGAGGCAGGTGAGCAGCACCATGTCGAAGGATCATGTCGCCTTGGAATGGGGTTGCCGGGCGGGTCACTGTGACGGGAGCGACGGTGCAAAGGCTTCGGCGGTGTTGTTCCGAGGTTACTTGCAGACCGGCACGATTGACGCTGTACGGTGCCGAGTCATCGATGCTTCAGCGGACATGGCGACGCTCGGCCCCCAGCTCACCGAGGTGATCAGCCGTGCCAGCGATGTGCTGCTCGCCTACTACACAAGTCACGGCCTGCTCGACGACCGAGGCCGTCTCTACCTGGGCCTGACGCGGGCGGTCCCATCCCTGCTGCACTACACCGCGCTACCGATGAATGTCATGCGCGAGGAGATGGAGAACAGTCCGGCAGCCATCAGGATTCTGATCCTGGACTGCTGCTTCCCCGGTCGGGCCATAGAAGTCATGGCGGATGATCGGAGCCCGTACGCCTCGCCGCCTGGATGCCGTCGACCGCTCCTGACCTCAGGCTGTCCCACACAGTCGACCTGAACACCGATCTGGACCACGAAGACCACCAGTACCACCGCGTCCGACTCTTCCTCGAAGGGGGTGACGACCTCGATTGCGTGAAGGGTCGTCTATCACCTCCATCCGACGTTCGCGGAGCCAGACGTCACCGTGACGGACCCGGAGACCGGGTTTGAGTTGGCGATCTCCGTGTGGGGGACCTTCACGGTCACAGCCGACGTCCGTCTACGAGGCCAAGCGGCACCGACGACCCTTCAGCGAATTCTCTACTCTTTACCACCGACCGGCAGGACTTCGCTTGCCCGGTCGCGGCGCTCCAGCCGCCAACGGGCCACGGGCAGAAAGCCGGGTGCCCCTTTCCGCCTGATCAGGCGGAAAGGGGCACCCGAGGGAGTGTCAGCTGCTGGTCGTCAGCAGGCGGTTCGCCAGGGCATCGGCGAGGCGGTAGGCCTCGTCGGCAGAGAGGGTGCGGCAGATGGCGTCTGCCAGTTCCTCGACGTTGTGCCAGTCGACGCGGTCCAGGCCCGAGTCCGGGGCAGCCGTCGCCGGCTGTTCGTCCGACGGAGCCACGGCCCGCTGCTCCGGCATCGGGAGGGGCTCGGAATTTTCCGCGGAAAATCCGTCGGCGCCCGGAGCCGGCTCGGGGCTCGGCAGCGGAGTGGGGGAAGCGGGCTCCGGCCGGTTGGCAGCGGGAGTCGGCCTGACCACCTCGGCGACCGGCCGAGCGGCGGGCGCGGCGGGCTCCGGGACCGGGGGCTGCTGCACCGCAGGCTGCTGAACCGCAGGCTGCGGAGCCGGCGCGGCAGCGGGAGCCTTGGCAGCCGCCTTGGCCTCCAGCTTCGCCGCGCGCCTGGCCGTCACCGCATCGGCGTCGGCCTGGAGCAGCTGCTCCAGCTCCGTCGTCTGCTCGGCCAGGGACATCTCCTCGATGCCCTTCACCGAACCCAGGCGACGGGCGACGTTGATGGAGACGCCCTCCTCGCCGCGCGCCTTGGCCCGCACCTGGCGCTGCAGCTCGGGGTGGAGCTTCAGCAGGTTCTTGCGGTGCGAGATCCAGCTCTGGGACCAGCCCTCCGCCTCGGCGGCCTCCTTGGCGGTCGGGTACTGCGCCACGATGAGCAGGACCGCGTTGGCCTCCTCGATCGGGTCGAAGTCCTTGCGCGCCATGTTCTCGTCGAGCGCCGCCCGCAGCAGGGTCGCCTTGGACTCCGCCACCGAGTCGTCGACGACGACCAGCAGTTGCTCGCGCCCGTATAGCTGCGCGGCGGCCCGACGGCGGTTGCCGTTGACGATGACCACGTCCTCCGGGCCCGCGCCCAGCACCTGCCGGTCCTCCGGCCACAGCCGGAGGTAGGCGGCCGGGGTGACGGCGAGGCAGCTCTGGAGCTGGCGGTCCTTGATGCTCGCCAGGTCGGAGAGGTCGCCCAGTTCGTCACGCGGGTTGCGCGGGTTGGGGAGGCAGCTGGCGGTGGGGATCCACCGGGCCGGGGAGTCGTTGGCGCTGTCCACGCCCGGGGCGTCGACGACCGCGTCGGCGGCCATCGAGGCGAAGGAGACGCGACGGCCTGCCATCAGCGACCCCCGTAACCGAGCTCGAGGGACAGCCGGAAGAAGTCCTCGCGGGCGCGGTAGGCGGTGCCGCTCTCCTTGTACTGGGTGACGACCGTTCCCTCGGCCACCGCCCGGGAGTGGATCTTGTACCGGCGCAGGACGGTCTTGGCGTGCGGCCATCCCCGTGCGGCGATGTACGCCTCGGTGTCCTCGAGGTCGGCACGGCCGTCGCGCGGGTCCCAGTTGTTGACGACGACCCGGTACGGGATGCCCATCGGCTCGATGACCTTCTGGATGGTCCGCGCCGTGGGGTCGAAGCACAGCGGCTCGGTGATCATCGGGACCAGGACGTCGTCCGCGATCTCCAGAGCCCGGCGCAGGATCTCCTCATCGGCCAGGGTGCCCGGCGTGTCGATGAAGATGTGCTCGTACTCGTCCTTCGTACCGAGGACGTCGAACGTGCACGCCGCCAGGTTGACCGTGGTGGTGGTCTTGCCGACGCCGCCCTTCTGGTTGGCGATCACGTGGATCTTCGCGCCGGTCTTCTTGAGGTGGACCAGCTGCTCTGCGTGGTCGTGCGCCGCCATGAAATCGAAGGGCAGATTGTCGCCCACCCGCTCGGCCCAGACGACCGCGGACCCCTGGGGGTCGGTGGACACGACAAGCACAGATGGCTTCATGATGTTCCGTTCTCTCCGTGGGCTTCCCGGGCGGCGTTCGCCCGGTACTGCGGACGCCCGCCGCTCAAAGCCGTGGGCGGCGGACTGGGACAGCATTCCAGACGATCGGCTCGGAGCTTGACGCGACCCGCGTGTGTTGGCACACAATGCCGGACGTGCTGGGCAGCCTTTCCTGAATTGGCGGACTGTTCGCAAGCGGACGTGGTGGTGACCGAGGCACTTGACCGCACTGCCTCGGAGCGACTGCCCCTTCCCGATCCGAGGACGCCACGGCCCCCGGGACTCGGACGGCCGAGCGCGCAGCACTGCCGGACGGGTCGTCGGCGTCGGCCCGGCTCTGCCGACCCCGTGTGGTTGCAGCCGGTCTCGTGGCTTCCTGCGGGGTCGCCTTCAGCTGGTCGACCGCGCCGTTCCCGGAGCCGGCCGGCAGAGCACGCGCCCAGGTTGGCGCAGGCGCGGCGGTGCCGTCGTGGCGTCAGGCGAGCGGGCCACCTCCGGACGTGCGGTGGCCCTGCCGCGGTCTGCCGTCCACCACCGGATCGCGGGGGCTACCAGGGGACGGTCCGGCCGAAGCGGTCCAGGTACGCCAGGCCGGGCGTGCCCAGCCGGGAGAGCAGGACGTCCACCAGCAGGGGGACGGTCTCCTCGATGGTGAACGGCGCGTCCGGACCACCCAGGGCGGTGCGGATCCAGCCCGGCGCCATGAGGACGAAGGCGCGCTGCGTCCCACCGTGCCGGGCCGCGAGGCTCCGGAACAGCATGTTCAGGGCCGCTTTGCTCGCGCGGTAGACCTCGCGGCCTCCGGTCGTGTTGTTCGTGATGCTGCCCTGTCCGGAGGACATCGCCCCGATGAGTCCCGCCGGGGACACCAGGTCCTCCAGGGCTTCGATGACGCGCAGGGGGCTGAGCGCGTTGGTGACCATCACGTCGACGAAGTCGGTCGTCGCCACTGCGCCGATGGGCGTCCGCTCGTTGTTGGTGGTGCCCGCGTTGACGAAGAGCACGTCGAGCCGGCGGTGCGCGAGGCGTTCGTGCAGCAGGGGCAGGTGGGCGGGGTCGTTGATGTCGAGTCGCTCGATCGTCACCCGCCCGTCGGCGTGGTCCGCGAGTTCGTGCAGCGGCGTTCGGGCGGTGGTGTCGCGGACGGTGCCGACGACGTGCCAGCCCCGATGGAGGAACTCCGCCGCCATCGCGTGGCCGAGGCCGCGCGAGGCCCCGACGACGAGAGCGGTCGGCGGGTGTTGTTCGGTGCCACTCATGGACATCCGGTCATCTCCGTTCTTCGGGCGTTGGATTCCGGTCGGGCCCCGTCGAGGCCCGGAGCCGGCGCAGGGAGGTGAGCGCTGCCGCGACCCCTCGACCCGTGGGCCCCAAGTGTTCCGTCCGCGCGGCGGCGCAGGCGAGCGAAGAGCCCTCGTTCGTACGATTGCCGACATGACAAGGGCGCTCATGACGGAATCCGCTGCACTGCAGCCTGACGACGTGCGAATCATCCGGGCGTTGCAGATCGCTCCGCGGGCGTCGTTCGCCGCGATCGCGACCGCCCTCGGTCTGACCGAGGGCGCCGTCAACCGTCGGTACCGCCGCCTGCGCGCCGACGGTGTCGTCCGAGTGGCCGGTGTGGTCAACCCGGGCGCCCTGGGGCAGAGCAGGTGGCTGGTGCGACTGCGCTGCCGCCCCGGCAGTGTCGCGGCGATCGCCGACGCGCTCGCCAAGCGGGACGACGTCAACTGGGTGTCCCTGGGCGCGGCGGGCTGCGAGATCACCTGCGCGACGCAGTCCCGGACGCGGGAGCAGCGCGAGGACCTCCTGGGGCGGCGGCTGCCCCGCACGGCCGCGGTGATCGACATCAACGCCTTCGCCATGCTCCGCCAGTTCCTCGGCGGCCGCGGCCACTACTGGTCCGCCCTGGAGGGCACGCTGTCCCCGCAGGAGGAAGCGGCGCTGGGGAGCGGCGAACCCCCCTTCACCGAGGCGCCGGTCGTCACCCGCGAGCCACTGCGCCTCACCCCCGAGGACGGGCGGATGCTCGACGCGCTCGGCGCGGACGGCCGCGCCAGTCTCGTCGATCTCGCCACCGCCGCCGGCCTCACACCGGGACGCGTCGCGCGACGCCTCGACACGCTGCTCCAGCAGCGGGTGGTCCACCTCGACGTCGAGATCGCCGCAGCGGCCCTGGGCTACCACACTCGCGCGAACCTCTGGCTGCGCGTGCACCCGTCGGCGGTGAAGAGCGCGGGCCGCGCGCTCGCGCAGGAACCCGGGATCGCCTTCGCCGCAGCCGTCTCCGGGCCCTGGAACCTGCACGCCGTGGCACACTGCCGGGACCTCGACGAACTGTTCGAGTTCACCTCGGACCGCATCGGGTCCCTGGCCGGACTGCAGAGCATGGAGGTCTCACCCGTGCTGAGGCTCGTCAAGCAGGCCGGCACCCGGCTCGTCGACGACCGCCTGGTCGAGCCGTCCGGCGGCCAGTTGCTCTGACCGGATCATCGGTGCCGCCGATGCCCGGCGAAGCGGGCGTGCGCCGGTAGGGGAGGAAGCCGTGACCGCGCGCGCCGCAGACTCGCCGGTCCGGACACGTTCTTCGTCGTCGCCCCGAGCACCGGAGCGGAACTGATCGGCCTCGCCGCCGGGATGAGCGGCCGCCGGGACGGCGGCACATGCCCCCACACGGACAACGTCCGTGCCCGGCGTCGCTACGAAGCCCCCGGCTTCGCTCTCACCGGTCAGACCGGTCGGTCCGACGACGGTGAGAGCATCGTCCACTCCCAGTGGATTCCCCGGCGGTTCCCCTGGCACCCGGGCATACGGACGTACTCGTCGGGAAGCGAGCGTCAGCTGAACGCCAGTGAGTTGTTGGCGTTCTCGTAGACGGTGTAGTCGGCTTTCTGGCCGTCGGGCTGTTCCTTGCCGTAGCCGCGGATGGTGACGGTGAGGTGGAGGACGTGGCCGTCGTGGACCATGTACTGCTCGATGGCCTTGTCGATGGGGTTCTGGGCGATGCAGGGGTAGGGCTCGTCGGCCTTGGTCGAGTAGTCGTATTCGATGACCGAGGCGTTGACGGCGCCGTGGTGGAGCATCGACTGGGGGGCGTGGATGGGTGTGATGAAGAAGGGGTCCGGGATGTCGTTGCAGTTCGGCGGCTTGCCCTGGCTGGTCTTCATGGTGTCGAGCCGCTTCTGTGCGTACGTCCGGGGGTCCTGGGTGTTCTTGCCCTCGTCGCGCAGGTCGATCTGGATGCGTCCGTCGGGGCTGGCCCAGGCGGCGTCGTCGCTGCCGATGGATGCCGTGTAGTCCTGGGGAACCGCGACGGCGAAGCCCAACGACTCCACCTGTTGCGCCTTGTAGCCGGCGGGGATGTTCGAGGGGCTCGGCGTGCCGACCGGCCACAGTGCCCAGGTGGTGGCTGCGGCGATGACGGCCAGGCCCACGAGGGCAGCGGTCGCCGTGCGCCGTTTCGTGCCGCCGACGGCCGCGGTGGCGGCGCGCAGCCGCAAGGTCAGCGCGGCCGGGAGAACGGCCGTCGGGGCAGGCGTGTCGAGCGCGGTCGGCACGGGCTGAGTGCTCGCTGTCGCCGCCGCGAGCTGGAGCTGGGCCTGCGCGGCGGTCGGTCGGCGGGCGGGGTCGCGCTCCAGCAGCGACATGATCGGCACGGTCAGCGCACCTGCGCGGCGCGGTTCGGGCACGGGGTCGGTGAGGATCGCGGCGAGGGTGCTCTGCGGGTGCTGCCTGCGGTAGGGGTGGAAGCCTTCGACCGCCTCGTACAGGAGCACGCCGAGGGCCCACAGGTCGGCGGGCGGCCCGGGACGCTGGCCGGCGGCGCGTTCGGGGGAGAGGTAGGGGACGGAGCCGATCACGACGCCCGTCTGGGTCAGGTCGGTGCCGCCGTCGATCTGGGCGATCCCGAAGTCGGTGAGGATCGTCTCGCCCGTGCGGGTGCGCATGATGTTGGCCGGCTTGATGTCCCGGTGCACCACGCCGGCCGTGTGGACCGCGGCCAGCGCGGCGGCGATCTCGCGGCCGATCCCGGCCGCCTCGCGGACGCTGAGCGTGCCGGCGGCCAGGACCGCCTCCAGGCTCTCGCCCTCGATCAGTTCCATCACCAGCCAGGGCCGGCCCTCGACGGTCTCGATGTCGTGCACCCGGACGATGTTCGGGTGCCGCAGGGCGGCTGCGGCCTGCGCCTCGCGTTCCATCCGCCGGAAGCGCTCGTCGCGTTCCCGCTCATCGACGCCGTCGGGGAGCACGGGTTCCTTGAGCGCCACCTGGCGGCGCAGCCGCTCGTCGGTGGCCCGCCACACCGTGCCCATACCGCCACGCCCGAGGCGTTCGTGCAGCCGGTAGCGGCCGCTGATGAGCAGTCCCCTCGTGGCGGAGCCGTCCGCCGTTCCCCCTGAATCGGTCATGCCGCATATCTTGGCGCAGCCCGCACGCCCGGCCAATTCCCGGCAGACTCCAGGCGACGGGGGCGGCCCTCTCCTCCAGCGCGCTCCAAGGCTCCCCCCACGAATGGTCGGTCTGGAGCGGGGGCTGGGAGCTTGTTCCTCACCGTCTTGCCCGGTGACGCGGGCGCGGTGGTGATGAAGGCGCCCTGTCCGTCCCGGGCTGCTGCGGGGCGGGCCCGGCCCTTGGCGACGGTGCCGAGCGCGTAGGTGCCGACCAGGGCCGCACCGGGGATCACCACGGCCTTCTGCTGTCGAGGACTCATCTTCTTCATCTCCCTCCGGTGTTGGTTGCCGACCACCATCTCACCAGGCACTGACAAACCGGGGCGGACCAACCACCGAGCATGCTTGTACGATTTACTAAAAAGGCGTGGACAGTGTCGGAGGGGAGACGTAGAGTTGCCCTAGCGTTTCGAGTGAGATGGATAAGCGTGGAGGTTGTGGGTGTGTTCGTGACGACGGGTCAAGCCGGGACGGCCCTGGGGTGCTCGATCCCGACGGTGAAGAAGCTGATGGCCACCGGCGTGATCCCCGGCGTGCGCGACGTCGGTCGGCAGGTGTTCCCGCTGGCCGCGCTCCAGCAGTTGCAGGCCTGCCCGGCCGCCGACCTGACCGCGCTCGGCACGCCCGAGGTCGCGGTGCTGCGCTCGGACGCCCCCGCGCGGGTCGAGGAGGCGGACCGGGAGTGGATCGGCTTCGGCACCGTGCTGGACGAGGCGCAGTTGCTGGCCGCGCTGTCCGGCTGGTGGCGGTGCGATCCGGCCCGGGTCGCGGCCGGCGCCGTGCTGCCGGTGACGGTGGCCGGGTTCGTCGTCGCGGTGCTGACCGGCCTGGCCGAGTGGGAGGGCGACGGCACCGTGGGCACCGCGGGGCGCTACCGCTTCCCGAAGGCGCGCCTGGCCGGCTACCTGACCGACCTCACCGCCCCCGCCAACGCCGCCACCCCGTCCGACCCCGAGGACCTCCGCCTCGCGGGCCTGCTGCTCGGCACCCGCCTGCCGTCGGTCTCCGGCGGCCCGATCGCCTACGTCCCCACCACGACCACCGCTGACCGGCCCGCCACCGTCGTCGCCGAGGGGGAGTGACCCGCTGATGGACCGCAAGACGTACACCGCCGAGCTCGCCGGTCTGCGCGAGCTGCGTACCGAGATCACGGCCGCCGAGAAGCAGGTCGCGGCCGCGCAGAAGGAGCTGGACAAGCTCACCGCCCGGCGTGCGCGCCGGGTCGCCGGCCTCGCGGGGTACGAGGGCGCGAAGGCCGACGCCGTCGCGAAGGCCTCGGGCCTGTCGGTCGGTGACGTCGTGCGGATCGCCCCGCTGCTGGACCCGACCCCGGCCGTCGTCCGCGCGGCCAAGACCGCCGACCAGGCCGCGCCGGGGCCCGCCGAGGCGCCGAAGGTCGAGCCTGTCACCGAGCCCACCAGCGCGGTCGCTCCGGCGCTGGCCCGCCCCGCCGCCGGACTGGAGCAGCCGACCCCGGCCCCGGCCGTCGAGGCGCCGACCGTCGAGGCGCCGACCGTCGAGGCGCCGACCGTCGAGGCGCCGACCGAGGTCGAGGACCAGGTCACCGTCGAGCAGCCGACTCCGGCCACTCCCGTAGCCGAGATGCCGAGCGAGGACGGGGACCAGGTCGTCGCCGGGCAGCCCGCCCTCACCACCATGGGCGCATCCGTTGCTCCGTTCGCGGAGTCCACTACTTCGGTCGCTCCGGTCGCTCCGGTCGCTGCCACGCCGCGTCCGGTGGTCGAGGCCGGCCCGCGCGAGCTGCCCACCCTCCCCGAGGGCCCGGCGGGCGCCCGATTCGAGGCCGTGACCACCGGCCTGGTCTCCAAGCGCCCGAACTTCGTCCAGCAGGCCCGCAGCACGGTGTTCCTGGACGCCGCGACCGGCGACCTCGCGGTTCGCGACCAGACCGTGCGGCTCGACCTCGGCGCCCGCACCCCGGGCGAGATCCTGGACGCCGTCCTGCACGCCGCGCCCGGGACGGAGCGGATCTACGTCACCGCCGGCGCCCCCTGGCACGACGGAGCCGAGCGGTACTCCACGCTCAAGGACGCGGTCGCCGCCTGGCTGAACACGCCGTCCGAGCGCTGGACCACCGCGGTCGGCTCCGGCCGGGACAAGCTCGCCGGCCACTTCGTCCACCAGCGCCAGCCGGTCGGCCGCTACGCCCCCGCCGCCGCGCCGGACGGCGGCAGCACCGAGATCCGTTCGATGGGGGAGTGGTTCGACCCCGACGGCGCCGACGTCGTCACCTGCCGCCAGGCGTTCACGCTGCTGTGGCAGGCGCTGCGCCGGCACTGGGACGACGCGGTCCTGATGGGCTCGCCGTCGCAGACCGGCCGGGACCTGTGGTCGCGCACCGTCCCCACCAGCGGCAAATGGGCCGGCGGCTACCCGGTGCTGTCCGAGGAGCTGCGCGGCCTGCTGCACGCGACCGGCGGTCAGGGCCGTACCGAGCTGGTCCTGCCGCCGCGCGTTCCGGAGCAGCTCCCGGCGCTGGTGGAGTACGACCGCACCTTCGCCTACGCGAAGCACCTGTGGAAGTCCCCGGTCGGCACCCCGCGCCGGATCACCGCGGCCGCGTTCGCCGCGATGACCGAGCAGGAGCAGACGAAGGCGCTGATGTCCTGCTCGCACTGGAACGTGCGGGTGACCGTCCCGGCCGGCTGGAACCACGTCGGCCTGCTTCCGGCCCCCGTCACCGGGGACCGCGCCTGGGTCTACCCGTCCGAGCCCGGGGCCGTGTTCACCACCTGGGCGGGCGGCGCGGAGATCCATCTCGCGCTGTCGAACCACATCGCACCGTGGCGGATCGAGATCCTCGGCGGCCTGCTGTGGGAGGACGGCAAGCCGCTGGACGAGTGGGGCAAGCGCCTCAAGGCCGCCTGGGCAGACCTGACGAACCTCTCGAAGGTGCACGGCGACGAGCGCCAGCGCCAGGCGGCCTACCTCGCCTCCCGCGCCGTCCGCAGCGTGCTGCTGTTCGGCCTGGGCGGCTTCGCCCAGCGCCCGCGCCTGGTCTCCGGCACCACCCCGCTCGGCGAGGCGCTCCCGGCCGGGGTGGAGATCCTCGGCCAGGACGGCGAGGTCGTCACGTGGCAGCGGCAGGCCGGCTTCTCCCGCGACCCGTATGCCCACCCGGAGTGGGCGGCCTACGTGTGGTCGGGGGCCCGCGCTGCGCTGCTGGACATGAGGTACCGGCAGGGCAAGGAGGTCATCGGCCACGCCGGGGCGCTGCACGCGAAGCCCGGCACGGTCGTGTACTTCGGCACGGACGGCATCGCGCTGACCGAGCGCCAGCCCTGGCCGTACCGGGGCGAGCCGGGCGACTACCTCCTCAAGGGCCATCTCACCGGCCCCATCGAGCACCCGACGAGCCAGGAGCAGTACCTCAAGCTGCGCGCCCAGGGCCGCGCCGAACTCGCGCAGATGGGAGCTGACCAGTGAGTCCGGCCGACCCGAACAACCCGAACGAAGCCGCCCGCCTGACGCAGGAGCTGATCGACCAGGGCTACACCAAGCGCCAGGTCGCCCGGATGCTCGGCCGTGACGCCTCGCTCGTCTCGCAGTTCTTCACCAAGGGCAAGGGCGCGGCATTCGTGAACGCGCTGCGTCAGGTCGTGCGGGCGGTGCGCGGCGGCGAGCGCGACACCGAGGCGCTGTCCGGCATCGCCGAGGCGAACACCACCCGCCGGACCACGAAGACCGGGCAGAAGGCGCGGGTACGTGGGAAGGACGTCGTGGGCGAGGCGGGCGGCAGCATGGCCGGCCGGGCCGGCAAGCAGGCCATCCGCTCCGGCGCGAGCCACCTCGCGCCCGTGGTCCACGAGACCGGCCAGGCGGGCGGCCGCCTGGCCTTCACCGTCCGGATGAAGGCCGACCAGTACGTCTACAGTGCGGGCTCGGAGAAGGACTCCGGCGGTATCCGCCGCGGCTTCATCCCCCGCTCCGACGGTACGGAGGAGCGCACCTACGGCTCCGCCTCCACGGGCGGGTTCGACGCGGCGGAGTGGTCCCAGCGGGTCGCTGACCACCACGGTGACGTCACCGAGGCGATGCGGGCCTGGCTGGTGGAGACCGGCCGCGCGGTGGAGGACGCCGACATCGCCTACCTGGAGGTCCGCGGCTGGATCCCCGAGGACCAGCAGTAGCTCCGGTCGGCCCGTGACTGAGCGCTTCAGTTGGCCGGTGAGCGGTTGAACCGGCCGGTTGAGCAAAGACCCGCAGAAAGGATGGCGTGTGAAGACGCTGGTGGAACAGAACGTCGTGGAGGAACTCCAGACCGGGGGAGAGGAGGCGGTCCGCCTGTACGTCGCGGCCTGCGCCGAGCGGATGGCTCCGCTGTTCATCGGTCTGCGGACGGGTGAGACGGGCCGGGAAGCCGACGTGGAGCTCTACACGGAGTCCGTGGCCGGCCTCTGGCGGACCGACCGACCGCTGTCCGACGCCGCCGAGCGGGCACGCCTGCTGGACCGGTTCTCCGAGCTGCAGCCCACCGAGGACGGCATCACCGACGTCGTCGGCACCTCCACGTTCTTCGCCTGCCTGGTCCTGCGCCACGCCCTGCTGGCCAACGGCACCGGGAGCGCCGACCACGCGGTGTCATGCGGTCAGGCGGCGCTCACCGCGATCGGCATGCTGGACCGGAACACCGCGGGTGCCGCGTTCACGGCCGAGGAACGGCGACTTCAGAAGCTCTCGGTGTCCGGCGACGCCGCGGGGGTGTGGGACACAAGCGTGAGAGCCGGGCGGGAGCGCCTTCGCGCGGTGGTGAGCCGCATCGTGACAGAAGCCCGCTGAAACGGCCGCTCGACCGGCCGACTGAAGTGCTCAGTCACAGGGCGGCCTCTCCCCATCCATGACCTGGCCCCGGGGAGAGGCCGCCCGCCCCGACCCTCCCACAGCCCCGCCAGCCCCGCGCCGTCGTCTCAGCATCCGAAGGAGTAGCGCAGCCTTGGAGACCACCACCGCCAGCGCCGAGCAGGACGTGCCGGCCGGGCTGCGCGCCCAGGCCGTACCGCCGCTCCCGGCGCAGCCGTCCGGCACCACCGCGGTGAACCCGCTGCCGCTGCACTGGTTCCAGAAGGACGCGGTGGCGGCGGCGGTGCGGGAGGTGAAGGACGGCGGCCGGGCCACCGTGGTCGCGGCGACCGGATCCGGGAAGACGCTGATCGCGGCCGGTTGCGTGCGGCGTCTGGCCGCTCGGGGCCGGGTGCTGGTGCTGGTGCCGACGATCGAGCTGCTGGAGCAGACCGCCGAGGCGTGGTCGCTGCGGGGCGGTCGCCGGGGCCTGGCGGTGGCGGCGTGCTCGCGGGAGGAGGCGTTGGAGAGCGCGGAGGCCGGCGGGCGCGTCCACGCCCAGGTGACCACGCAGGCCCCGCGGATCGCGGACCTGGTCGCCACCGAGAAGGCCGGCGAGCCGGTCACCGTGTACGCCACCTACGCCTCGCTGGAGCGGATCGTCCAGGCCCACCGCGACTTCGGCCTGCCGGCCTGGGACCTGGTGGTCATCGACGAGGCCCACCGCACGGCCGGTTCGGAGGGCAAGGCCTGGGCCGCGGTTCACGACGACGCCCAGGTCCCGGCGAAGCGCCGGCTGTACTTCACCGCCACCCCACGGATCGCCGACGACCGGCGCGCGAAGGACGGCCTGGCCGACCTCGCCGACACCGGCAGCGACGGCGCGGAGAAGCTGCCCGCGCTCTGCTCCATGGACGACGAGACCGTCTACGGCAAGACCGTGTTCACCTGGACGCTCGGCCAGGGCATCGAGCACGGCTACCTCGCCGACTACCGGGTGCTCGTGCCGGTGGTCACGGACGAGGACCTGCGCGAGCTCCTCAACCTCCCCGCCGTCGCCGACCTGCGCTCCCAGCGCACCAACGAGGAACTCCTGCGCCTGGCCCTGCAGATCGCGGTGCTGCGCGCGGTCGCCGACCTCGACCTGCGCCGGGTCATCACGTTCCACTCCCGAGTGTCGGCGGCGCGGGAGTTCGCTAGCACCCTGCTCGACGCCTCCCAGCTGCTGGAGGACGCGGAGCGCCCGGAGCGCATCTGGGCGAAGGCGGTGGCCGGCACCGACCGCCTCAAGGACCGCCGGGCCGCCTTCGCCGAGTTCAAGGCCCACACGGGTGAGGACGGCGAGGAGTGCGGCATCCTCAGCAACTCCCGGCTCCTGACGGAGGGCATCGACGTGGCCGCCGTCGACGCGATCTGCTTCGCGGACCCCAAGAGCTCGGTCATCGACATCGTCCAGGCCGTCGGCCGGGCACTGCGCCAGTCCCACCGCCAGGGCAAGGTCTCCTGGGTCATCATCCCGGTCTACCTGCCGACGCCGGAGGTCGGCGACGACACGGCGGCCGCGGACCCGGCCGAGGTCCACGACGCCGGCGAGGCGGTGAAGGCCGAGGCCGACGCCGAGATCGAGGCCGGCTCCTTCCGCACGATCTGGCGGGTCCTGCGCGCCCTCGCGGCCCATGACGCCCGGGTGGTCGGCCGGATCACCGAGCTGCGCGCCGGCCGCTCCCAGGGCACCGCGCACACCACCGCGACCACACCGGCCGAGGGCGAGGCCGCTTCGGTCCGGGAGGGCGAGCAGCAGCCGGCCCCGGTCGAGTCGCCGATCGAGTGGCTCAAGATCGACGCCCGCCGGCACGCCGCGAAGATCCTCCAGACCGTCAAGCTGCGGGCGTTCAACCCGCGCGCGGTCGAGTGGCAGCGCATGCACGCCGTCGCGGCGGTCTTCCACCTCCAACACGGCCACCTCGACCCCACCGACAAGACCAAGCACGCCGAGCTGATCTCCTGGCTCACCCGCCAGCGCCACCTCCACGGCCAGCACCTGCTCGACCCCGCGCGGATCTCCGAGCTGGACGCGCTCGGCATGATCTGGTCCAAGCACGCCAACGCCTGGGAACGCGGCCACGCCTACGCCGCCGCCTTCCACCACCAGCACGGCCACCTCGCCATCCCCGCCACCGCGAAGCTCGACGACTACGCGGTGGGCGCGTGGATGCGCCGCCAGCGCAAGGCCGACAACCTCACCAAGGACCAGGTCGCCAAGCTGGACGCGCTGGACGAGCTGTGGCGCCTGGAGCCGGACTGGAACCGCTCCTACCGCCGCCTGCTCGCCTACCTCGCCGCCGGCGGCACCCTCGACGGCCCGGCCAACCGCACCGGCCTCGGCGACGACCCCGCGTTCCGGCCCGGCGCATGGCTGCGCAAGCAGGCGGGGGCCCGCGCCGACGGCAAGCTGACCGACCACCAGACTGCGCTCCTGGACGCCCTCCACCGGCACACCGAGACCGTCACCGGCTGACGGCGCCGACCCCGTCGCTGTGCGGTCCGGGCTGGGACGACGTCTGCCACCCGCCTTGCGGGGTCAGCCGTCCTGTTGCCAGGAGGCGCGGCCGTTGGGAGCACGTAGGGGTTGTGGTGGACCCCCCGCAGCCCGCCGTGGTCTCTGTCGCCGGAGGGGTCGCGTCGGTGCCTCCGCTCGCGCCTTGCCAGTGGCGCTTCGGTCGCCCTGGCCGGCACCGGGTAGCGTGGCCTCTCGATGATCTCGGGGGGCCGTGTTGATCGTGTTCGTGGGTGGGATTGTTATCGGGCTGCTTCTGGCGGCCGGTACGGGCGTGGGCTACCTGCTCGGCCTGCGGCGGGTCGGCCTGCCGCCGGCACCGGCGCAGGCGGCGGGCCCGCCTGCGGACGCACTGCCCGGGGCCGTCCGCGCCGGTGCACCGTCCGCCGCTCTTCCGACCGTTCAACCGGATGCCGCCCTGCCCGCCGTCAAGTCGTCCGCCGCCCCGACCCCGCGTGCGCGGCGTGCGGCCCGGGGGCTCGGGGAGGACGACCTACTGGCGGTCGAGGCCCTGCGGCTGGACCTGGGCGCCGCCGTGGCCGCCCGCACCGCCGATGCCGACCCCGCCGAACGCACTGCCCAGCGCCGGGCCGAGGCGGCGCTGGCGTCCGCGGAGCGGATCAGGGACGGCGCGGGAGAGGCCGAGTCGTTGAGTTCGGTGCTGGGCCAGGGCCGTACCGCCCTGGAGGAGATGCTGTCCAGCCGTGCCGAGCGGCGCGAGGCTGCCGCGATGATCGCGGAACTGCGCGAGCGGCTGGAACTGCTGCCGCCGCAGGACTGCGCCCCGCAGGAGAGCGCGGACCCGGACGGCCCGGCACCGGACGGTGCGGACCCGGCCGCCGAGGCCGCAGAGGCGCTGCGCGACCGCCGCGCCGCCGAGGCCGCGCTGGAGCGGGCCGAACAGGCGGCCCGTGGCCTGGAGGCGGACCGCTTCAAGCGCGTGCTCGGCGCGGTCGGCAGCGGACGAGTGGCGGTCCTGCGCCTGGAGGCGCGGCTTGCCGGCCGGCGGGTCCCGCTGGAGCTGGTCTCGCCCGAGGAACTGGCGAAGGCCGAGTGGGAGCTGCGGGCGGGCGTGACCCCGGACCCGTACTGGTTCGAGGGCACCGGGCCGGTCGAGGTCCCGATCGACCGCCCGGAGCCGGGCAGGGTGGCACTGCTCGACATCTCGTGCGAGAGCGAGGACCGCTACCTCCACCTTCACCTGCTCACCCGGACCCGGGGCACCACCGCCGAGGCGCCCTTCCACGAGGGCACCGACCCCTACCGCGGCCGGGTCCTGGTGCCGGCCGAGCGGACGCACGTCAGGATCAGGACCCAGCCCGAGGCGCGCTGGTCGATGCGGCTGCGGCCGCTCTCCGACGCTCGCGCGCTGACCGGCGCGCTGACCGGCAGCGGGCCGGAGGTGCTGCGCTTGCCGTCCGAGGGAGACCTACGCCTGTCCGTCCACCTTCGCCAGCCGGGTGAGAACGGCAGCGTGCAGCTGGTCTCCGCGCAGGAGTTGGCGAACGGAGTCCCCGTCGACACGTACGGGAACTTCGGGCGGACGGTCGCCTTCAACATGGGCACCTTTCGGCGCACCGAGGAGATCACCGGGCCGGGCCTGCTGGTGGTGGACACCCCCGGCACCTGGGAGTTGGAGCTCGATCCGGTGGTGCCCAGGAAGAAGCGCTGACGCCCCGTCCGTTCGGCCCCGGGCGGTTCGGCGAGCGGGACGACCCCGTCGTCGACGTGGTCAAGCCCGCTGCGGGCGATGACCCGGGTCCCCGACGGGCAGGCTTGCCCAGTACCCGTCGGCCCACACCGCGCGGGCTGGGTCCTGCGCCTGCGGGTGCCCCTCGGCAGCCCGTGGTGTGGCGAGTCCGGCTGCGGCCCGAGAGGCGGGGCGGGCGCCGGCAGCGCCTCGGCCCGGACCGGGCGGCTGCCGGTCCGGGCCGAGGAAGGGGCCGGCGGGTTAGCGGAGGGCCTGTGCCTCGGCTTCATGCTTGAGGTTGGCGACCCAATGGTGGAGGGAGTTGTCGAGGGCTGCCTGGAGCACTGCTTGGTTGGCCGTGACCGGCTCGCCGGTCCAGGACTCCTCGGTGTGGACGAGGACGCCGTCGCGGGTGGGGGTGAAGGTCCAGACGTGGACGGCGGTGATGCCTTGGGCGGGACCGCCCCAGACGAGGCGCCTGCCGGGGACGACCTGCTTGACGGTGGAGGTGATGTCGAGGCCTTCGGTGCTCCAGCGGAACACCGAGCCGGGGCGCAGACGGCCGGGGGTTTCCTTGGTCATGCTCTCGACGTTCGGCTGCCAGGCGGGCCAGTTCCCGACGTCGGTCTGGATGTTCCAGATGGTGCGCAGCGGGGCGTGGACGAGGATCTCGGTGCGGGTGATGACGGGGGCCTGCTGGTCTATCTGCACGTCGCCCGGGTGCTTCGCACTCGCCTCGGCCGTCGCGGTGGGGCGGTCCGTGGTGAGAGCGGAGGCGGAGGTGGAGGTGGTCAGCAGGAGTGCCCCGATGACGGCCCCGGTGACGGCCCCGGTGAGGGCTGCGGTTCTGGCTGTGGTGAGCGTGCGCAAGTCTGTGCTCTTTCGTGGGAGGTGTGGGTCTGCTGGGCGTCCCCGGGGCGGTGGCCGTCCCGGTGTTCGTCACAGGGGGCCGTCGGGGATCCAGGAGCCGTGGATGCCGGCGGTCACCCGTCGCGGGAGGTGGACGGTGGCGATCCGGTCGAGGCCGGCGGCGTCCAGGACGAGCAGCTGGGAGGCGTCCTGCTTGAGGTCGGAGACCACGGTCAGGAGGTAGCCGTCGTCCTCCCGGGTGCCGCCGGCCGCGGGCACGAACACCGCCTCGCTGGGCAGCCGGGCGTCGCCGACCTGGCGGACGCGCCGCGCCCCGGTGCTGCGGTCGTACTTGACGATGCCGTAGCCGCCGAAGCCGTCCTGATCGGGGAAGGAGATCGCGTACTGGTAGCGGTTCTCCAGGCCGAGGTAGTCCTCGTTGAGCGTGGGGAACTCGATGGGCAGGTCGTCGATCACGAGCTCCTGCACCCGGTTGGCGGCCAGGTCGACGATCCACCGGCGGTTGTAGGAGCGGGCGTTGGGCTCGCTGCCGCGGCCGGGGGCGCCGACCCACCAGTTCCACGACAGTTGGAAGCCCTCGCGGTCCACGGTCGGGCCCTCCAGGACGATGCGGCCGTCGGCGTCCTCGTGGGCGTTGGCGACGTGCAGCATGTTTCCCGGCTCGATCGGGAACCAGCGGACGGCGGCGGCGCCCTGCGGCCCGCGCGGCATGACGCCGATCCGGGCGGGTTGTGCGTCCTGCCAGGAGTACGGGATGCCGGAGTGCTCGGCGGGGTCGAAGGTGACGGTGCCCTCGACGAAGACCACGTGGTTGCGGGTGACGGCGAAGTCGTGCTTGAGGGAGGCGGTGGCGCCGGGGATCTCGGCGCTGTGGGTGACGTTGCCGTCCGCGTCGGCGCGGTAGTACGTCAGGAACGGCGGGAAGGGCGAGGAGCCGAAGAAGTGCAGCTCGCCGGTGAGCGGGTCGCTCTTGGGGTGCGCGGTCATCGCGCTGCGCAGCTTGCCGTCGAAGTCGAACGGGCCGACCGTCTCCAGGTCCCTGGTGAGTTCGAAGGGGAAGTTGGCCTCGCACAGGGCGAGCAGTCGGCCGCCGTGCTCGATCACGTGGGTGCCGGCGGTGGAGGCGGTCAGGTCCGGGCCGTTCTCGGTCAGGTACGGGGCGCCGTCCAGCGCGGGGGTGCGCACCCAGCGGTTGCGGTACCACTCGGCGCGGCCCTCGCGCAGCCGGACGCCGTGCACCATGCCGCTGCCCTTGAACCAGTGGGTGGGGGTGACGCCGGGCTTCGGGTTGTGGCTGTTGCGGACCAGGCGACCGGTCAGTTCGGGCGGCAGGGCGCCCTCGACGGTCAGCTCGGTGGCGGTCAGCTCGTCGGCGACCGGGGTGTAGTGGCCGGTCAGGAAGGGCTTGTCGGTCATGGTCGGTTCCTCGGGGCCTCGGTGCGGTGGTGTGGGGAGCGGGCCGGGCGGCGGAGCGACCGGCGCGTGGCGGTGCGTCAGGCGCGCCGTTCGGCGCGGTTCTTCAGGCAGGCGAGCCAGTTCTCCAGGGAGGTGCGCAGGGCGGTGCCGAGCTGGTCGGCGTCGGCCTCCACGGGGGCGCCGCTCCAGGACTCCTCGGTGCTCACGAGCACCCGGTCGCCGGTGCGCTCGAAGGTCCACACGTGGACGCCGTCGATGCCGTGCGCGGGGCCGCCCCAGACGATCCGGGCGCCGGGTACCAGCTCGTGGATGGTGGAGGTGATGTCCAGCCCGTGGGTGCGCCAGGTGAACGTGGTGCCCTCGGCGAGCGGGCCGTCCAGGCGGGCTTGGTCGATGTCGGTGTTCCACACCGGCCAGTCGCCGATGCCGGTGTGCAGGGCCCACACCCGGTCCAGCGGGGCGTCGATCTCGGTGGACAGGCGGACGATGACGGGCGCGGCCTCGTCGATGGTGGTCATGGCGGTGTTCCTTTCGGTCGGTGTGCCGGGGGATTGGTGGTGGATCGGGTGGTCAGCGCCGGCCGGGGACGGCGCTGCGGGGAGCGGGGTCCGGGGTGGTGGCGGCGGTGCGCCGGGTCAGGCGGGCCGCGAGCAGGGCGGTGGCGGCCAGGACGGCGGCGGAGGCGGCGAAGGCGGTGCGGTAGCCGGAGGTCAGTGCCTCCAGGTGGGGCCGGTGGTCGGTGGCGTGCGCGGTGACGGTTTCTGCGACGGTCGCGAGGACGGCGAGCCCGACGGCGCCGCCCACCTGGCGGGTGGTGTTGACCAGCCCGCCCGCCAGGCCCGCGTCCGTCCCGGCGACGCCCTCCACGGACAGGGCGGTCAGCTGCACGAACGCGATGCTCAGTCCGATTCCGACGAGGACACCGGGGCCGAGGACGTCGGTCAGGAAGCCGCCGTGGGCGCTGATGCGGGAGAGCCACAGCATCCCGGCCGCCTCGGTCAGCAGGGCCCCGACCACCACGGCCCGGTGGCCGACCCGCCGGGCGAGGGCGGGGGCGAGTGCGGCACCGGCCATGTTGGCGCCCGCGAGGGGGAGTTGGCCGAGCCCGGTGGTCAGCGGGTCTTCGCCGAGGACCTGCTGCTGGTAGAGCGGAAGGAAGTAGAACAGGGCGATCCACGTCGAGCCGAACAGGGCCATCAGGAGGTTCCCGGCCGCCACGTTCCCGCCGGCGAACAGGCGCGGGGGAACCAGCGGGGCCGGGACGCCGCGCTCGATCCGGAGGAAGAGCAGCGCGAGTGCGGCGGCGGCGACGAATGCGGCGAGGACCCGGGTGTCGGTCCAGCCGACCCGGCGGGCCGTGGTCAGGCCCCACACCAGGGCGGTCAGGGCCAGGGCGCTGGCAGCGGTTCCGGCGAGGTCGAAGCCGGCCCTGTCCGCGGGGGCGGCGGACGGGACGAGTATGACCGTCGCCACCAGGACCGCGACCGTACCGATTGCCACGGCGTGGAAGATCCAGGGCCAGCCCCACGCCTGGGTGAGGAGCCCCCCGAGGACCACTCCCGCCGCACCCCCCGCACCGGAGACCGCGCCCCAGAGCGCGAGTGCCCTGTTCCGGCCGGGGCCCGGCGGACGGAGGCCCATGGCCAGGGCGAGGGCGGCGGGGGCGATCGCCGCCGCGCCTGCGCCCTGGGCGGCGCGGGCGGCGATGAGGACACCGGGCGAGGAGGCCAGCGCGGCGGTGGCGGAGGCGGCCCCGAACGTGCCCAGACCGACGAGCAGCACCCGGCGCCGGCCCAGCAGGTCGGCGGCGCGCCCGCCGGCCAGCAGCAGCGCGCCGAAGGCCAGGCCGTAGGCGTTGACCACCCAGGTGGTGGCGGTGTCGGAAAGGCCGACGCCGTCACGGATCTGCGGCAGCGCGACGTTGACGATGGAGGTGGCGAGCATGACGGTGAACTGGCCGGCGGCCAGTACCGCGAGGACGGCGCCGGGAGGCGGTTTGCGCATGCGAAGTCCTGACGAGCCGGTGGAGGACGGGGAAGGCGGCGGCGTTCCGCGCCGGGCGGGTGCGGCGCCCTTCAGCGCGGGGCGCGTTCGGCGGCGGACTTCAGGTGGAGGAGCCACTGGAGCAGGGACTGGTCGAGCGCATGCCCGATGCCTGCGGGGTCGGCTCGTACGGGCACGCCGTCCCAGGACTCCTCCGTGGCGACGATGGTCGCTCCCGCCCGAGGCGTGAGCGTCCACTGATGGATGGCGGTGATGCCCTGGGACGGGCCGCCCCACAGGATCAGGCGGGGTGCCTCGAGCGCGTACACCGTGGAGGTGATGTCCAGCCCGGCGGTCCGCCAGTGGAACACCGCGCCCGGTGTCAACGGGGTCAGCGCCCGGGCCTCGGTGATGTCCGGCTGCCAGGACGGCCAGTCGGGAACGGAGGTCAGCAGGTCCCAGACAGCGGTGGCCGAGGCACTGATCGGCAGTTCACGACGGGCGACGACCGGAGCGGCCCGGTCGATCCCCGAGGGCGTGTTCTTCATGGGGTCGAGTCTCGTCCGACCGGCCCCGCCCCTTCATCGGCGAAAGTCACCTAGGCGACTGCCTAATCCCCGCGTAGACGGCTACCGAGACCGGGTCGTCCGGGGCCCCGCGGGTCGTGCGGAGCCCGGCGGGTCGCGCCGAGGCACCGCGGAACAGTCCGCGCCACGGGCGCCGGAGGGCGTCCCCCCTGGGCGGGTACCGGGGGACCGGTCCCCCTCCTGCCCCCACGCACATGGTCGGTCGGACGGGCGCGCTACGTCGCCGGGCCGAGGACGGCGGCGAGCTGGCGGCGGGAGGTGATGTCGAGCTTCTTGAAGACGCTCCGCAGGTGGGCGTCGATGGTCCGGGGGCTGAGGAAGAGGCGGTCGGCCACCTCGCGGGAGGTCGCACCGGTCGCCACCAGCCTGGCGATGTTCAACTCCTGACCGGTCAGCAGCTCCATCACCCCGAGCGCGGCGGACCTGGCCTGTTCACCGGCGGCGACCAACTCGGCTCTGGCCCGTTCGGCGAACCCCTCCGCCCCCATCGCGGTGAACAGCTCGTGGGCCGCGCGCAGAACGTCGCGCGCCTCCCGTCGACGGCCGTCCCGGCGCAGCCACGCCCCTTGGTGGAGCAGGGCCCGGCCGTGCCACAGCCGCAGGTCGGCGGCGTCCAGCCGTGCCACTGCCTCGGCGTGGAGCGGCCCGGGGTCGTCGGACAGCAGAGCGGCGAGGTGGGCGCGCACGCCGAGCGCCCAGTCGGTGCCGGCGGCGCGGGCGTGGTCCGACAGCCGTGCGAACGCCTCGCGGGCCGCGTCGTCCTCGCCGCAGCGCAGTGCCGCTTCGACCAGTTCGGGCAGTGCGAGGCTGGAGACCCCGACGTCACCGTCCGTCAGGGCAAGCCGGGCCGATGCCAGCGCCGCGCGGTGGTCGGTGGTTCCGTTGGCGTAGAGGGCCGCCGCCGCGTGGGCGGTCGCGGTCAGCATGCCCTTGTGCCGCGCGTGGGACTCGGCCAGGACCCGGGCGATCAGCGGTTCCGCCTCGGCGGCTCCGCCGCGCAGCGCGGCGGCGAACAGGCGGCCGTACCAGTGACGCGGGACTCCTGTCACCTCGGCTATCGCGTCGGCCTCGCTGTTCAGGGCGGAAGCGGAGAGCAGGTCACCGCGTTGGACGGCAGCCATGGCCTGCATCCAGAGCCCGACCGGGAGCGTCATCAGCGTTCCGCCGGCCCGTGCGGCGGCAACGGCGCGGGTGGCGATCCTGTCCTCCAGGGCGACGTCCCACAGTTCGATGGCCAGCAGGGCTGCGAGGGACAAGCGCCCGGTCCAGAACGGATCGGTGACGTTCGACAGCAGTTCCAGCAGCCTCGGGACCGCTGCCAGGTCGTCGTCGAGGTAGGCGACGAGCGCGTCCAGCAGTTCGTCGGCCGTGGTGCGCTCCCCCGCCGTGACAGGGGCCCGCCGGGCTGCTTCGAGTGCGTCGCGTGCGGCTGCGGAGGCGCGGCCCACGACAAGCCCCGCCTGCAGGGCGTCCAGCAGGTGGAGCCGGGCCCGGTCGGGATCGAGACCGGCGGCCTTGATGAGATGGCCGACCGCGTCGGCCGCGCCGTCCCGGAAGAATGCCGCCCGGCCGCGCAGGAGTTCGGCCTCTACCCGGCCGGCGCCGTCGATCGCGCCGTTTTCGGCCGCTTCGACCAGCGTGATCGCGGTCTCGAAGGAGCCGGCCTCCAGCGCGGCTCGGGCCGCGGCGAGGCTTCGGTCGGCCCGTAGGCGCGGATCGTCCGTGAGGGCCGCTGCCTGTTCCAGGAAGGCGGCCTCGGCTGCGGCACCGCCCCTGCTCCGGGCGCGCTGCGCGCAGCGCAGCAGGTCGGCCGCGACGTCCTCGTCAGGACGGGGGGCAGCCTGTGCCCGGTGCCACGAACGTCGGTCGGGCGCCGTCAGCGGATCGGTGACATCGGCGAGTGCCGCGTGGACGCGGCGGCGCTCGGCCGGTGACGCGGACGTGTACACCGCCGAGCGCACCAGGGGGTGCCGGAACCGGGACTGCCCGCCCAACGCGATCAGGTCCGTGGCTTCGGCCTCGGTTCCGGCCTCCGGCGGCACGTCCAGCACGTCGGCGGCCCGCCACAACAGGCCCGGATCCCCGGTCGGCTCCGCGGCCGCGACGAGGAGCAGCGTGCGTGCGCCCTCGGAGAGTCGGGAGATCCGCTCCTGGTAGCTACGCTCGATGCGGCTGGCCGGCGAGACCGGAGCGGGCAGGCCGAACCCTCCGGCCAGACCGGCGGGGCCGAGCCGGCGCGGCAGTTCCAGCAGGGCGAGCGGATTTCCGCGTGCCTCCGCGAGGATCCGTTCGCGGACCCGCTCGTCCAACGGGCCCAGGAGGCTGGTGGACAGCAGGGCCCGGGCCGCCTGGTCAGGCAACCTGGACAGCGTCAGCGACGTCAGCCCTTCGAGTTCCGCGACGGTGTGCGGCTCACGGACTCCGAAGACGATCGCCACCGACTCGTCCGCGATCCGCCGGGCCACGAACGCCAATACCTGCGCCGACGCCCGGTCCAGCCACTGAGCGTCGTCCACGACGCACAGCACCGGCGCCTCGGCGGCGGCGTCGGCCAGCAGGTCGAGCAAGCCGAGGCCGACGGTGAAGCGGCTCGGTGTGCCACCGTCCCGCAGTCCCATGGCCACAGCCAGGTCCTCCCGGTGCGCGCAGGGCAGCCGCTCGATGCGGTCGTGCAACGAGCGGGTGAGCTGGTGCACCGCCGCGTAGGCGAACTCCGCTTCGAACTCGGCCCCGTTCACCCACAGCAACCGCACGCCCGCCAGCCCTTCGGTGGCATGGCGCAGCAAGGTGGTCTTCCCGATACCGGCCTCGCCGCGAACGACTGCCGCCCCGCCCTGCCCCGCTCGCGCGGTGGCGAACAGCTCAGCGAGAGCGACGCGTTCGGTGGGCGGAAAGTACTGAGAGCCGGTCACGGGAGCCACTCCGGAATCATGACATGCGCTCTGAGCTGGACGGATACCGGGACCGAAAGCTGTCCCGAGCCCTTCGTACCCGGGAATGCGACCGGATGGGCGCTCCGACCCCGACCGCGACACCCGACCTCCAGCACGCGCTGCGCGCCGAAGGTCACCGGTGCCAGGGCCGGGCCGGGCCGGTGGCGTTGGCCAAGCGGCAGCAGGCGGTGGCGACCTGGCGCGCGATGCCTGGGGCGGTTCCTGGCGGGCCGGCACGCGGCACGACCACGACGGGGACGGCTGGCGCGAGTACGACGACGCCGTACCGGGCATCGCCACCACCCTGGAGCTGCTGGCCGAGTACGGCCTGCTCGGGCCGGTCCGGTGGCGCTACGACCGCGCGCCACTTCGAGGTGTGCACGCTGGCCTACCTGGTCCAGGAGCTGCGGACCGGGGATGTGGCGGTGATCGGTTCGGAGTCGTACGCCAACCTGCACGACCAGTTGTTGTCCTGGGCCGAGTGCGAGCCGCTGGTCGCCGGGTACTGCGAGCAGGCCGGGCTGCCCGCCACCGCGCAGGGGTTCACCGCGGCGCTGAGGCGGAAGCCGACCGAGGTGGCGGCGAAAGTTCAACGAGCTGCTGGCGAACTGCCTGTCGAGGAAGTCGGCGACGGGGCGGGACTGCCGGTGGGCGGCGAGTTGTCCGCGCAGGTCTGCCAGCCCCTCCGCAGTTCGGTGCGGAGGGGCTGGTGTGCCGGCCATCTCGTGTGACGGGGACTTGTTGGCGTCTTTGAGCGGCTTCGATGTGTTTCCGCACGCCTTGGGTGGTTCGGCTGTTACACCGTGGGAGCGGGGATGTAGGAGAAGGCGCCGGGCAGGGTGGTGGTGCCTCCCGCGGTGGTGACCGTCAGGTCCGCGGCGCCGGGGGCGCCGGGTGGCGTGGTGATCGTGACGGTGGTGTCGGAGACCACGGAGAAAGGCACGGGCGTCCCGGCCAGCGTGACCTGATCGGTCGTGGCCAGAGCGGTGCCGGTCACGGTCGCCGCCGTGCCGCCTGACACCGGGCCCTCGTTCGGGCTGACCGCGGTGAGGGTCGGGGCGGCGGTGTAGGTGTAGGTGAGGACGTCGGCCGTTCCTCCCGCGGTGGTGACGGTGACGGGCACGGTGCCGGCCGCGCCCGCGGGTGCGGTGACGGTGAGCTGGGTTTCGGAGGTGCTGGTCGGGCGGACCGTGGTGGTGCCGAAGGTGACCCCGGTCGCGGTGGTGAGGCCGTACCCGGTGATGGTGACGGTGGCGCCGCCTGACACCGGGCCCTCGTTCGGGCTGACCGCGGTGAGGGTGGGCGGGCCGATGTAGTAGAAGGGCGCCGTGTTGCTGGTGCCGCCGGGGGTGGTGACGGTCACGTCGACCACGCCGGTGCCGGGCGGGCTGATCACGGTGATCTGGTTCGGCGTGTCCCCGGTGATCGTGGCCACTTTGGATCCGAAGTGGACAGCGGTGGCGCCTGCCAGGTTGACGCCGTTGATGGTGACGACCGTGCCGCCGCTGGTGGGTCCCTGGTCGGGCGCCACGCCAAGGAATTCGATCACGCTGACCGTGCCGGCGCCGTTGTTGGTCACATAGGTGGCCTGCCCGTTCGGGGTGATCGCCGCACGGGAGGGCTGGGTGCCGACGGTGTAGGTGGCGGTCACGGTGTTGGTGGCGGTGCTGATCACGCTGACCGAGTTGGACCCGAAGTTGACCACCCAGATCTGCGTGCCGTCGGGGCTCCTGACCGCCCCGGCCGGGCTTGTGCCGACCGGGATCGGGGCGCCGGTGACCGTGTTGGTGGCGGTGTCGATGACGCTGACCGTGCCGCTCCCGTTGTTGGCCACGTAGACCCGCGTGCCGTCCGGTGTCACCGCCACCCCGATGGGGCCGGCCCCGACGGGAACGGTTGCCGTCACGGTGTTGGTGGCGGTGCTGATCACGCTCACCGCGGCGCCGCCTTGGTCCGACACGTACACCCGTGTACCGTCCGGCGTCACCGCCACGCCATTGGGTGCGGCACCGACCGGGATGGTGGCGGTGACCGTGTTGGTGGCGGTGTCGATGACGCTGACCGTGCCGCCCCCGTTGTTGGCCACGTACACCCGCGTACCGTCCGGTGTCACCGCCAGCTCGAACGGGCTGCTGCCCACAGCAATGGCCGGACCCGTCAGGGCGTTGGTGGCGATGTCGACCACGCTCACGGATCCGGCGCTCGCGTTGGACACGTACGCCCGAGTCCCCGACGGTGTGATCGCCACGCCCACCGGGCCGCTGAACCCGGAGACAGTGGCCACGGTGGCCAGAGCGGCGGTGTCGATCACACTGACCGTGCCGCCCCCGTTGTCAGCAACATAGGCGAAGCGCCCGCTCGGCGTGAAGGCTATACCAATGGGCCCGGCCCCCACTGTCACGGTGGGATCCTCGGCCGCCCACGACAGCATCGGACGGGTCGGCGCGTGCAGCACTCGCATCAGCGTCTCCTTTCGGTCGCGCGGGCTCCCCGCACCGTCCCACCGACGGGACGGTGCCAACCCGGCCCGGGCGACACTCGACAGGCCGCTGAACTGCCATGGCCTGCCTCATCCCGCCACCGGCACGGGATGGGCAGCCCACCAGGTAGTCGCGTCAAGTCAGCCACACACAGTCAAGCCGCCACCACCATAAGCACCATCGTCCACCCGAACGGCCGAGCGCGCCGGTCCATGCCGCCTGCCCCACCGCACGAAGGACGCCCAACGGCTCGGCGGGCGCGGGGCCTTCGGCGCTGTCGCCCGCTGGGCGCTGTTCGGATTTCGTAAGCACCGGGGTGCTCCTCCCAGGGCTCCGGGAGCGCTTCGATGGACGTGTGGAATCCAAGCCCCCCGGCACTCGCCCCCGCTACGACCTCCAACTGCCGCCCCCGCCGCCGTTCCTGCGACGCGGACCGTTCTGCGACGGCGCGTTCCGCTCGCCGCTGCACGAGCCGCGTACCGCCGTCGTGATCGGCCGGTGGCTGGGCGCCGCGCTGATCGTCTGCTTCCTGACCGGCCTGACCAGCCATCTGCTCCAGAACCCGCCGCACTGGCTGGCCGGCCTCCTGCCCTCCCGCCCCGCGAACGGCTACCGGGTCACGCAGGGACTGCACGTGGTCAGCGGGATCGCCGCGATCCCGCTGGCCGGGGCCAAGCTGTGGACGGTCTACCCGCGGCTGTTCGAATGGCCTCCCGCGCGCAGCGTGCTGCACGCGCTCGAACGGCTGTCCATCGCCGTCCTGGTGGGCGCCACTCTCCTCGAGCTGTTCACCGGCCTGCTGAACACCCTGCAGTGGTACGTGTGGCCGTTCCCGTTCCGGCAGACCCACTTCTGGCTCGGCTGGCTCGCCATCGGCGGGCTGCTGGTCCACATCGCCGTCAAAGCCCCGCTCATCGCCCGGCACTGGAGAAGGCGGCGCGCGGCGCCGGTGACCGGGCGCCGGGCGTTCCTGACCTCGGTCACCGCCGCCGTGGGCGTGGTGACCCTCACCACGGCCGGGCAGGCCGTGCCCTGGCTGCGGGGGTTGGATCTGCTGGCCCCGCGCCGCCCCGATCTCGGCCCCCAGGGCCTGCCGGTCAACCGGACAGCCGCTCAGGCCGGGACGACCGACGTTCCCGCTGACTGGCGGCTCCAGGTCGAGGGCCCGGAGCCGTACCGGCTCACGCTCGCCGAGCTGAGCCGGCTGCCGCAGCACGATGTGGTGTTGCCCATCGCCTGCGTGGAGGGGTGGAGTGCGAGCGCCCGCTGGACCGGCGTCCGGGTGGCGGACCTGCTGGCGCGAGCCGGCGCACCGGCGGGCTCCGCCGTGCGCGTCACCTCGCTGGACGCCGGGCCGTACGGGGTCATGGTCATGCCCGCGCAGTACGTCGACGACCCGCTCACCCTGCTGGCTCTCCGGGTCAACGGTGAGGTCCTGGCCCCGGATCACGGCTTCCCGGCCCGGATCATCGCGCCTGACCGACCCGGCGTGCTGCAGACCAAGTGGGTCGCCAGAATCGAGGTGATCTGATGACCGCCTGGCTCCGCGGCGCCGTGCTGGCCGCCGGACTCGCCCTGACCGGCTTCGGCCTGTACGGGCTGCTGAACGACGTCCACATCACCGACCCGTGGGACGTACTGGCCTGGGTGGTGGGGGGCCTGGTGGTGCACGACGGCCTGTGGCTGCCGCTGCTGTGCCTGTTCGGCTCGTCCCTGGCACGAGGACCGGTCCTGCGCGGCTGGCTGATCGTCGCCGCATCCGCGACCGCGATCGCCCTGCCCGCCGTGCTGCGGGCCGGGGCCGACGACGCCAACCCGACGGTGCTGCCGCTGCCCTACCAGCGCAACTGGCTGCTCGTCCTGGCGGCCTCCGCTGTGCTCGCGCTGCTGGTCGCCCTCGTTCGACGATGGCGGCACCGGCCCGGGTCAGGAAGCGGCCGGGCACCGCGCGAAGACCCGTCGTAGGACCGTCCAGCACCCCCGGCGGCGGGTCGAGGACACCCGCCACGGAGCGGTCCGCCGTCCCCGCCGGAGTGAAGGCGGTGCGCGGCCGCGCCCCACACACGGGCCGCCCACCACTTGGTTCAACGTGGCCCGGCACCCTCGGGGTCCACCTGCCCGGTGCCGGGCCTCAGTGCGGCCGCGCGCCCGGTGGCAGGATCCGGGCGACCAGCCGCAGCGGTGGGCTGTGGCGGAAGGTGAGGGTGAAGCCCACCCACTGGCCGGGCCCCAGCGGGGGCGGGGCGGCGATCATCAGGTCGGCGTCCTCGGGGGACATCGCCAGTTCGCCCCGGGCGGGCACGGTAGGGCGGCGACCGGCTGATCCTCGCCCTCGCAGCCATCCACGCCGCCCGGCCCGGCGCGATCCGCTGCCTCCAGCTCGACGACCTCGACATCGGCGACCGCCGGCTCGTCATCGACGGCCGCGTCCGTCCCCTGGACGAGCTCACCCTGCAGGCCGTCCTCGCCTGGCTGGAGCACCGGCGACGCCGCTGGCCCGACACCGCCAACCCGCCCACGATCGCCCGCGCCCACCAGCACGCCGCCGGGGCGCGTAAAAGGGGGACCTGCAGAAGGAGCCTCCCGGTGGCGTCGACACCGAGCCCGACGACCACGGCCTCGGACGCTCGCGTGGCGGGCTGACCACCAAGGTGCACCTCGCGGTCGAGCAGGGACAGAAGCCGCTGTCCCTGCTCGTTA
>NZ_MECK01000609.1 GCF_014596465.1 Streptomyces sp. CBMA123 | reverse complement strand
GGTGCCGTCCGGCCGACCGCGAGCGCCTCCACCGTGCGCAGCCGTCCGGCCCGCAGTGCGGGCACCAGCGCGGTGCCGGCCACCGCGCCCAGGGCCGCCACCGCGACCACCACGTCCACCCAGAGCGGAATACCCAGCAGCCCTCCACGCAGGGCCTTGTGGGCGATTCCGAGCACCGGCACGGACAGCAGGTTGCCCCCGGCCACGCCCAGCGCGGTGCCGATCCCGGCGGGGATCAGCGCTTGGCCGACGTAGGCGCGCGCCACCTGGGCCGGCGTGAAGCCCAAGGACTTGAGGATGCCGATCCGCCGGGTGGCGGCGCTCACCGCGCCGCTGACCACGACGCCGATGATCAGCACCGACATGGCCAGGCCGAGCACCCCGAAGGCCGTGACGAACGGGACGAAGGTCGAGGCCGTCCGGTTGGCCTCCTCGCGGGCGGGCTGGTAGCTGGTCGCCTTGGTGAGCGCACCGCCCGGCACCGCGGCGGCGATCGCCACGTGGTCGGCGTCCACCTCGGCGTTGCTGTCGGCATGGGCGAAGCGATAGAGGTACTGGGCGGCGGGTGTCGTGCCCGGGGCCGTCAGTCCGGCCACCTGCTCGGGGGCGACCCAGCCGTCCGCGCTCCAGGAGACTGAGTCGGCCAGGCCGACGACCTTGAGCGTCGGGTGCCCGGGCAGGTCCGGGAACTGCGCACTGTCCCCGACTGTCAGCGGGGAGTGCCCGTTCAGGAAGACCACCTCGCCGGGGCCCGCGATCCAGCGGCCCATGGTGATCCGCAGGTCGTCCATCGGGCCGTCCTGGGCACGGCCGACCAGCGTCATCGGCGGCAGCAGGCTGCCGGGCGGCGGGATCTTGGTGTCCGGGCCGGAACGCGGCTGGAGGGTGACCGCCGCGTAGGGACCGGCCGAGGCCGTCACCCCGGGCGCGTGCGCGGCCGCGGCGAGCTGGGCGGGGCTCGCCTTGGCCTGGTCGTACAGCACGTTGAGGTGCGCGCCGTGCTGGTCGGCGAAGGAGCGCTCGTACGGGGCCTGGGCGGCCACCAGCAGCCCGAGTGCGAGGATGCACGCCGTCACGGACATCATCGTGGTGAGCACCATCACCAGGGTCTGCACCCGCTTGCGGCCGACCCCGGCCCGGACCACCTTTCCCATCGCACTCATGCGCCCACCTCGCTGCGCTCGGCAGGGGCATTCGCCCACACGCACCTCTTGATGACTCGCTCGCTCCGCTCACTCATGCGCCCACCCCACTGCGCTCGGCAGGGGCATTCGCCCACACGCACCCCTTGATGACTCGCTCACTCATGCGCCCACCCCGCTCCGACCACCTGACGCCGACGCCGGCACCGCCGCCGTGTCCCGGACCAGGCGGCCGTCGAGCAGCTCGATCGTCCGGTCGGCGCAGGCCTCGGCGAGCGTGGTGTCATGGGTGACCAGCAGGATCGTCTGGCCCTCCACGTTGAGCTGGCGGAGCAGGTCGCGGACGTCGGCGGCGGAGGTGCTGTCCAGCGCCCCGGTGGGTTCGTCGGCCAACAGCAGCGGCGGTCGGTTCATCAGCGCCCGTGCCACGGCGACGCGTTGGCGCTCACCACCGGAGAGCCGACCTGGGAACGCCTTGGCGTGCCGGGCCACTCCGAGCCGCTCCAGCAGCTCCCCGGACCGGGCCCTGGCCTGCTCCCGCCGCACCCCGGCGAGTTGGGCCGGGAGCAACACGTTGTCCTCCACGTTCAGGTCGTCCAGCAGGTTGAAGAACTGGAACACCATGCCGATCCGCCTCCGCCGGTACTCGGCCAGCGCGGCCTCGCCGAGCTCGTGGACGGCCACGCCGTCCACCTCGACGCTGCCCTCGCTCGGGCGGTCGAGGCCGGCGATCAGGTTCAGCAGGGTGGACTTGCCGCTGCCCGAGCGGCCGAGCACGGCCAGCGCCTCTCCGGCCCGCACCTCGAGGTCGAGTTCGGCCAGGGCGGGACGGGCGGCGTCGGATCGGTCGTACGTCTTGCTGACGCCGCGGATCCTGATGATCGGCGCGTTCACGGGCCCTCCACTGTTCGGGGTCCGGCACCGGGGGGGGACCGGGCCGGCTGACGGAACATCACGCTACGAATCCGGGACCGGGTGCAGACAGCCGTCTAAGCGGCGTCCTCGGGGTGTATCCAGATACACCCCGAACTGGGTGTTCAGACCTAGAGCGTCGGGCTTTCGAGCGGGGCAGACTGACTCAGCGAAAGATCGGGACGGAGGCCGACGGGGGCTCCGGAACCCAGGCTTCGAGCCCTCGGACGGGGGCTCAGGACGGAGGGGGCGCGACATGAGGGCACGAGAAACCGGCCGGGCGGCCCGGCGGGTGGGCCGGGCCTGTGTGGACGGCGTGCGCGCCTGGTACGTGGTGACGTTGGCCGTGACGGGTTTGATCTCGCTGCTGGCCGGACCGGTCGTGCTGGGCGCCGCGCTGCTCGGGCCCGACGAGTCCCGGCCGTTCGGCCTGGGCGGGCCACTGATCCTGGCGGTGCCCCTGGGCCCGGTCGCCCTGTGGGCGCTCTGCTGGGCCACCGGCGGCGGCGGCCGGGCGGTCGGGGCCGTGCTGTTCGCCCCCGGCTCGCTCGCGGTGACGGCGACCCACCTGTACGGCGGCGCCGCACCCGGCGGGCGGTCCGTCTCGCTCTGGCTGGCACCCTCACTGCTGGTACTCGGGCTGTTCGGCGCGCGCTGGATCGCCACCGAGACCCGGCGGGTCGTCGACCGGTGGAACGGACGGCCGATCCCGGCGCCGTACCGCCACCCGGCCGGCGGGGGCGGCTCCTGGCAGCGGCTGCGGTGCGGCGGCTGGCTGGCCGACCCGGCTACCTGGAGGGACCTCGCCTGGGCGCTGCTCAGCGGACTCACCGTGCTGTTCACGGCCGCGATCGTGCTGCTGACTCCGGTCGCCATGGAGATCTTCGGGCGGAACGGGCTGCTGTTCCCGCTGGTGATCGTCTACGGCATGGGCGTCTGGGTGGCCCCGTTCGCGATCCTGTGGGCCGCCCCGCCCGTCCTGCGGATGCACGAGAAGGCCGCGCGGTCCCTGCTCGGACCGTCCCAGCGAGCCGAACTCACCCGCCAGGTCAGCCACCTGGCACGCACCCGGGCTGACACCATCGACGCCGGTGCGGCCGAGCTGCGCCGGATCGAGCGGGACCTCCACGACGGGGCGCAGGCCCGGCTGGTGGCGCTGGGCATGCTGCTGACCGTCGCCGAGCAGGTGAAGCACGACCCGGAGGCCCTCGGGCCGCTGCTGGTCGAGGCCCGTACCTCCTCGGTGAAGGCGCTGAGCGAGCTGCGGGACCTGGTCCGGGGCATCCACCCACCCGTGCTGGCCGACCGCGGCCTGGCCGACGCGGTGGAGGCGACCGCGCTGGACCTGCCACTGCCGGTCACCTTCGCCGGCAGCCTGCCCGGCCGGGCCCCGGCCCCGGTGGAATCGGCCGCCTACTTCGCGGTGAGCGAGCTGCTGGCCAACACGGTGAAACACGCCGGGGCCTCGCACGTATGGATCGAGATAGGGCACAGTGACGGGCTGCTGCGGATATCGGTCACCGACGACGGGCGCGGAGGAGCGGACCCGTCCCGGGGCACCGGCCTCAGCGGAACCGAACGCCGACTGGCCGCCTTCGACGGGGTGCTCGCGATCAGCAGCCCGTCCGGTGGTCCGACCATCGTGAACCTGGAGATCCCGTGCGTGTTGTCATCGCAGAAGACCTCTTCCTCCTCCGAGACGGGCTGACCCGGCTACTGGAGGCCAACGGCATGAAGGTCACCGCGGCGGTCGAGAACGGCGAGCAGTTGCTCGCCGCGGTGGCCGCGGACCGGCCCGACATCGCCGTGGTCGACGTGCGGCTGCCGCCGAGCTTCACGGACGAGGGGCTGCGCGCGGCACTGGCGGCCCGACAGGCCCACCCGGGCCTGCCCGTGCTGGTGCTGTCGCAGTTCGTGGAGCAGCTCTACGCCCGCGAGCTGCTGGCCGGCAGCTCGGGCGGGATCGGCTACCTGCTCAAGGACCGTGTGCTGGACGGCTCGCAGTTCCTCGACGCCGTCCGGCGGGTCGCCCAGGGCGGTACCGCGATGGACCCGGAGGTGATCACCCGGCTGCTCACCCACAACTCCTCGGCCGGCCCGGTCTCCACCCTCTCCCCCCGAGAACGGCAGGTGCTGGCGCTGATGGCCGAGGGCCGCTCGAACGCGGCGATCGCCCAGCAGCTGGTGATCACCGAGCGGGCGGTAGCCAAGCACACCGCGTCGATCTTCGTGCGGCTCGGCCTCCAGCCCTCCGACGACGACAACCGCCGCGTCCTGGCCGTCCTGGCCCACCTCAACAACGCCTGACGACCCTCGATCCCCCATGCCACCCGACATCGCCCCACACCGAACGCGTGCAGACTGACACATCCCTGACAAATGACGAGTGACTTTCCGCCCCAGGGGGCTCGCCCGCCACCGAACGGGTCCTCTACCCTGGTGAGGTGCTCATCCTTGTTCGCCGTCGCCACGTGGACCTGCTCCGCGTGACGAGCATGTCCTGTCGACGCTCCGGCTGAACCTCGCGCCAACCCTCATGGCGGCCCAGAGCGGCCGCCACCACCTCCCGGCTACCGGAGCACCCGCCGCACCAGGCGCGGCTCCGGCCTCCCCTGGTCGACCACCGGGACCAGCCGGGACGAGACCAGCGGATGTCACAGATGATGCAGCAGCACGCCCCCATATCCGGAACCGGCTCCACCGCGGCGGCCCACCCCGAGGCCCTCGCCGAGAACCGCCCCGAGGCCCATCCCGAGGCCCTCCCGGTGATCGACCTCTCGCTCGCCGACGGCAGCCCGGAGGACCGCCGCCGACTGCACGACGAGCTCCGCTCCGCGGCCACCGGCGTCGGCTTCTTCCAGCTCGTCGGCCACGGCATCACCCCGGAGGAAACCGCCGCGCTCACCGGAGCCATGCGCGCCTTCTTCGCCCTCCCCGAGGCCGACCGGCTCTCCGTGAGCAACCTCAACTCCCCCCACTACCGCGGCTACACCCGTACCGGCGACGAGCGCACCGGCGGCAGCCAGGACTGGCGCGACCAGCTGGACATCGGCGCCGAGCTGCCCCCGCACACCCCCGGCACCGGCGAGCCCCCGTACTGGTGGCTGGAGGGCCCCAACCAGTGGCCGGCCGCGCTCCCCGAGCTGCGCACCGCCGCCCTCGGCTGGATCGACCACCTCGGCACGGTCGCCCGGCGCCTGCTGCACGAACTCCTCACCTCGATCGGCGCCCGCCCCGACTTCTACGACGACGCCTTCGCCGGCCACCCCCACCTGCGCCTCAAGCTGGTCCGCTACCCCGGTACCGCCCCGGACGGCGCCGGTCAGGGCGTCGGCGCCCACAAGGACTACGGCTTCATCACCCTGCTGCTCCAGGACACCGTCGGCGGACTCCAGGTCGAGCGCCCGGACGGTACCTTCCTGGACGTCCCGCCGCTCGACGGCGCCTTCGTGGTCAACCTCGGCGAGCTCCTGGAGGTGGCCACCGACGGTTACCTCAAGGCCACCAACCACCGCGTGGTCAGCCCGGCCGGGGCCCGCGAACGCTACTCCGTCCCGTTCTTCTACAACCCCCGCCTCGACGCCCACATCGAGCCGCTCGACTTCCCCCTCGCCCACCACGCCCCCGGCGCCACCGAGGACCCGGCCAACCCTCTCTTCGCCGACTTCGGTTTCAACGAGTGGAAGGGCTACACCCGGGCCCACCCCGAGGTCACCCGCCGCCACCACGCCGCCCTCGCCTGACCGGACCGCTGGACGGCCAGACCGCCGGACTGCCGGGCTGCCGGGCTGCCGGGCTGCCGGGCTGCCGGGCTGCCGGGCTGCCGGACCACCAGACCACCGGCCAACCAGCGCCCGACCGAGTGCCCGACCCACCGGTCGACCCAGCGACCGACCCAGCGACCGACGGCTCGAACGAGAACGACCGGACCAGCACGCCCCCGTACACCGGTGCGCGGGCCGGTCCGGTCGTTCGGGCTGCCGTCACGCCGTCCGATGGACCTGATCGCACCGCACTGTCACACTGCTGCTGTCACAGCAGGAGTGTGCCAGCGCGGGAGGCAGCAGATGGGGGAGCACGGCGCCGGGGTGGGCGAGGTGCGGCTGACGGTGGACGAGTTGGCGGCACGGGCCGGGGTGACGGTGCGGACCGTACGGTTCTACGGGACAAAGGGGCTGCTGCCACCGCCCGAGTTGGGGCCGCGGCGGGTGGGCCTGTACGGGGCGGCGCACCTGGACCGGCTGGGACTGATCGAGGAGTTGCAGCGGCAGGGGCTGACGCTGGCCGCGATCGAGCGGTACCTGGCCCGGCTGCCGGAGGACAGCACTCCGCTGGGCCTGGCGATCCACCGGGCGCTGGTGGCGTCCTGGACGCCGGAGGCGGCCGAGGAGGTGGGCCGGGCGCAGTTGGAGCGGCGGGCCGGTCGGGGGCTGTCGGAGGAGCAGGTGGAACGCCTGGTCGCGATGGGGGCGCTGGAGCGCACGGCCGACCCGGAGGTGTTCCGGGCGGACCCGGGCCTGCTGCCGCTGGGCGTGCGGATCCTGGACGTGCCGATCCCGCTGGAGACGCTGCTGGCCGCCCGCGCGGTGGTGGTGGAGCACAGCCGGGCGACAGCGCGGGAGTTGCAGCGGCTGTTCCGGGAGACGGTGTGGAAGCCGTACCGGGAGAGCGAGCCGGACCCGGCGGAGCTGGCCCGGATGAAGGAGCTGACCGACCACATCCAGCCGATGGTGGCGCAGGCGCTGGTCACCGCGTTCCAGCGGTCGCTGCGCGAGGAGTTGCGCACGGAGTTGAGCGAGGAGTTGAGCGAGGAACCGGGGCAGAAGTCGGGCGAGGAGCCGGGTGAGGCCGTGCACGCACACGGCACGACCTCACCCTGATCCCTCGGCCTGCCACCGATAGCCCGACCGCCACGGCCGACCACCACGGCCGACCACCGCCGGCCAGCCGACGACGGTCAGTCGCCGAAGGTCAGTCGCCGGCGGTCAGTCGCCGAAGGTCCGCCCCTCCGCCGCGATCCGCTCCAGCAGTGCCGGCGGCGCGAACCGCTCGCCGTACGCGGCGGCGAGTTCGCGGGCGCGGGCCGCGAAGCCGGCCGGGCCGCCCTCGTACCCGTTGATGTACTGGAACACGCCGCCCGTCCAGGCCGGGAAGCCGATGCCCAGGATGGAGCCCACGTTGGCGTCGGCGACCGAGGTGAGCACCCCCTCCTCCAGGCAGCGCACCGAGTCGAGCGCCTCGCTGAACAGCATCCGCTCCTTGAGGTCCTCGAACGGAACCGCGGACGAGCCCTCGAACGGGGCCCCGGCGGCCTTGGCGGCCGCGCCGTCCGCGCCCGAAGCCGAGAAGTGCTCCAGCAGCCCCGGCCAGAGCCGGCCGCGCTTGCCGTCCTCGCCGTACTCGTAGAAGCCCGCGCCGCCGCTGCGCCCGGGGCGGCCGAACTCGTCGACCATCCGGTCCACCACCGCGTCGGCCGGGTGCGGGGTCCAGCTGCCGCCGGCGGCCTCGACCGCGCGCCGGTACTCGTCGCGGATCTTGCGCGGCAGGGTGAGGGTGAGCTCGTCCATCAGGGAGAGCACCTTGGCGGGGTAGCCGGCCTGGGCGGCGGCCTGCTCGATGGAGGACGGGTGGATGCCCTCGCCGACCATGGCGACGCCCTCGTTGAGGAACTGGCCGATCACCCGGGAGGTGAAGAAGCCGCGCGAGTCGTTGACCACGATCGGCGTCTTGTCGATCTGCCGGACCAGGTCGAAGGCGCGGGCGAGCGCCTCGTCGCCGGTCTGCGGGCCGCGGATGATCTCGACCAGGCGCATCTTGTCGACCGGCGAGAAGAAGTGCAGGCCGATGAAGTCGCCGGTGCGCTGGACGCCTTCGGCGAGCACGCCGATCGGCAGGGTGGAGGTGTTGGAGCAGAGCAGCGCGTCGGGGGCGACCACGCCCTCGATCTCCTGGAACACCTTGTGCTTGAGCTCGGTGTTCTCGAAGACGGCCTCGATCACCGCGTCACAGCCGGCCAGGTCGGCGGCGTCGGAGCTGGGGGTGATCCGGGCGAGCAGGGCGTCGCGCTTGGCCTCGGTGGAGCGGCCACGGGCGATGGCCTTGTTCAGCAGGTTCTCGGAGTAGGCCTTTCCGCGCTCGGCGGCCTCGGCGCTGACGTCCTTGAGCACGACCTCGATGCCGGCCTTGGCGCAGGCGTAGGCGATGCCGGCCCCCATCATCCCGGCGCCGAGCACCGCGACCTTGCGGACCAGCCGCTTCTCGACGTCCTTGGGGCGCCCGGCACCGGAGTTGACCGTCTGCATGTCGAAGAACAGCGCCTGGATCATGTTCTTGCTGGTCTGCCCGCAGGCCAGCTCGGTGAAGTACCGGGCCTCGATCACCATCGCGGTGTCGACGTCGACCTGGCTGCTCTCCACGGCCGCTGCCAGCACGTTGCGCGGGGCCGGGTAGGGGGCGCCGTTGAGCTGCTTGCGCAGGTTGGCCGGGAAGGCCGGCAGATTGGCGGCGAAGGCGGGGGTGGCGGGGGTGCCGCCGGGGATCTTGTAGCCCTTGACGTCCCAGGGCTGGACGGCGGTCGGGTTGGCCTCGATCCAGGCCTTCGCCCGTGCGGTCAGCTCCGCCGGGGTGTCGACCAGTTCGTGCACCAGTCCGTGCTCCAGCGCCTGCACCGGGCGGTACTGGCGGCCCTGCAGCAGGAACTTCAGCAGGGCGTCGGTGATGCCGAACAGCCGCACCGTGCGGACCACACCGCCGCCGCCCGGCAGCAGGCCGAGGGTGACCTCGGGCAGGCCGAGCCGGCTGGCGGGGGTGTCCAGCGCGATCCGGTGGTGACAGGCGAGGGCGATCTCCAGTCCGCCGCCGAGGGCGCTGCCGTTGACGGCGGCGACGACGGGCTTGCCGAGGGTCTCCAGCGTGCGCAGCGAGCGCTTGATCCGCATGGACTTCTCGAAGACGGCCTCGGCGTCCTCGGGGCGGGCGGCGGAGAGCATGCGCAGGTCGCCGCCGGCGAAGAAGGTCTTCTTGCCGGAGGTGATCACCACGCCGCGCAGCGCGTCCCCCAGGCTGGTCAGCCGCTCGACCACGGCCTCGAAGTCGGCCGTGAAGGCCTCGTTCATGGTGTTGACGGACTGGGTGGGGTCGTCGAGGACGAGGGTGACCACGCCGTCCTGGTCCTGCTCCCAGCGGATGGTGGTGGTGTCGCTCATGAGTTCAAGGTCTCCAGGTCTACCGAGGGAGGGAGGGAGTCAGACGCGCTCGACGATGGTGGCGACGCCCATGCCACCGCCCACGCACAGGGTGATCAGGCCGTAGCGCAGGTCGCGCCGCTCCAACTCGTCGACGACGGTGCCGAGCAGCATCGCGCCGGTGGCGCCGAGCGGGTGGCCGAGGGCGATCGCGCCGCCGTTGACGTTCACCTGGTCGTGCCGGAAGCCGAGTTCGCCGATGAAGCGCAGGGCGACCGCCGCGAAGGCCTCGTTGATCTCGACCAGGTCGATGTCGGCGGCGGTGAGCCCGGCCTTGGCGAGTGCCTTGCGGGTGGCCGGGGCGGGGCCGGTGAGCATGATGGTGGGCTCGGAGCCGGAGACGGCGGCGGAGACGATCCGGGCGCGCGGGCGCAGCCCGTACCGCTCGCCGACCTCGCGGTTGCCGATCGCGACGAGCGCGGCGCCGTCCACGATGCCGGAGGAGTTGCCCGCGTGGTGGACGTGGTCGATGGCCTCGACCCAGTGGTACTTCTGCAGGGCGACGGCGTCGAAGCCGCCGGCCTCGCCGATCGCGGCGAAGGACGGCTTGAGGCCGGCCAGGGTCTCGACGGTGGTGCCGGGGCGGATGAACTCGTCGCGCTCCAGCACGACCAGGCCGTTGCGGTCGCGGACCGGGACGACCGAGCGGTCGAACAGGCCGTCGGCCTGGGCCTTGGCGGCGCGGGCCTGGGACTCGGCGGCGAAGGCGTCGACATCGGTGCGGGAGAAGCCCCCGATGGTGGCGATGAGGTCGGCGCCGATGCCCTGCGGGGCGAAGTTGGTCTCGTACGAGGTCATCGGGTCGGCGAACCAGGCGCCGCCGTCGGAGGCCATCTTGACCCGGGACATCGACTCCACGCCGCCGGCCAGGATCAGGTCCTCCCAGCCCGAACGGACCTTGGCGGCGGCCAGGTTGACGGCCTCCAGGCCGGAGGCGCAGAAGCGGTTCTCCTGGACGCCGGCCACCGTGTCGGGCAGACCGGCCGCGATGGCGGCGATCCGGGCGATGTCGGAGCCCTGGTCGCCGACCGGGCTGACCACGCCGAGCACGATGTCGTCGATCGCAGCCGGGTCCAACTCGGGGTAGCGCCGGCGCACTTCGTGGATCAGGCCGACGACCAGGTCGATCGGCTTGGTGCCGTGCAGCGAGCCGGTGGCCTTGCCGCGGCCGCGCGGGGTGCGGATCGCGTCGTAGACGTACGCTTCGGTGGTCACGATGGGAATGCCTTTCGGGGCGAGGGTTCCTGCGGGTCCGGGGGGAGGGTTCCTGCGGGCCCGGGGGCGGTTCCTGCGGGTCCGGGAGGGGAGGGTTCCTGCCGGTCCGGGGGCGGTTCCTGCCGGCCGCCGCCGGCGGGGCCTCCGCCTTCCGGGGGCCTGGAGAGCTGGGGTGCCGGGCGGCGGGGCTCAGCCGAGGATGGAGCGGCCGACGATCTCCTTCATGATCTCGGTGGTGCCGCCGTAGATCGTCTGGATCCGGCCGTCGGTGAACGCCCGGGCGACCGGGAACTCGCTCATGTACCCGTAGCCGCCGTGGAGTTGGAGGCACCGGTCGGCCGTGCGCTTCTGCAGTTCGGTGGCCCACCACTTGGCCATCGAGGCGTCGGCCGGGGTGAGCGCGTAGCGGTTGTGCTCGGTGATGCAGCGGTCGACGAAGGTCCGGGTGATCGCGCACTCGGTGGCCAGTTCGGCGATCTCGAAGCGGACGTGCTGGAGCTTGGCCAGCGGACGGCCGAAGGCCTCGCGCTGCTTGACGTAGTCGGTGGTGATCTCCACCAGGTACTCGGCGCCAGCGATCGCCGCGGCGGCGATGGCCAGCCGCTCCTGGGCGAGGTTCTGCATCAGGTGGACGAAGCCGCCGTTGAGCTCGCCGAGCAGGTTCTCCTTCGGCACCCGGACGTCCTCGAAGAACAACTCGGCGGTGTCCTGGGCCTTCTGGCCGATCTTGTCCAGGTTGCGGCCGCGCTCGAACCCGGGCGTGCCGCGCTCGACGGCCAGCAGGCTCAGCCCGTGCGCGCCGCCCTCGGGCGTGGTCCGGGCGACCACGATGACCAGGTCGGCCAGGATGCCGTTGGAGATGAAGGTCTTGGCGCCGTTGAGCAGGAAGTGGTCACCCTGGTCGACCGCCTGGGTGCGGATGCCCTGGAGGTCGGAGCCGGTGCCCGGCTCGGTCATCGCGATCGCGGTGATCAGCTCGCCGCTGCAGAAGCCCGGCAGCCAGCGGCGCTTCTGCTCCTCGGTGGCCAGCGAGGTGAGGTACGGGCCGATGATGTCGTTGTGCAGCCCGATCGCCAGTCCGGAGGCCCCGGCCCGGGCGAACTCCTCGGCCAGCACGGCGGCGTAGCGGAAGTCCGGGGCGCCGCCACCGCCGAACTCCTCGGGCACGGCGATCCCGAGCAGCCCCTGTCGGCCGGCCGCCAGCCAGACCGAGCGGTCGACGATGCCCGCCTTCTCCCAGCGGTCGTAGTGCGGCAGCACCTCCTTGGCGAGGAAGGCCTTCACGGTGGCCCGGAAGTCCTCGTGCTGCTCGGTGAAGATCTCGCGCTGCAACGCTACTCCCCTTGTTCTGCTGTGGAGTTGACGGATTCGGTGTCGCCGGCCGCGGGGTGGAGCGCCGGAACGCCCCAGTCCCGGGCCACCTCGGCGGTGTCCACCCCCGGCCGGGCCGGCGGGCGGCGCAGCGCGGCGGGGGTGGCGGAGAAGCGCGGGGCGGGGGCGGGCTGGGTCACGCCACCCGCCTCGACGTACGTCCCACGCGCCAACAAGTGTTGTTCGCGCGCTGCTTGACGCATCGTCAGCACCGGCTCCACGCAGGCGTCCGAACCGGCGAAGACGGCCTCCCACTCGCCCCTGGTCCGGGTGGCGAAGCGGGCCGCGATCAGCGCGCGCAGTTCGGGCCAGCGGGCGAGGTCGTACTGGCCGGGCGCGTCCGGGCCCAGGTCCAGCAGTCGGGCGAACTCGGCGTAGAACCGGGGCTCCAGGGCGCCCACCGCGAGGTGGCCGCCGTCGGCGGCCCGGTAGATCGCGTAGAACGGCGCGCCGCCGTCGAGCAGGTTGACGCCCCGGCGGTCCTGCCAGTGGCCGGCCGCGAGCAGGCCCCACAGCATGCTGCCGAGGTGCGCCGCGCCGTCCACGATCGCGGCGTCGACCACCTGCCCGGTCCCGGTCGCGCGGGCGTGGTGCAGCCCGGCGAGCAGGCCGACGACCAGGTAGAGCGAGCCGCCCGCGTAGTCGCCGAGCAGGTTCGCCGGGATCCCGGGCGGCGCGTCGGCCCCGCCCGGCGCGGCGACCAGCCCGAGCACCCCGGCCACCGCCGCGTACCCGAGGTCGTGCCCGGCGGTGGCGGCCCGCGGCCCCTGCTGCCCCCAGCCGGTCATCCGCCCGTACACCAGCGCCGGGTTGCGCGCCAGGCACACCTCGGGGCCCACCCCGAGCCGCTCCGCCACACCGGGCCGGTAGCCCTCGATCAGCAGGTCGGCCCGCTCGACCAGGTCCAGCACCAGGCCGGGCCCCTCGGGCGACTTGAGGTCGACCAGCACCGACCGCTTGTTCCGGTTGGTGAGGTCGTACGCCGGATCGGTGCCGAGCGGCGACGGCTCCGGGCGGTCCACCCGCACCACGTCCGCCCCGAGATCGCCCAACAGCATCGCCGCGAACGGCCCCGGCCCGATCCCGGCGAGCTCGACCACTCGCACACCCGCCAACGGCCCGGGGCCACCCGCACCGGCCGCTGGACCGCTTGTGTCACGCACTGGCCTGTCACGCACTGGCCGCAGAACCCTTCGGGGTTTGACAGTAAAGCTGTAACACTCGCGATGATAGGCAAGCGACCCGTCGGTAACAAGACCTCGGCCCCGACCCCGTGTCGCCAATTCACCCGTGCCGAACCTCTGATGGAACCGGCGACTCCCAGTGCAACCGCCACCACGTAGGGTGCGTCGGCGTACTGACGGAGGGTGCCTGTACGGTCGTCATGCCGCGAAGGGCACACGAACCCTTTGCCGAGTCGGGGAGGACTGATTACACATGGGCAGCCCGTACTTCACCACCGGACCGGTCGCCCCGGCGACGGACCCGATGCCGAGCACGCCGAAGAAGTCGCCGTACGCCCCGCCGACATCGGCCGATGGCGGCAGTACGGTGCCGCCACTCCCCTTCATTCCGCCCGGCAAGATCACCAGCCAGCTGGACACCCCGTACGAGCTCACCGCCTCCGCCGGGATGGCGCGGCAGATCGCCACCGACCTCGACAGCACCAACAGCAAGGCCGGGCCCGGCGCGCACAGCCTCACCGAGTACGCGGGCACCGCGGCCGGCAAGATCCGCGGCTTCTCCTTCGGTGGCGCCCTCACCGGCAGCACCGAACGATGGCTGCAGCAGTGCAAGACCCTGCACGACAAGCTCGCCAACGCCGCCACCGGCCTCGAACAGACCCGGCAGAACTACCACTCCAACGAGCTCACGACCGTCGCCGACCTGCGCGCGACCCGGTAGAAGTCAGAAGGGGCAACGGACAGATGGTGTCCTTCAAGGAACTGCACGAAGCCGACTTCTCCGGGGTCTCCGACGCCGCCGAGGCATGGGCCGGGGTCGCCAAGGCCCTCACCGCCCTAGACGGCCGGGTCACCAAGGACCTCACCAGCACGGCGCAGCGGGCCGGCTGGAAGGGCGACGCCGCCGACAGCGGCACCAAGGCACTGCAGGGCATCGACGGCGACTTCAAACAGGCCTCGGCCGTCGCCACCGCCCTCGCCGCGATCATGAAGACCGCCGCCGAGGACTTCGCCGCCGCCCGCCGCGACCTCGACACGGCCCTCCATGACGCCCAGACCCAGGGACTGGCCGTCTCCGCGGACGGCACCGTGAGTTGGACTCTGCCGAAGGACGCTCGGAACGACACGGACGGCGAGGTCCTGGCACGGGACTTGGCCGCCAAGTCCCAGGCCATCTCCGACCGCCTCGGCAAGGCCGTCGAGAAGGCCACCGCCGCGGACCAGCGGGCCACCCTCCACCTCCAGAGCGACATCGGCACCAGCACCGTCCTCTTCAACCCCGCCCCTGGCGGCACCGGCCCGATCGCCGACGCCAGGCGGGTGCAGGACCTGATCTCCAAGGCCTACGACCTCTCCGACGACGAACTCAAGCAGTTGCAGGCGCTGCTCGCCGCCAACGCGGAGAACAAGGAGTTCGCGACCACCCTGCTCACCGGCCTTCGATGCAACGGACAAACCGGCCCGGAAGCCTTCCTCGACTACAGCAAGATCCTCGGTGACCTCGCCCACGCCAGCCACAACGCCAAGGGCTATCAAGACATTTACGGCAGTATGGCCGTGGTGCTCGCCACCGGCACCCGGGGCGACGGCATGGGCAAGGAATGGGAGGACGGCCTCTTCCGCGCCGCCCGCGGTCCTGGCGGGCCCAACGACACCTATCCGGCGCTCACCACGCTGATGGAGACGAAGGGAACATTCGACAAGGCCTTCGTGCGCAGGGTCGGCACCGACCTGCTCGACTACGAGGCCGACAACAAGCTCAAGGGCATGGACCTGTGGGGACCGGCCTTCTACGAGGACCCACGGAAGGGTGACCCGCTCGCCCCCCTCCTGCGAATGATGAAGGGCGACCGGGACACGACCCAGGCGTTCCTCGATCCGAGCCAGAATAAGAACCTCGTCCACCTTCTCAAGGACCGCGGCTGGCTCGACGAGGAGCTGGAGCGCAAGCTTCCCGCAGACGTCCTGCGGGACACGTCCCACAAGCTGTTCGCAGACATTCTGGAAGACGCCACCATCGGCCACGGCCCCGACCGGAACCAGCACCCGGCGCCACATGACCAGGTCAGCCAGCGAATCATGGACGAGACGCTCAAGACCCTTGGCGGCAGCACGCCCGACGACCGGACCTCGGTGGCGGCGGTCCTCCGCAAGCCGGTGGCCAGGATGCTCGCCGACTACTCCCCGGACGTGTACCAGATCCTCGGCAACGATCTGCAGAGTCCGTCCCAGCCGAACGGGCTGACGGCCAAGCCGGAGCAACTCCTCCGGGTGGTCCGCGGGGCCCTGGAGGACCCGGACACGTTCAAGATCATGCACGAGGCACAGACCGAGGAGATCGCGCGTCGTCTCGACGCGTTCGGGCCCGACCAGTTCAAGCCCGATGCCACCGGCCGCCCGGACCACACCCTGTCCGCCTTCTCACAGCAGTCCGCCAAGGTCCTCGGCGGACTCGACGCCGCGTTCGTCAACGCGGCCACCGACCACGCGGACGCCAAGAATTCGGCCATCGACTGGCAGCAGCGGATGCTCTACCACGCGATCGGCACGCCCGTGAACCTGGCCCCGGACTTCCTGATGCCGGGAGTCTCGAAGGTGCTGCCACTGGGAGACGCGGCACAGCGCCTCGTCGACATCGGGACCGCCTCTTGGGCCGAGCAGGCCAAGGCGCCGATCAACAGCGCCACTGCGGCCAGCGTGAGCGACCGCTACTCGGCGGGGCGCTCCGAGCTGGACGCGATGATCGTCGGCAAGGCGAGCCAGTACGGCATCGCCCCCTCGGATGCCGGTCACGCCGGCACCGTGACGAACCATCTGCTGCTTGAGGCTGGGCCCTTCTACAACACCGGGATCGACAACGCCTACCACGCCGCATTCGGCAAGGGATGAGAGCCATGGAGATCGAACCTGACGAGGACCCCGGCGCTCCCGCTGCACCCGCCAAGCGCGGCGGCTCCGACCGTACCCGGCGGAGGCGGTTGATGGTGCTGCCTCTGGCGCTCTCCCTACTCCTGGCCGGAGTGGCAGGTTTCGCGGCGTACCGACAGACGAACCTCGGCGGACCTGACACCGTTTGCGACGGGGCGGCCACGGCGGACCAGCTACACGACGCGGTGGGACCCGGACGAATCAGCGAGTACCGGAGCGGGTTCTATGACCGGACCGGGGTCTCCACCGGGAACGACTGCTTCGCCACCGTCAGTTCCGGCCTCTTCGAGACGAAGGAGAGGGAGGTGCGATTCACCCTCAAGCCCAACCGGGACGGCCCTTCCGAGTTCGCCGCGGGGGACGCCCGACTGTTCTCCGGAGGCTCGGCCGGCTCCGTGACCTCCCGCGTGGCGTGGGCTCTGCTGCCCGAGGGGTGCCCGAAGGGCCTGCGCGCCGAGGTGCGAACCGACGTCGCGGGGCACGACGAGGCCCGGGCCAGGCTGGCCGTCGCCTTCGCGAACGGAGCCGCCAGGAACCACTCCTGCGCGGACCGCACACTTCCTGTGCCGACGGGTCTCTCCGCAAAGGGCTCCGAGGCGGCCCCGGACTGGAACAATCTCTGCGGCCTCCCCGGATTCGCACCCGCGAGGGATCCCAACGTCCAGTGGACGTACCGACAGCAGGTCACCACCGCGTCCGCCCCGTTCTGGACCTGCTCGATCAGCAGGCAGAGCACAAGCGGTCTGCCTCAGATCCTCGCGATCACCACCGACCCGCGGTCCATCACCGTGCCCCCGCAACCCGACAACGAGCCCCTCGGGCGTGCCCGCTGGGTCGCCCGCGGGACACTCGTTGCCACCTGCCAGGGCCGGGACGTCTACTTCACCGTCGACGGCGGTTTCGAGGCAGCCCTCCGCGGCGGCCTCGGGGACTACCTGTTCTCCGACCAGAACGACCTGGTGAGGCAGTTCCTCACCGCCGGGGGCAAGGCCATCGGCTGCGAGCCGATCCTGTAGGGAAATGGGCGGGCGACTGTCCGGGTAATGGTCTATCGTGCGGGCGAGCCATTACGTACGACATGGGGGAAGCGCCATGACCGCCACCGACCTGCCAGCCACCGACCTGCCCACCACCGACCGCACGATCGTCGCCGTCTCCGAGCGGCTGGTGCTGAGCCGGCCGCAGAACGGGGACGTGGAGGCGATGTTCGCGATCCACGGGGATCCGGAGACGAACCGGTACAACCCGGACGGGCCGCAGCGGGACATCGCGGCGGCGAAGAAGCAGTTGGACGGGTTCGTGGCCGACTGGCCGCGGGACGGGGTGGGGTACTGCATGGTGTCGACCCGGGAGGAGCCGGGGGTGGTCATCGGGGTCGCCGGACTGTTCCTGCACACCCTGGACGGGGAGCCGGTGTTCAACCTGTACTACCGGTTCCGGCCGTCCGCGTGGGGCCAGGGGTACGCGGCGGAGGCGTGCCGGGCGGCGATGGCGGAGGCGCTGCCGCGCTTTCCCGGGATTCCCGTGACGGCGCTGATCAGGGCGGACAACCTGCCCTCGCGCCGGCTGGCCGGGCGGCTCGGGCTGGTGGCGGACCCGGACGGACGGGTGGACCACGAGGACCGGCTGATCCACCGGATGGCCTGAGCTACGGGAGGATCCCCCGCCGGGGGGAGCGGGATCGCCCCCGGGACGGAGGTCACGGACCGGGGCGCGGCGGCAACGTGGGGGCATGAGGCGCGGAGAAGACGTGGTGCGGGGGGTGGCGGCCGGGATCGCGATGGCCGCCACGGCGCCCTACCTGACCCTGAAACTACTGTGGTTGGCCGGCTCCCACGTGGGCACGCGCGACCCGAAGGCGCTGGACGGCCTGTGGGCGGTCAACCTGCTCACCGTCGGCATGGACGCGGTCGCGCTGCTGCTCCCGCTCGCCTTCCTGCGGCCGTGGGGGCGGCGGGCTCCGGCCGGGCTGGTGGCGTTCCCGATGTGGGTGGCGAGCGGGTTGCTGGGGACGGTCATGGTGGTGGTTCCGCTGGACGTGCTCGGCTCGCTGCTGCTCGGGCCGGAGCACCGGACGCCGGCGCAGCAGGCCGACGACGGCCTGGCGGGGTGGGTGTACGCCGTGGTCTACGGCGGCTTCGGGGTGCAGGGCGCCGCGCTGTTCACCGCGTTCGCGCTCTACGCCCGCCGACGCTGGGCGGGCCTGCTGCGCGGCCGGATCGGCGACCTGCCCGACTCCCCCACCGGCGGGGTGCAGCGGGCGTTCGCCGGGGTGGCCGCGCTGGTCGCGCTGGGGGTCGCGGCGGCCCGGGCGTACTGGGCGGCGGGCGGGACGACGGGACTGCCGCTGCGCCTGGCCGAGGAGTACTCCCGGTCGATGGCGACGATGGACGCGGCGACCGCCGTCACGGCGGTCGCCGCGGCACTGGCGCTGCTGGTGCTGGTGTTCCGGATCGGGCCGCGGCGGCGGCTGCGGGTGCCGCTGCTGGTGGCCTGGACGGGCGCGGGCTCGCTGTTCGGCTGGGGCGGTTTCCTGCTGGTGGCGTTCGGCACGTCGACGGCGGTGCCGGACCTGCCACGGGCGGTGCCGGGGTTCATGGCCCTGGTGGAGGCCGGGCAGTTCACGGCCGGGGTGCTGATGCTGGCCGCGGGCGCGGTGGCCCTGACCGCATGGGGGACCGGGCCCGGCGCCGCTGACGTAGAGTCGCCCGAATGAGGACGGGGGGCGGCCGGATCCGGCGGGTGGGAGCGGCGCTGGTCGGGCGGCGGGCCCGGCTGCGCTGGGTGCATCTGGTGCTGGGCGGCGCGCTGCTGACGCCGTACTACCTGTTGTCGGTGGTGGGGCTCGGGGCGCTCAACCCCAACCAGGGGCACGCGCGCCAACTGCTGCTGGAGCTGCTGGCGCTGTTCACCTCGCTGCCGATGGCCGCGGTCACCGCGCTGGTGCCGACGGTGCGCGGGCTGGAGGGCGCGGCCGCCCGGGCGCTGTGCGCGGTGGCGCGGCCGGAGGAACTGGCCACCGGGCCGTCCCGGTCCTGGGCGGCCCGTCGGCGCACCGCGCTCTTCTTCGTGCTGCACCTGTTCTCCGGCGGGGTGGTCGCCGGGATGACGCTGGCCGGGGCGCCGTTCGCGGTGGTGCTGCTGTTCGGCCTCATCGGGTCCGGGGAGCTCGCCGGCTACTGGACGGATCGTTTCCCCGGCTGGATGTTCACCGGCCCGGCGCTGGGCCTGGCCGTGCTGCTGCTGATCGTCGGGAGCAGTGCCGCCTGCGGTGCGCTGCTGGCCCGCTGGGCGCCCGTCCTGCTCGGGCCGACCCCGGAGGAGCGGCTGGCCGCCGCCGAACGCCGCGCCACCGTGCTGGCCCAGCGCAACCGGCTGGCCCGCGAGTTGCACGACTCGGTCGGGCACGCGCTCAGCGCCGTCGGCATCCAGGCCTCGGCGGCGGCCCGGGTGCTGCGCACCGACCCGGACTTCGCGGCCGAGGCGCTGCGGGCGATCGAGGAGACCGCGCGCGGGGCGGTCGCCGAACTGGACACCGTGCTCGGGCTGTTGCGCGAGGAGGAGGACAGCGGCACCGTCCCGGCCGGGCCGACGCTGGCCGGGCTGGACGACCTGCTGCGCCAACTCGCCCGCACCGGCGTGACGGTGGACGCCGAGCTGGCGCCCGGCCTGGGCGCGCTGCCCGCCGAGGTCTCCCGGGAGGCGTACCGGATCGTGCAGGAGGGCCTGACCAACGTGCTGCGGCACGCCGGGGCCGCCCCGGCCGGGCTGCGGGTCCGGCTCGACGCGGGCCGGCTGGAGATCGAACTGACCAACCCGCTGGGCCCGTCCCGCCCGAGCCGCCCCGGCGGCGGGCGCGGGCTGCGCGGGATCGGGGAACGGGCGACGGCCCTGCGCGGCGGGAGCGCGGTGGGGCCGAGCGCGGACGGGACGACGTGGCGGCTGGCCGTCTGGCTGCCGGTGGGAGGGACTGCGGGATGAGCACGGAACGTACGGAGAGCACGGGCATCCGGGTGGTGATCGCGGACGACGAGCGGCTGGTCCGGATGGGCCTGCGGGTGGTGATCGACGCCGAACCGGACCTCTTCGTGGTCGGCGAGGCCTCCGACGGCGCCGAGGTCGTCCCGCTGGTGCGCGAACTGCGCCCGGACGTGGTGCTGATGGACGTCCGGATGCCCGGCATCGACGGGATCCGGGCCACCGAGCAGCTGGTCGGCGGGATGGCCGAGCCGCCGAGGATCCTGGTGGTCACCACCTTCGAGCACGACGACCACGTGTACGACGCGCTGCGCGCGGGCGCGGCCGGGTTCCTGCTGAAGCGGGCGCGGGCGGAGGAGATGGTCCAGGCGGTGCGGCTGGTCGCGCGCGGGGACTCGCTGCTGTTCCCGGCCGCGGTGCGCGAACTCGCGCTGCGGCACGGCGCGGACGGCCGGCGGGGCACCGCCGCGGACCGGGGGCCGATCGGCCGGCTGACCGAACGGGAGGGTCAGGTACTGCGGTTGATGGCCACCGGGCTCAACAACGGGGAGATCGCCCGGCAGTTGGTGGTGAGCCAGGAGACGGTGAAGACCCATGTCGGCAGTGTGCTGGCCAAGTTGGGTGCCCGGGACCGCACTCAGGCGGTGATCGCGGCCTATGAGTCGGGGTTCGTACTGCCGGGCTGATTCGGCGGTGGCGGGAGGGTTGGGAGGGGCGGGAGGGAATCGCACACGGGTTCCATGCCGCCACCCCCACGGAGTAGAGTGCAATATTCCGCTGATCTGTCCGATACCTCCCGTATCGCCTGGAACGAACTGGTGACCGCATGACCGTCCGGACCCGTCCCGCGCTGTGGTGGCGCATGGGCATCGTGCTCTCGGCGGGCCTCGGCCTGTCCCTCGGGACCGCCTCGCTGGTGTACTTCACGGTGCAGAGCAACGTCATCGTGCTCGGCTACTTCATCGGCGCGGTGTACTGGATGGTCAAGCGCGACACCGTGGACGCCCCCGCGCCCCGGCTGCGCGGGGCGGCGACGCTGTACATCCTGATCACCGGGCTGGTCTCGCACATCCTGCTCCAGCACGGCGCCAGCCCACTGCCCGGACTCGTCAGCGGGCCGGACCGGCTGGCGAACTGGTCCTCCTTCTTCCTGCACTACGTCACACCGGTGATGGTGCTGGTGGACTGGCTGGTGCTGAAGCCGCGCAACGCGGCGGCCTGGAAGGACATACCGCTCTGGCTGGCCTTCCCGCTCGGCTACGCGGCGCTCGTGCTCGCCCGCAACGCGCTGTTCGACGACTTCCCCACGCCCTACCCGTACTTCTTCTTCGACCCGACCAGCAAGGGCTACGGCTACGTCTGGGGCCAAATCGCCCAGCTGACGGTCGAGTTCGTCCTGCTCGGCGCCGCCGTCGTCGGGCTGGACCGGCTGGGCACCCGGATAGCCGCGAAGCTCGCCCGCGCATAGTCGACGCCCTCCCCGGCCGCGTGCGGCAGGATCGCGCCCTCGGCCGCTCACCGAGCCCCTCCCCCGCGCCTCACCCGGCGAGCTCGTGCGGTGAGCTCGTGCGGTGAGCTCGTGCGGTGAGCTCGTGCTCAATGTCCTCGATGTCGAGCGCAGGCAAGGCGCCGATGGCACGGCAGCGCACGGCGGTCGGAAGCGGCGCGACGGATTTCCACCCGCCGTCAAAACGGTTTGCCGTCCATCCCTCCCGAGGCTGTTCGGCCGGGCCGGCGAGTGGACCCACAGGAGGGTACGACGGCGACGCGTCGGATGACGCCCGGGCGGGGCCCGCGGCCGTAGCGTCGGTCGCGCGGCGGCGGAGGGGTTCCGCAGGGGGAGGCCGGGATTCGGCGGAGGCCGAAGATGAAGCAGAGTCGGCGGAGGCCGGAAATGACGCACAGGGGTATCGGCAGGGCGGTGGCCGCGACGGTCGTGACGGCGGTGCTGGCGACGACCGTCGCCGTGGCGGCGCCGGGAGCGGCCTCGGCGGAGGGGGCGGCCGGGGCACCGGGGCAGAACCGGGCGCAGGCCCAGGGGCGGCAGGGCGGTCCCCTGGAGGGGGTCTGGCGGATGGACGGCTACGGCACGGTGGTCTCCATCGACGGGGGTCGGCTGACCACCTACGACGTGACCGCGCACAGCTGCGTGCCCGGCTGGGTCACCGCGACGCAGGCCGGCCCGCCCGGGCCGGACGGCACCGTCCGCTACGTCATGGGCAACAACGCGGTGGCCCTCACCCCGAAGGGCCGGAACCGGGCCGTCGACCGCGAGGAGGGCGGGGTCGGCACCAAGGACCTGAACCGGATCCCCGCACTGCCACCGCTGTGCACGACCCCGGCGCCGAACGACCCGCTCGCGGTCTTCGACCGGTTCTGGGAGGACTTCGAGGAGAACTACCCCTTCTTCGCGGCCAAGGGGATCGACTGGCACGCCGTCCGGGACGAGCAGCGGCGCCGGATCACCCCGGCGACGACCACCGAGCAGTTGCAGGACGTCCTCGTCGACATGCTCCGGCCGCTCGGCGACGCCCACACCGGGCTGGCGCGGATCGTCGACGGGCAGCCGACACCGGTGTTCGGCGGACGGCGGCCCGGCTCGACGGTGCGCACCAAGGAGCTGACCACCCGGGCCGGACAGGCCGTCGCCGCCCAGCTCACCGGCCCGGAGCAGCTCTTCGCGGGCGGGAAGCTCGGCGTGGGCCGGCTCCCCGACGACGTCGGCTACCTGCGGGTGGGCAGCTTCGACGGCTACACCGACGGCGACTACCGCAGCCAGGTCGCCGAGCTGGACCGGGCCCTCGACGCCCTGCTCGCCGACCCGGACCGGCTCAGCGGCCTGGTGGTCGACGTCCGGCTGAACGGCGGCGGCTCGGACGCGCTCGGGCTGCACATCGCCGCCCGGCTCACCGACCGCCCGTACCTCGCCTACCGGAAGGTGGCGCGCGACGACCCGGCCGACCCGACGAGGTTCACCCGGCCGGTGCCGGTCCCCGTGCAGCCCTCGGACGGCGAGCACTTCACCGGGCCGGTGGCCCTGCTCACGTCCTCGATCTCGGCCAGCGCGGCGGAGACCTTCGCCCAGGCCCTGATGGGGCGGTCCCCGCACGTGACCCGGATCGGCGAGAACACCCAGGGCGTCTACTCCGACGTCCTGATCAAGCCCCTCTCACCGGACTTCGCGGTGGTGCTGCCGAACGAGGAGTACCTCACCCGGGACGGCACCACCTTCGACGGCCCGGGCATCACGCCGGACCTCCGGACCCCGGTGTACAGCCCCGAGGAGCTGGCCGCGCTCAAGGACTCCGCCCTGAGCACGGCCCGCCGGGTGCTCGCCGAGGACGCCCGGGGCGAGGACGAGCGGTAGCGAGGACGGACGGTAGGGCATGTCCGACTCGCCCTACGGGTCCGACACGCCCTACGGGTCCGACTCGCCTCGGCCGCTACATCGGGTCCACCGCCCTCAGCTCGCCGTCCAGCTCCAGCCACCTGGTCAGGCCCAGGCCGCGCAGGAACGGCAGGTCGTGGCTGACCACCACCAGCGCGCCCTGGTAGGCGGCCAGTGCCTGGGTGAGCTGGCGGACGCTGGCGAGGTCCAGGTTGTTGGTCGGCTCGTCGAGCAGCAGTAGCTGCGGCGGCGGGTCGGCCAGCAGCAGGGCGGCCAGCGTCGCCCGGAACCGCTCTCCACCGGAGAGGGTGCCGGCCGGCTGGTCGGCCCGGCCGCCGCGGAACAGGAAGCGGGCCAGCCGGGCGCGGACGGCGTTGTCCCCGGCACCAGGGGCGAACCGCTTGACGTTCTCGGCGACCGTCAGCCCGTCGTCCAGCAGGTCGAGCCGCTGCGGCAGGTGGCGCAGCGGCACCTGGATGGTGACCATGCCCTCCAGCGGGGCGAGTTCGCCCGCCATGGTGCGCAGCAGCGTGGTCTTGCCGGAGCCGTTGCGCCCGACCAGGGCGATCCGCTCGGGGCCGCGCAGGTCGAGGTCGACGGTGCCGCCGGTGGGCAGCCCGACCTTCTGCAGGGTGAGCACGGTGCGCCCGGCCGGCACGGCGGTGCGCGGCAGGTCGATCCGGATCTCGGCGTCGTCGCGCACCGCCTCCTCGGCGACGGTGAGCCGCGCCTTGGCCTCCTCCAGGCGCTCGGTGTGCATGCCGGTGAGCCGGCCCGCCGTCTCCTGGCCCTTGCGTTTGAGCATCCCGGCGAAGATGTGCGGGTCGTTGCGGGTGACCGAGCGCTTCTTGCCGTAACTGGCGCTGCGGTCCAGCCTGGTGCGGGCGTCGACCAAGTCCCGCTTCTGGCGCTGGACATCGGCCTCGGCGTTGCGCAGCAGCCGCTCGGCCGTCTCCTGCTGGGCCGTGAGGGTGCGCTCGTACTCGGCGAAGTTGCCGCCGTACCAGGTGACTCCGCCGTCCCGCAGGTCGGCGATCTGGTCGACGTGCCCGAGCAGCTCGCGGTCGTGGCTGACGATCACCATGACGCCCTGCCAGCCGGCCACCGTCTCGTAGAGCCGCTCGCGGGCGGCCCGGTCGAGGTTGTTGGTGGGCTCGTCGAGCAGCAGCACGTCGGGGCGGCGCAGCAGCAGGGCGGCGAGCCGCAGCAACACCGCCTCGCCGCCGGAGAGTTCGCCGGTGGTGCGGTCGAGGCCGAGGCTGTGCAGGCCGAGCCGGTCGAGGGTGGCACGGGCGCGCTCCTCGACGTCCCAGTCGTCACCGACGGCGTCGAAGTGCCGCTGGTCGGTGTCGCCGGACTCGATGGCGTGCAGGGCCTCGCGGGCGGCCCGGATGCCGAGCGCCTCGTCGACCCGCACGCCGGTGTCGAGCGTGAGGCCCTGCGGCAGGTAGCCGAGTTCGCCCGCGACCCGGACGGTGCCGCCGGTGGGGGTGAGTTCGCCGGCGATCAGCCGCAGCAGGGTGGACTTACCGGCGCCGTTCAGGCCGATCAGTCCGGTGCGGCCGGGGCCGACGGCGAGGTGGAAGCCGTCCAGGACGGGCTTGCCGTCGGGCCACTCGAACGCGAGGTCGGTACAGAGGACGGCGGTGGTGGGTTGTGCCATGCAAGGCCTCCCGGGTGGTTGCTGAAGGGGTGATGAGCAACACGGGGAGACACCGCGGGTGCGGAACCGGTACGGCCGAACGACAGGACGGCGGCGCTACGAGGCGCCACGGGGCCGTGACTGAGGTCGCACACTCGCACACCACGCGGCAAGCAGGGCCTGCGTGGCGGGGGCGGTGTCCCGGGACCTCAGTAGAGCAACGGCCTTCTCCTTGTCTGGCGGATGACACGGACCACGCTAGGCACCCCGGCGAACGCGTGCAACCGCTTTTCCGGGCCCGCACGGAGCGCCCGTCGGAGCCTGCCGGAGGCCCCGACGGAGGCCCCGTGCCGATCCCGTGCCGATCCGGTGACAGCCCCGTCCCGGCCGGGGCCAGGTGTAAGGAGTTCCTTATCCGCATGGCAGACTCCTCACCTGCCATACCTGCGACCCCGGGGGCCGTACCCGGGGGAACGGGCCGTATGGCGGTAGTCAACAGGGGGATTTGAACTCATGTCACCGATATCCCGGCCGAGCCGTGCCGTGCTGGGCGCTTCCGTCGCCGTGCTGACCATGGTGGCCGCCACCGGTTGCGGGCCGGACAACAGCGACCCGGCCGGTGCCCAGAGCGCCGCGCCGTCGGTCGCGGCCAGTGCCTCCGGGAAGCCGGGCGCGGCTCCGATCAAGCTGCCGACGGTCGAAGAGCTGAAGACCTGGAAGCTCGAGGACTGGGACAAGTGGGCCCAGGCCAACGTGATCACCCCGGCGGCCAAGGGCTACTGGACCCTGCAGAAGCTGCTGAACGCCAAGCCGAAGCCGCTGCCGCAGGCGCCGAGCCAGAGCCCCTCGCAGGCGCCGGCCCAGCCGACCGCGCAGCCGACCGGCGCGGCCCCGGCCCAGCCCACCGCCGCGCAGCCGCCGACCGGCCCGGACCAGCTGCCCTCGGTGGTCGCGGCGAAGCCGGTGGCGCACCCGTTCCCGAAGAACATGCACGTCAACGGCAAGATCTTCTTCAAGGACGGCAACGACGACTACGTGTGCTCCGGCACCGTCGTCTCCGACCCGGCCAACCCGGGCAAGAGCAACCTGGTGTGGACCGCGAGCCACTGCCTGCACGGCGGCAAGGGCAACAAGTACTACACCGACATCACCTTCGCCCCGGCCTTCAACAGCAACGGCGTGCTGAGCAACGGCAACAAGCAGAAGTCCAAGCTGGACGACGCCGAGCCGTACGGCGAGTGGGGCGCGACCGCCGGCATGGTCTCCCCGCAGTGGACCCAGGAGGCCGACCCGGAGCACGGCGGCCCGTGGAGCCAGTACGACTTCGGCATCATCAAGGTCGCCAACCCGGACCCGAACGGCAAGTCGCTGGAGGAGACCGTCGGCGGCTCGGTGCCGCTGTGGTTCAACGCCCCGCGCGACCAGCTCTCCTCCGTCGCCAACTACGGCTTCCCGGAGGCCAAGCCCTTCGACGGCGTCGAGCTGGAGCACTGCGACGGCGGCAAGCCGGCCGCCAAGCCCGGTGACCCGAGCCGTCCGGCGATGCTGATGATCGGCTGCAACATGACCGGCGGCAGCAGCGGCGGCGGCTGGTACGCCACCAAGGACGGCAAGCCGGCCCTGGTCAGCGACACCTCCGTCGGCAACGGCGCCAACACCTACGAGGCCGGCCCCTACCTGGAGGACGTCGCGGCGCACATGTTCGACTACTTCTCCAAGAAGGCCAAGTGACCCGCTGAGCAGGACTCCGGCGGTGCCGCGGCACTGATCGACGAGCGGCCCGGGGGTCGCGGCCACCACGGCCGCGGCCCCCGGGCCTTTCCGGCTCGGGGCCCGCTCCTCCTACAATCGGCCCCATCATGAGCGCCACACTCGTAGTCAAGGACCTCAGCGCCGGCCACGGCGAACGCACCCTCTTCTCCGGCCTGGACCTGGTCGTCGCCCCCGGCGACGTGGTCGGCCTGGTCGGCGTGAACGGCGCCGGCAAGTCGACCCTGCTGCGGCTGCTGGCCGGCCTGGACACCCCCGAGGGCGGCTCGCTGCGGCTCAGCCCGGCGAGCGCCAACGTCGGCCACCTGCCGCAGGAGCCCGACCGCCGCGAGGGCGAGTCGGTGCGCGACTTCCTGGCCCGGCGCACCGGCGTGGCCGCCGCCCAGGCCGCGCTGGACGAGGCCACCGAGGGCCTGGTCGAGGGCCGTCCGGGCGCCGACGACGCGTACGCGGCGAGCCTGGACCGCTGGCTGGACCTCGGCGGCGCCGACCTGGAGGAGCGGGCCGAGGAGGTGGCCGACTCGCTCGGCCTGAAGGTCTCCCTCGACCTGCCGATGACGGCGCTCTCCGGCGGCCAGGCCGCCCGCGCGGGCCTGGCCTCGCTGCTGCTCTCCCGCTACGACGTTTTCCTGCTGGACGAGCCCACCAACGACCTCGACCTGGACGGCCTGGAGCGGCTGGAGTCCTTCGTCAAGGGCCTGCGCGCCGGCACCGTGCTGATCAGCCACGACCGCGAGTTCCTGGCCCGCACCGTGACCAAGGTGCTGGAGCTGGACCTGCACCAGCAGCAGGTCAACCTGTACGGCGGCGGCTACGAGGCGTACCTGGAGGAGCGGGCGGTGGCCCGCCGGCACGCCCGCGAGGAGTACGAGGACTACGCCGACACCAAGGCCTCGCTGGAGGCCCGGGCGCAGATGCAGCGCAACTGGATGGAGCACGGCGTCCGCAACGCCCGCCGCAAGGGCAGCGACAACGACAAGAAGGCCCGCGCGACCCGCGCCGAGTCCACCGAGAAGCAGGCCTCCAAGGCCCGGCAGACCCAGCGGATGATCGAGCGGCTGGACACGGTCGACGAGCCGCGCAAGGAGTGGGAGCTGCGGATGGAGATCGCCGCCGCGCCGCGCTCCGGCTCGGTGGTGGCCACCCTGCGCGCCGCCGTCGCCAAGCGCGGGGACTTCGCCTTCGGCCCGGTGGACCTGCAGATCGACTGGGCGGACCGGGTCGCGATCACCGGGGCCAACGGCGCCGGCAAGTCCACGCTGCTGGCGGCCCTGCTCGGCCGGCTCGAACTCGACTCCGGCAGCGCGGTGCTGGGCTCCGGGGTGGTGGTCGGCGAGGTGGACCAGGCACGCGGATCGTTCCTGGGCGGGGAGCCGCTGGCGGACGCCTTCGCGGCCGCCGTACCGGAGCTCACCGAGGAGGAGGTGCGCACCCTGCTGGCCAAGTTCGGCCTCAAGGCGGTGCACGTGCTGCGCCCGGCGGGCACCCTCTCCCCCGGCGAGCGCACCCGGGCCGCGCTGGCGCTGCTGCAGGCGCGCGGGGTCAACCTGCTGGTGCTGGACGAGCCCACCAACCACCTGGACCTGCCGGCGATCGAGCAGTTGGAGGCGGCGCTCGGCTCGTACACCGGCACCCTGCTGCTGGTCACCCACGACCGGCGGATGCTGGACACGGTGACGGTGAACCGTCGGATCGAGGTCCGGGACGGACGGGTGCACGAGCGGTAGGCCACCCGTCGGACTCGATCGGCCGCTCCCGGAATTGGTCTCTACCTCTTCCCGGAGCGGCCGTCATGTGCTGTGCTGTCGGCCATGGTTGACATGGTTGACAGCGCAGTGGCGGGGACGCCCCACCCGACCGTCCCGCTCATCCCGATGACGGTGCCGGCCCACCAGGCCGAGGCCCGCGGCAAGGCCTTCCACGACGTGATGGCGCAGCGCCGGACCGTCCGCGACTACACCACCCGACCGATCCCGGACGGGGTGATCGAGTGGGCCGTGCGCACCGCGAACACCGCGCCCAGCGGCGCCCACGTCCAGCCCTGGCGGTTCGTGGTGATCACCGACCCGGAGCGCAAGCGGCGGCTGCGCGAGGCGGCCGAGGCCGAGGAGCGCGAGTTCTACGGGCACCGGGCGTCCGAGGAGTGGCTGGCCGCGCTGGCACCGATCGGCACCGACTGGCGCAAGCCGTTCCTGGAGGACGCGCCGGCCGTGATCGTGGTCTTCGAGGTCCACAAGGGCCCCAGCTCGCCGCGCCCGTACTACACCAAGGAGTCGGTGGGGATCGCGGTCGGGCTGCTGCTGGCCTCGCTGCACCAGGCCGGGCTGGCGACGCTGACCCACACCCCCAGCCCGATGCGCTTCCTCAACGAGGTGTGCGACCGCCCGGCGGAGGAGCGCGCCGCCTATGTGATCCCGGTCGGCTACCCGGCCGAGGGGGCGCGCGTGCCGGACCTGCGGCGCAAGGAGCTCGACGAGGTGATGATCCGGCTCTGACGCGCCGGGGCGCACCGGGGACGACCGGCCAGGCGCGCCGGTCCGCACCCGCCGGACGGAGGGTCCCCGGATGCGCCTCCGTCCGGATGTGGCAGGTCCGGGCCAAGGACATAATCGCCGCCATGAGCCCAGCACCGTCGCAGTCCTGCGAGCGCGCCCGGCCGCGGTTCCGCGAGCCCGCCCGGGCGGCGCCGGAGGTGACCGCCGGGCGGCCGCCCGAGCTGTTGCGGCTGCCCGGCGGCCTCTCCCTGCACCGTCGCCGCAGCACCCACGCACCGGCCCTGAACCGGGCCGTGTGCGCCAACCTGGAGCACCTGCGGCCCTGGCTGGAGTGGGCCGCCGAGGCCCCCAGCCGGGCCCGGACCGCCGAGCAGACCCGGGCCGGCACCGCCGCCTGGGAGGCCGGGACGGACTTCATGTACCTCGCCGAGCTGGACGCGGCGCCCGGCCGGGTGGTCGCGGCCCTCGGGCTGCACGGGCGGATCGGCCCGGGCGCGCTGGAGATCGGCTACTGGGTCGCCGCCCGGCACGTCGGCCGCGGCATCGCCACCGCGGCGGCCGGGGCGCTGACCGAGGCCGCGCTGGCACTGCCCGGGATCGCCCGGCTGGAGATCCGCTGCGACCAGGCGAACGGCGCCAGCGCGGCCGTCCCGCGCAAGCTCGGCTACCGGCTGGACCGGGTCGCCGAGGCTGCCGTCCGGGCGCCGGGCGAGACCGGGCGGCAGCTGGTGTGGGTCATGGAGCGCCGGGGGCACTGACCCCCGGCGGCCCAGCAGCTCAGCGGCCCGACGGCCCGGCGGCTCAGCGGCTCGACGGCTCGGCGGCTCGGCGGGTCAGTAGTAGCGCCCGCCCTCCGCGGCCGGCAGCGCGTCCAGCTCGGCCAGGTCGGCCGTCGAGAGCTCGACGCCGGCCGCGCCCGCGTTGTCCAGCAGGTAGCGCGGCGTCTTGGTGCCCGGGATCGGGAAGACGTACCGGCCCTGCGCCAGCACCCAGGCCAGCGCGACCTGCGCGGGCGAGGCGCCGATCCGCTCGGCGACCGTCCTGACCCGCCCGACCAGCTCCAGGTTGGCCTGCAGCGCGTCCTGCTGGAAGCGCGGCAGCCGGCGGCGGAAGTCGTCCTCGGGCAGCTCGTCGAGGGAGGTGATGCTGCCGGTCAGGAAGCCCCGGCCGAGCGGCGAGTACGGCAGGAACGCGATGCCCTGCTCCTCGGTGTACGGCAGCACCTCGGCCAGCGCGTCCCTGGTCCACAGCGACAGCTCGGACTGCACCGAGGCCACCGGGTGCACGGCCTGCGCCCGCCGGATCTCCTCGACGCCCACCTCGGAGAGCCCGATCCGGCGGACCTTGCCGGCCTGGACGGTCTCGGCGAGCGCGCCCCAGGTCTCCTCGATCGGGACGGCCGGGTCGACCCGGTGCAGCTGGTAGAGGTCGAGGTGGTCGGTGCCGAGGCGGCGCAGGCTGTCGTCGATCGAGCGCCGCACGTGCTCCGGGCTGCCGTCGCGGGCCGCGTCCTGGCCGCTGCCGCCGGGGACCATGCCGACCTTGGTGGCCAGGAAGGCGCGCTCGCGGTGGGGGCCGGCCAGCGCCGCGCCGACCACCTCCTCGTTGGTGTAGGGGCCGTACATGTCGGCGGTGTCGATCAGGGTGACGCCGAGGTCCAGCGCCTGGCGGATCACGCCGACGGACTTCTCGTCGTCCCGGCTGCCGACGTCGTAGGCGAAGGTCATCCCCATGCAGCCGAGGCCGATGACGCCGACCTCCGGGCCGTTGCTGCCGAACGGGGCGTTGCGCATGACGGTGCTCCTGTCTGGTTTCCGGCTGGTCCCGCGGCGGGCCGGTGCCCGCGATCGATCATCACTGACGCTCGGTCAATTCCGGTTCCGGTCCGGCCGTTTCCGGCCGGTCCCGGCCTCGTCGCCGAAGGATCGCCGGACGGTTCGTATGGTCATCGGTCCACCGTGGAGGTGCGGACGGGGCGCGCGCCTCCAGGTTCACCACCGGGCTCCCGCACCAGGCCGTCAGCCCCGGACGTTCGCCCCCGGACGGCCCGCCGGGCGCCTGCGGACCTCGCCCCGCCAAACCGGCGCGCGGGAGCCCACCCGCGGGCGTTCCGCACCACCGGGCGCCGCCCGTCCGGTCTTGGCACGGCTCGCCGCGACGGTCGACGCTCTGTTCGCGACCGATCAACTCGGCCGCAGCGGAAGTGACCGAAAACGTCACGCAACTCGGGGAGGAACCCATGTCGCTCTCGCGTACCCGCACCGCCGCGCTCGCCCTGGCCGTCGCCGCCGCCACCACGCTGACCACCGCCGGCCTCGCTGCCCCGGCCCAGGCGGCCGGCCACCGCGCGCTCAGCCGCTTCGACGACGGCAGCTTCGAGTCCCCCAAGGTCCCGGCGGGCAACTTCACCGAACTGAACGCCGGCCAGAGCATCGGCCCGTGGCAGATCACCGGCGGCAGCGTCGACCTGATCGGCGCGGGCTTCTGGCAGGCCGCCGAGGGCGACCAGTCCATCGACCTCAACGGCGCCGACTCCGGCACCATCGCCCAGACCTTCACCACCGTCCCCGGCACCACCTACTCGGTGACCTACGCCCTGGCCGGCAACCCCGGCGGCGGGCCGGCCGTGCGCACCGGGAAGGCGCTCATCGACGGGCAGGACTTCCAGGACTTCAGCTTCGACGTCACCGGCAAGACCAGGGCCGCGATGGGCTACGTGGGGCGGCAGTTCAGCTTCGTCGCGTACAACTCCTCGACCACGCTGACCTTCCAGAGCACGGTGGGCGGTGCGTTCGGGCCGGTGCTCGACAACGTCCAGGTGAAGGAGTGCAAGCCCTGTTGCGGGAGCTGATCCGCTGATCGGCGGGCCTCCTTAAACCCGCCCTAAAACCTGCCCTCGGAAGGCTTCCGGAAGCCGGGAAGTGCTTGACGTGCACAGCTGGTCTAGTCCAGTTTGATCCTCAGCACCGCGCTCCTCCCCGCACCGGACCAGCCCCCATGCTGCCGCCCGCCCCGCGTCTCCCCCCTTCGCGGCGCGGGCGGCCCCACGTCCCGAGAGGCACCCCCATGCCCAGCGCGCTCCAGCACACCCCCACCCACCGCCGCCCCGCCGGCCGGACCACACTGCTGAGCCTCGCCGCCGCCACCGTGCTCGCCGCCGGCGGCCTCGCCGCCCTCGCCGGGAACGCCGGCGCCGCCGACGCCGACCTGCTCGCCAACGGCGGGTTCGAGAGCGGCGCGCTCGACCCGTGGAGCTGTTCCGCCGCCACCGGCGGCATCGTCAACTCCGGTGCGCGCAGCGGAACGTACGCGCTCAAGGGCGCGGTCAGCGCGAGCGACACCGCGCAGTGCGGCCAGACCGTGAGCGTCCAGCCCAACACCACCTACCACCTCAGCGCCTGGGTGCAGGGCCAGTACGTCTACCTCGGCGTCACCGGCAACGGCGTCACCGACCCCGCCGTGTGGACCCCCGGCGGCTCCAACTGGCAGCAGCTGTCCGCCGGTTTCACCACCGGCCCGAGCACCACCAGCGTCACCGTCTACCTGCACGGCTGGTACGGGCAGGGCGCCTACCTCGCCGACGACGTCACCCTCACCGGCCCCGGCGGCGGCCCGACCACCCCGCCGACCGGCACCCCGACCGGAACGCCCACCGGCACGCCCACCGGCGGCCCGACCACCCCGCCGCCGAACGTCACGCTCCCGGTCGCCCCGTACATCGACATGGGCGCCTGGCCCACCCCGTCCATGCCCGACATGGCCAAGGCCGGCGGCGTCAAGGGCTACAGCATGGGCTTCGTCACCGGCGTCGGCTGCAAGGCCAGCTGGTTCAACGCCTACGACCCGCGCAGCGGCTGGGCCAAGGACCAGGTCGACGCGCTGCGCGCGGCCGGCGGCGACGTCAAGCTCTCCTTCGGCGGCGCCAGCGGCACCGAACTCGCCGCCGCCTGCACCTCGGTGGACTCGCTGTTCAACGAGTACGACGCGGTCGTCAACGCCTACAACCTGCGCTACGTCGACTACGACATCGAGGGCGCGGCCATCGCCGACACCGCCTCCAACGACCGCCGCTCCGCCGCCCTCGCCAAGCTCCAGCAGGCCCACCCCGGCCTCAAGGTCTCGCTCACCCTGCCCGTCCTGCCCGAGGGCCTGACCAGCGAGGGCGTCGCCATCGTCAAGTCCGCCCGGGACGCCGGGGTGAACCTCGACCTGGTCAACGTCATGGCGATGGACTACTACCGCTCCGGCAGCGACTACGGCAACGCCGCCGTCCAGGCCGCGCAGGCCACCTTCGGCCAGCTCAAGGCGCTCTACCCGGCGAAGACCGACGCCCAGCTGTGGGCCATGGTCGGCGTCACCCCGATGATCGGCGAGAACGACGACCACCAGATCTACAACCAGTCCGCCGCCCAGCAGTTGGTGACCTTCGCCAAGCAGAACCACCTCGGCCTGATCGCCTTCTGGGACGCCACCCGGGACGCCAACGCCTGCACCGGCGGCTCGCTGGCCAAGTGCACCAACATCCCGCAGCAGCCGTACGAGTTCGCGAAGATCTTCAGCCAGTACGCGGGCTGACGCCACGGCGGACCGGGGTGCCGGCGGACCGGGAGGCCGCCGGCACCCCGGCACAGGTGGCGCGCGCCCGTGGAGCGCGTGGGTGCGGACCGTTCGCCTGGAGCCGCCGATCTTCCCGCGTTCGGCCGTCGACCCGCTCCCGGACGACTTCGGCTGCATCATCCGGCTGAACGACCAGCCCCGCTTCGCCGGTGACGAGCAGGAGCTCAACGGCTTCGGCCCGCACCAGCTGGACGGCCGCCGGGCCGGCTCGCTCACCACCGACTGCGGCTGAGCCCCCCGGCCGGTACGCCGGAGGAAATTGGCATCTCATCCTCCCGGGCCGTCAACTACAGTCCCTCCCACCTGCAAGGAGCGAGGGAGCGGACATGACGGTCCGGGACGACCACCACCAGCTGACCATCAACACCGTGACCAGCGAAGCCGCCTGCGCAGCGGGCCTCACCCCCGAGGAACTCAGCGCGTTCAGCCGCACCCTCGGCCGGCTGCGCGCCCTCCCCTCCCAGGACCGCACCCGGCTGGTCGCCGAACGGCAGCTCAGCTCCTTCGTGATGGAGAGCCGCAAGCGCCGCCGCCAGGAGGCCAAGGAGGCCGTCCGGCAGACCGACGCCGCGCTGCTCGCCGCCACCGCGACCGGCGCCAGGCACCGCCGCGAGGACACACCGCTCGCCCCGGCCCCCGGCGGGCCGGTCGGCGACCTGCTCGTCCCGCGCAAGTGCTACGTCTGCAAACAGGCCTACCGCCAGGTCGACGGCTTCTACCACTCGCTCTGCCCGGACTGCGCGACCGACAACACCGCCCGCCGAGCCCTCGGCACCGACCTGCGCGGACGCCGGGCGCTGCTCACCGGCGGGCGGGTGAAGATCGGCTTCCAGCTCGCACTCATGCTGCTGCGGGACGGCGCCGAGCTGATCCTCACCAGCCGCTTCCCACAGGACACCGTCCGCCGCTTCCGCGCCGTCGAGGGCAGCGAGCAGTGGTGGGAGCGGCTGACCGTGGTCGGCATCGACCTCCGTGACCCGCGCCAAGTCCTCGGCCTGACCGAGCAGTTGCGCACGGACGGACGGCCGCTGGACATCCTGGTCAACAACGCCGCGCAGACCCTGCGCCGCCCGCCGGAGTCCTACGCCCTGCTGGCGGCCGGGGAGTCCACCGCCCTGCCCGGCGCCGACCGCCGGGCCGTCACCCACGCACCCGGGTTCCGTCCGCTCACCGACCTCGCCCAACTGCCCTCGGGCGCAGGCTCCCTGCTGGACCTCACCGACGAGGCCGGCCTGCTGCCCGACCTCGCGCCCGCCAACTCATGGTCCACCACGCTCGGTTCGCTCGACCCGGCGGAGGTGCTGGAGACCCAGCTGGTCAACGCCCTGGCGCCGGCCCTGCTCTGCGACCGGCTGCTGCCGCTGCTGCTCGCCTCCCCGCACCCCGCCCGCTACATCGTCAACGTCACGGCGGTGGAGGGCCGGTTCGCCGTCCGCAACAAGACGGCGCGCCACCCCCACACCAACATGGCCAAGGCCGCGCTCAACATGCTCACCCGCACCAGCGCCGCCGAACTCGCCCCGCAGGGCGTCCACATGTGCGCCGTCGACACCGGCTGGATCACCGACGAGAATCCGGCACCCAAGAAGACCCGGATCGCCGCCCGGGGCTTCCGCACCCCGCTGGACATCGTCGACGGCGCCGCCCGGGTCTACGACCCGATCGTCCGCGGCGAGGCCGGGCACCCGGTGTCGGGGGTGTTCCTCAAGGACTACCGGGTGGCGGAGTGGTGACGCCTCGGGTGTCGTGACGCCCGGCCCAGGGTTCGTGGGAGCCGAGGCCGCCCACCTGCCCGACGCCACGACGCCGCGATGCTGCGACGGACGGCCCGGCCCGGGAGTGCTCCCGGGCCGGGCCGTCCGCGTATGGGGGCAGGGAGTGGCCTGCGACCGATCGGCCAACGACCAGTGAGTCAGCGACCAGTGGGTCAGCGGCCGGTGGGGAGGTTGGCACCGCCGGTGCAGTCGAGCACCACGCCGGTGACGAAGGTGTTGGCGGCGAACATGTGGATCGCGCGGGCGACGTCCTCGGGGCGGCCCACCCGGCCGGCCGGGGTGGTGGCGGCCAGGCCGTCGAAGAGGGCGGTGCGCTGTTCGGTGGGGACGCGGTCCCACCACGGGGTGTCGATGACGCCGGGCGAGACGGCATTGATCCGCAGCGGGGCGAGTTCGACGGCCAGCGGCGGGACCATCGCCTCCAGGGCGCCGTTGATCGCGGCCAGTCCGGCGGTGCCGGGGAAAGCGGCGCGGGCCGAGGCGGCGGTGATCAGGGTGACCGAGCCGTCCTTGCGCAGGTGCGGCAGGGCCGCCTGGAGCACCCGGACCTGCGGCCAGAACTTGGCGTCGAAGCCGTGGGCGAGGTCGGCGAGGTCCAGTTGGGCGAACGGGCCGCTGCCGGCCGCGCCGCTGACCGCGACGACCAGGTGGTCGACGGTGCCGGCCTCGGTGAAGAAGGCGGCAAGCGCGGCCGGGTCGGTCGCGTCGAGCCGGGCACCGCTGGTCTTGCCGCCGATCCGGGCGACGGCGGCGTCCAGCTTCTCGCGGTCGCGGCCGGTGATCACGACCTCGGCACCGTCCGCCGCGAAGGCGGTGGCGGTGGCCTCGCCGATGCCCGAGCTGCCGCCCATGACGACGACGTGCTGTCCGGCGAAGAGGTTCGATGCAGTGCTCATGGTGTTGCCTTTCCGGCTGGTACGAGAACTTGTCGAGACCGGCAGTTCCGGTAATGATGATTGTCGAGACTGCTAGTCTTGTCAAGCGGGGACAGGGAGAAAGGGACCCACGATGAACGACGCCGAAGACCTCCAGGCCGACCCGGCCGACCCGGCCACGCGCCCGCACACCGGCCGCCGGCGCAACGAGGCCGCCCACCGGGCGATCCTGGACGCGGCACTGCACCTGCTCGCCGACTCCGACGGCACGCCCGTCACCATCGACGCCATCGCCCGCACGGCCGGCGTCGGCAAGCAGACCGTCTACCGCTGGTGGCCCTCCAAGGGCGCCGTCCTGCTGGACGCCCTCACCGACCGCGCCGGCCAGGACGTCTCCGACCACTCGGACACCGGCGCCCTGCGCACCGACCTGCGCGCCTTCATCGGGACCACCTTCGACGCGGCCCAGCGCGGCACCACCGCATCCGCGCTGCGCACCGTCGTCCGCGAGGCCGCCCGCGACCCGCACCTGGCCGACCTGATGCAGACCTTCACCGCCACCCGGCGCACCGCGCTGCACGAACTCCTCACCCGCGGCCGCGAGCGCGGCGAACTGGCCGACGACGCCGACCTGGACCTGATCACGGACCAGGTCTACGGGGTGTTCTGGTACCGCTTCCTGCTCGGCCACGGCCCGCTGGACGCGGCCGTCGCCGAGCGACTGGCCGACACCCTGGTCACCGGGAACGCCTCACCGGGACCGACCGAGGACTGAGCCCCCCTTTTCTGCCCTAGCCGGCCGCCCCCCGGCGCCGCACCAGCGGCAGGTACACCTCGTCCACGATCTCCACCAGCACGTCGTCCGGCGCGCTCGGCACCCCGCGCACCACGAACTCGTTGCGCAGCAGCACCACCGCCACCGTCGCCACCCGGGGGTGCAACACCTCGGGCGCCGCCTCGCCGCGGGCGACGGCCCGGCCCAGCACGGTGAGCCAGGGGGCGGCCGCGGCGTCGCCGGACTGGTCCTGCAGCTGTGCCAGGAACTCCGTCGCGCCGCCCGCCGCGGCCAGCAGTTCGCGCAGCACGCCGCCCAGCGGGGAGCTCCAGTGCCGGTTCGCCTGGCGCAGCAACTCCAGGGCATCGCCGCGCAGTTCACCGGTGTCGGGGAGCGGGGCGGCCTTGGCGAGCTGCTTGTAGCCGGCGATGCCGAGGGCGAGGCGGTTCGGCCAGCGCCGGTAGATGGCGTTCTTGTTGGTGCCCGCGCGGGCGGCGACCTTGTCCATGGTCAGCCCGGCGAACCCGGACTCGGTGAGCTCCGCGACCGCCGCGTGCAGGATCGCCTCCTCCAGCGCCGCCCCGCGCCGCCGTGTCTGCCCGGCCATGGTCCCGTCCTCTCCTGTGTGCCGCCCCATCCTTCTTGCCATCCTGCGGCCACGGCAACTACGGTACTGCCAGTACCGTAAAGTTCCGATCCGCCATCGAAGGCAGGGGCCATGCGCGCCAAGGGAATCAGTTACGACACCGGCTTCGTCAGGGACGGGGCCTGCTCCCGCAAGCGGTTCGACCCGGAGCTCGTCGAACGGGAGTTGCGCATCATTCGGGACGAACTGCACTGCACCGCCGTCCGGATCATGGGCGGCGACCCGGACCGGATCGAGCTCGCCGCCGGGTACGCCGCCGAGCTGGGCTTGGAAATCTGGTACTCACCGTACCCTCTGGAGCTGGACGAGGAGGCGATCCTGGAGCTGTTCGCCGACTGCGCCGAGCGCGCGGAACGGCTGCGGCGGAACGGGGCCGAGGTGGTGTTCCTCGCCGGCGCCGAGCTGAGCCTGATGAACCCGGGCTTCCTGCCCGGTGACAGCACGGACGAACGGGTCGCGCTGCTCGCCCGGCCGGAGGCGGTGCGCGAGCACCTCGGCGCGGTCAGCACCAAGGTCAACGCCTTCCTCCGTACGGCCGTGGCCACCATCCGCGCGCACTTCACCGGGCCGGTCAGCTATGCCGCCGTCCCGCTGGAGCGGGTCGACTGGACGCCCTTCGACCTGGTCTCCCTCGACCTGTACCGGGATGCCTCGACCGCCGAGCGCTTCGCCGACGGCGTCCGCGAGCTGACCGCCCAGGGCAAGCCGGTCGCCGTCACCGAGTTCGGCTCCGCCACCTACCGCGGCGCGGGCGACCGGGGCGCCCTCGGCCTGGAGGTCGTCGAGTACGACGCCGAGGGCCCGGTGCGCCTCAACGGCCGCTACGAACGTGACGAGCCCGGCCAGGCCGGGTACCTGCGCGAGCTGCTGGAGGCCTTCGACGCCGGCGGCATCGACGCCTCATTCGTCTTCACCTTCGCCCTGTACGACTTCGTCCACCGCCCCGACGGCGACCCACGCGAGGACCTCGACCTCGCCAGCTACGGCCTGGTCAAGGTGTACGAGGACCGTCCCGGCCTGCCCTGGGAGCCGAAGGAGGCCTTCGCGGCCGTCGGCGAGTACTACCGGACCCACTGAGCAGCCGGCGGCGCGGGAAGTCGGCCGGTCCGACTTCCCGCGTCCGGTGCGGTTCAGGCAGTTCAAGCGGTACAGGCGGTTCAGGCGGTACAGGCGGTTCAAGCCGTACGACGGCGGTAGTACGCGATACCGAGGACGATGGTGATCGGTCCCCAGAGCATCGCCGGGCCGATGCAGGCCCGGGCCAGCGCCTCCCACCACCCGCTGCTGAAGCCGACCTCGTCCAGGACCCCGATCCAGGCGAGCGGCTGGAGCCCGAAGAGGCCGAACAGCACCAGCCCGCCCAGCAGCGTGCCGAGGAGCGGCCCGATCGGCGGCACCCGGCGGCCCCGCAGGACCGGCACCCAGCGGGGGAACACCTCGCCCCAGCCGCTGACCAGCCCCAGGGTGAGCAGCGCCAGAGCCTCGGTGACCAGGCTCAGCCCGAACACGTACGGGGTGGCCCACCAGGTGAGGGGCGGGCGGCTCGACTCGACCGTGCCCATCTCGAAGCCGAAGGCGAACGGAAGCCGCCACAGGCAGTGCGGCAGGAGGACGAGCGGCAGGGCTTTGGCTAGGCGCAGGGCCCACGCGGGGACGGGGCGTTCGGTGTCACCGACCGGGATGTTCATCAGCATGCGTCCACCGTCGCGGACACCACCCCGCCGCCGCCTCCACCCCGCGGCCCGACCCCCTCCCCCGCGAGAGCCAACTGCGGCTCGCCGCAAGGGAGGAGGAGACGCGGCCCCGGCTCCGCCCCGGTCCGACTTGACGTCGAGGACGCGTCAGACCACCGAGCTCAGACCGAAGGAGGCGGCCACCAGCCCGAGGACGTACGGCATCTCGTCACCGTTCAGGGCGGTCGGGTCGACGGAGTACACGACCTTGCGGGAGAGGTCGCGGGTGGCGAAGACGCCGCTGGTGGAGCCGGGGCGGGAGCCGGTCTTGCCCCAGGCCGTGATGCCGTGGGACTCCAGGCGCTCCAGGCCCATGCTCATGCACGCCTTGCCGTCCGGGCAGTGGCCGCCGTGGGCGGCGACGGGCACGTCGGGGACGGTGAACAGCTTCTCCTGCTCGGCGGCGGGGAGCAGGCGACCGCGGAACAGCGCGGTCATGAAGCGGTCCAGGTCGGCGGCGCTGGAGATCATGCCGCCCTCGGCCCAGGGCCAGGGGCTCTGCTCGGTCACGTCCGCGCGGTGGGTGCCGCCGTCGGCGTCGGGGACGGTCAGGTAGGGGTGGGTGGCGGGGTGCCGCAGCTCGGGGTCGTCGCCGTCCGGGAGGGCGGTGTCATGCAGGCCGAGCGGTCGGATGATCCGATCGCGCAACTCGTCGGCGAAGCTGCGGCCGGTGACTTTCTCGACGATCAGCCCGGCGACGAAGGTGTTCATGCCGTTGTACTGCTGCTCGGTGCCAGGCTGGAAGCCCAGCGGGGCACCCTGCATGGTGGCGATGACCTGCTCGGGGGTGAACGAGTCGAGGCGGTGGGCCTCGAACCAGGTGGTGGTGCCGTCGCCCCAGGGCGCGTTGGAGCCGTTGGGCAGTCCGCTGGTGTGGTTCAGCAGCTGGCCGACCGTGACCCCCTCGTAGGGGAAGTCCGGCAGGTACTGCCGTACGGTGCCGTCCAGGTCGATCCGGCCCTCGGCGGCGAGCTGGAGGACGACGGTGGTGGTGAAGACCTTCGAGACCGACCCGATCCGGAACCTGCCGTGCGGGTCCACCGCCATGCCGTCCTCGGCCGAACTGCCCTCGAACCGCCCGCTGGAGCCGGTGATCCGGACGAAGGCGGCGGAGACGGGGGGGGCGTTGTGTGGGGGGGGGGCGGGGGGGGGGGGGCGGGGGGGCGCGTGGGGGCGGGGGGTTTGGGGGCT
>NZ_MECK01000608.1 GCF_014596465.1 Streptomyces sp. CBMA123 | reverse complement strand
ACCGGTCCCCCGCCGGCCGCTGCCTCGCCCGCTGCTCCCCCGGCGGCCGCCGCTCCCCCGCCGGCCGGGCCGCCGCCGGACAGCGCCCGCGCCAGCCCCTCGGCCGTCCGGGCGTCGAACAGCGCCCGCAGCGGGACGTCCCCGCCCAGCTCGGAGCGCAGCCGGTTGACCACCCGGGTCGCCGAGAGCGAGTGACCGCCCAGCGCGAAGAAGTCGTCGTCCGCGCCGACCCGCTCCAGCCCGAGGGCCTCGGCGAACACCGCGCAGAGCAGTTCCTCGCGCTCCCCCACCGGCGCCCGCCCAGTGCCCGCGCGCTCCTCCGCCGGGGCGGGCAGCGCCTTGCGGTCGACCTTGCCGTTGGGGGTCAGCGGCAGCTCGTCCAGCGGAACGTACACCGCCGGCCGCATCGGCACGGGCAGCGCCCGCGCCGCTTGCTCCCGCAGCCGGTCCAGGTCGAGGCCGGCCGGCACCACGTGGGCGACCAGCCGGACGTCCCCGGCCCGGTCGGCGCCGGCCGTGACGACGGCCTGCCGGACGCCGGGCTGCGCGGCCAGCACCGACTCGATCTCGCCCAGCTCGATCCGGTGGCCGCGGATCTTCACCTGGAAGTCGCTGCGCCCGGCGTACTCCAGCCCCCGGCCGCCGGTGTCCCAGCGGGCGATGTCGCCGGTGCGGTACATCCGGCTGCCGGGCGGGCCGTACGGGTCGGCGGTGAAGCGTTCGGCGGTCAGGCCGGGCCGGCCCAGGTAGCCCCGGGCGAGGCCGGCGCCGGCCAGGTAGAGGTCCCCGTAGGTGCCGTCCGGGACCGGCCGCAGCGCGCCGTCCAGCACATAGGCCCGGGTGTTGGCGATCGGGGCGCCGATCGGCGGCGGGCCGGACCGCCGCCCGTCCAGGACGGCGGCGGTGGACCAGACGGTGGTCTCGGTCGGGCCGTAGACGTTGGTCACCGAGGCGCAGTGCGCGGTCAGGGTGCGGGCCAGCGGCTCGGGCAGCGCCTCGCCGCCGACCAGGGCGCGCAGGCCGGCCAGCCGGGGGGCGTGGTCGGCAGCGAGCGACTGCCACAGGCTGGGGGTGGCCTGCAGCACCGTCGCGCCGAGCCCGGTGACGGCGTCGGCCAGCGCAGCCGGGTCGCGGACGGTCCCCCGGTCGGCGAGCAGCAGTTCGGCGCCGGTGACCAGCGGGACGAACAGCTCCAGGTTGGCGATGTCGAAGCCGAAGGTGGTGACGGCGAGCAGCCGGTCCGCCGGGGTGACGCCGAAGCGCTCGGCCATGTCCCGGACCAGGTTGACCAGCGCGGCGTGCGGCACCACCACGCCCTTGGGGCGCCCGGTGGAACCGGAGGTGTGGATGACGTACGCCGGGTGGTCGCCGGACGGCTCGCGCGACACGCCCGCACCGGCCGCCGGCGGCAGGCCGTCCGGGTCGTCCAGGACCCACGACTCGCCGGCGAGCGGCAGCAGTTCACGCACCCGGCGGTGGGTGAGGGTGACCACCGGGGCGGCGTCCTCGATCATCAGCCGCAGCCGCTCCACCGGGTGGTCCGGGTCCAGCGGCAGGTAGGCGGCCCCGGACTTGAGGACGGCCAGCGCGGCCACCACGAGGTCCGTCGAGCGGTCCAGGGCGATCGCCACCACCCGCTCCGGGCCGGCCCCGGCGGCGACCAGCCGCCCGGCCAACTCGTCGGCCCGTTCGTGCAGTTCGCGGTAGCTCAGGCGCTGCCCGGCGCACCGCAGGGCGGGGGCGTCCGGGGTGCGGGCGGCCTGGGCGGCCAGCAGCGGGGCGAGCCAGGGGCCCGGCGCCGGGGTCGTGGTGGCGTTGCGGGCGTCGAGGATCCGGGCCCGTTCGGCCTCGTCCAGGACGTCGAGCCGGCCGCAGGGCCGGTCGGGCGCGGCCACGGCGGCGGCCAGCAGCCGGGCGAAGCGCCGTCCGATCAGCTCCGCCTCGGCGGCGTCGACCAGGGTGGGCAGGTGGTTCACGGCGAGGCCGAAGGGCGTGCCGGGGAAGACGGTGAGGGTGACCGGGAAGTCGGTGGCCGAGCGGATGTCGACGCCGGTCACCCTGGAGTCGCCGGCGACCCCCAGACTGCCCATCGGGTAGTTCTGGAACATCAGCGCGGTGTCGAAGAGTTCACCGCGCACGGGGGTGAGCTGCTGCACCTCGGCCAGGGTGAGGTGCTCGTGCGGCAGCAGCCCGGTCTGGGCCTGCTGGACGGCGGTGAACAGCTCGGCCGGGGTGCGCTCCGGGTCGACGTCCACCCGGACCGGCAGGGTGTTGGCGAACAGCCCGACCATCCGCTCGACGTCCGCGAGCCCGGCCGGCCGGCCGGAGCTGACCGCGCCGAACAGCACGGTGGACTGGCCGGTCAGCCGGGACAGCAGCAGCGCCCAGCAGCCCTGCACCACCGCGTTGACGGTCAGGCCGCGTTCGCGGGCGAAGCCGGTCAGCCGCTCCGCCACCGCCGGGTCGAGGTCCAGCGGGACGGAGCGCGGCAGCGCGTCCGCGCCCTCGCCCCGGGTGCGGCCGGCCGGCACCAGCCGGGTCGGCTCGGTCACCCCGGCCAGTGCCGCAGCCCAGGCGGTCCGGGCGGCCTCGCGGTCCTGGGCGCCGAGCCAGGCGAGGTGGGACTGGTAGCGGGCGGGCGGCTCGACGGGCCCGGATCCGCCGGCCAGTTCGGCGAGTTCACCGAGCAGGGTGACCATCGACCAGCCGTCCAGCAGGATGTGGTGGACGGTCCACAGCAGCCGGCAGCGCCCGTCCCCGGCACGGGCCAGGGTGAGCCGGTGCAGCGGTGGGCGGGCCAGGTCGAAGCGGCGCAGCCGGTCCTCCTCGGCCAGCCGCTCGAACCCGGCGTCGGCCTGCGCCCCGGCGCCCGGCACCGCGACCTCCCGCCAGGGCAGCGCGACCGCGGTCGGCACCACCTGCACCACCTCGCCGTTGCGGCGCGGCCGGAAGCAGGCCCTGAGGTTGGGGTGCCGCTCCAGCAGCGCGCCCGCGGCGGTGCGCAGGGCGGCGGCCTCGGCTTCGGGCAGCTCCTCGAAGTCGAGCACCAGCTGAATGGTGTAGACGTCCGTCCCGGCGCGGTCGTACTCCGAGAGAAAGAGCAGTCCCTGTTGCAGCGGCGAGAGCGGAAGGACTTCACTGATGGCGGACTGCCGATTCAAACCGGGCTCCTCACGGAAGGCCCGCACAAGTGCGGTGCAGGTGCGGTGCACGTACGGAATAATAAACGTTTTCCGATGACGCTGACGGGCAACTGACCGGCAGCTGACGGACGGCTGACGCGCACCCCCACCTGGGACGACGCGCATCGCGCGGGGTCCGTCAGCAATCCGTCAGCTCCTCGTCAGCGACCGGCGGGAGGCTTGCCGTCGAGGGTAATTCGCCACCGAAGGCCAGGAGTTTCCCGTGCCGGTCATTTCCGCGTCGCACGAATTCGAGGTCAGTGACCTCTTCGTGAATCTTCAGCCGATCTTCGGGCACCGCCTCTTCCTGAAAGTGGAGGGATTCAACTTCGCCGGGTCCATCAAGCTGAAGGCGGCCCGGGAAATGGTCGCCCGGGCCGAGGAGTCCGGCGCGTTGGGGCCCGGTTCGACGCTGGTGGAGTCCTCCTCCGGGAACATGGGCGTGGCGCTGAGCGTGCTCGCCGCGGCGCGCGGCTACCGGTTCGTCTGCGTCACCGACTCCCGCTGCAACGAGGCCACCCGGCGGACCATGGAGTCCTACGGCACCGAGGTGCACGTGATCACCGAGCCGCACCCGGAGGAGGGCTTCCTCGGTGCGCGGATCCGGCACGTCCGGGCGCTGCTGGCCGAGGACGAGCGGCGGGTCTGGCTCAACCAGTACCTCAGTCCGGGCAACTGGATGGCCCACTACCGCACCACCGCGCCCGCCATCGCCCGCCAGTTCCCGGACCTCACCGTGCTGTTCGTCGGCGCCGGCACCACCGGCACCCTGATGGGCTGCGCCCGGTACTTCCGGGAGCGGCGCCCCTCGGTGCGGGTCGTCCCGGTGGACAGCGTCGGCTCGGTCACCTTCGGCACCCCGCCCGCCCCCCGGCACATCCCGGGCCTGGGCACCAGCGTCCGCCCGCCGCTGCTGGACGACTCGCTGGTGGATCCCGCGATCCACGTCGAGGAGCGCGACACCGTGCGCACCTGCCGGGAACTGATGCGCGGGGGCTTCCTGTTCGGCGGCTCCACCGGCACCGCGGTGAGCGGGGCGGTGCGCTGGCTGGACGAGCACCACGGCGACGGCATGGGCGGTGTCCGGAACCGGGTGACGGCCGTGACCATCGCGCCGGACCTCGGCGAGCGCTACCTGGACACCGTCTACCACGACGAATGGGTGGCCCGCTCGATCGGTCCGGAGGGCCTGCTGCCGGGCGTCGCCCGCGGTGGGCTCGGCCTCGACGCCGGGCTGCACGCCGTGACGGGCTGAGCCGGGCGGCCCGGGTCCGGGGGGTCACCACGGAACCGGGGTACCGAGAGTTGCCAGAGACTTCGAAGCGGGCTGGGGCAGGGATGACGGAGCACGAAGCAACGACGACGAACCGGGGCGCGGTCCTGCCGCTCACCGCGGCGCAGGCCGAGATCTGGTTCGACGAACAGTTCGCCGCCGGGCCGCTGGCCTACAACATGGCGGACTACATCGACCTGCGCGGGCCGCTCGACCCCGAGCTGCTCGGCCGGGCCCTGGGGCAGCTGGGCCACGAGGCCGAGGCGCTGCGGGTGCAGTTCGTCGAGGAGGACGGCGGGCCCGGCCAGATCATCCGCCCGCTCGCCCAGCTCCCGCTGAAGCGGCTGGACTTCACCGGCGACCCGGAGCCGTCGGCGGCGGCCGAACGGTGGATGCGGGCGGACCACGCCGACCCGATCAAGATCACCGACTTCCCGCTGTTCCGCGGCGCGCTGATCCGGCTCGGCCCCGAACACCACCTGCTCTACCTGTGCATGCACCACATCCTCGCGGACGGCTTCAGCCGCGGGCTGCTCTACCCGAAGCTCGCCGGGCTCTACGGCCGGCTGGGCGCCGGGGCCGGGACGCCGGAGCCGGAGGACGGCGCGATGCCGCCGTTCCACCAGCTGCTGGAGGCCGAACGCCGCTACCTCGACTCCAAGATGGTCGGCAAGGACCGCGACCACTGGACCGACCGGCTCACCTCCGAGCGGTACGGCCCGCGGCCCGAACTGGTCTCGCTCTCCGAGCAGGAGCCGGCCCCCGCCCGGGTCGCCCTGCGGGAGACCGTCCGGCTCTCCCCGGAGACCACCACCGCGCTGCACGCCCTGGCCCAGGACGGCAAGGTCACCCTGCCGGTGCTGATGGTCGCCGCGATGGCCGCCTACACCCAGCGGGTCACCGGCGTCACGGCGCCGCTGCTCACCCTGCCGGTCACCGGCCGGGTCGGCGCGGTCAGCCGGGCGATCCCCGGGATGCTCGCCAACTACCTGCCGCTGGCCGTCCGGATCCGGCCGGAGCTGACCCGTACCGAACTGCTGCGCGCGGCCTGGCGCGAGGTCGCCGGGGCCCTCCAGCACCAGCGCTACCGCGGTGACCGGATCCGTCGCGACATCGGTCTGCGGATCGACGACCAGCGCCCCTTCGGACCGTTCATCAACGTGCTCGCCCAGGACCCGGAACTGGCCTTCGGCCCGGACTGCCGGGGCCTGGTGGTCAACCTCTCCACCGGCATCGTCAAGGACCTCATCCTGACCGTCCTCAACGCCGACGACGGCACGGTGGAACTGCACCTCGACGGCAATCCCGCCCTCTACACCGCCGCCGAACTCGCCACCCACCTGGCCCGGTTCTCGGCCTTCCTGGGCATCCTCGCCACCATGCCCGGCGACCGCCCGCTCGGCCGGATCGGCCTGGGCGCGGACGGCGAGCCGCTCGGACTGCTCGGCGACTGGGACCGTACGGCCGCCCCCGACCAGGGCCTGGTGGAGCGGGTGCGCGCGGTCGCCGCCGAGCGGCCCGACGCGCCGGCCGTCCGGGACGGCCGTGAACAGGTCTCCCCGGCGGAGAACGGCGGGGCGGGCGGGCTGCGCGCGGCGGACGGGGCCGGCCGGCGCTGCCTGGCGACGGGCCATTCTTGGCAGGGCCGGGGACGGGTGGCAAAGGCGCTCGCTACTACGCCGGGTAGTGGCCGAGGGGCGGGCGCGGCCGGACACGCCGATGACTTTGGGGAGGTTTGTCCGGTTTTGGCGTCCGAGGGTCGCGGGCGGGCTGCGCCGACGGAAGCGGAGGCCGGGAGGCTCGATGGCCTGGGTTCTTCAGGCCGGCCCGGGCGGCGGGGTGGGCGTCCGGCGGGCCGCGGGCGGTGCTCGATGCCGGGCGCGCCGACCGTGACAACTATCCAGGGCCGTAGATGCGAAACCCCCTGTGGGCGGGCTCACACGGGGGTGGCGCCGACATCGACGCAGTGTGACCGGCTGATGGCGGCCCGACGGCGGCTCGGGAGCCGGCCCGGCCCCGGCCCGGATGCCGGGCCGGGGCCGGGTGCGAACGGCACCGGGCCCGGGAGCCTCCGCAACGGCTCCCGGGCCCGGCGTTCAAGCGCGGCGCGGACGGGTCAGGAGCCCGCCGCCACCGCGGCCCGCCGCCGTCGGCCCACCACGGCCGAGGCGCCGAGCACGATCGCCGCGGCGACCAGCGACAGGTACATCTGCTTGCGGCCGTCGGCGTCGGTGAACATGTAGACCATCACGAAGCTGATCATGCCGATGGCGACCCAGGTCAGGTACGGGTACAGCCACATCCGGACGGTGTGCCGCTCGGGCATCTCGCGCTCGATGATCTTCCGCATCCGCAGCTGGGTGGCGCAGATGACCAGCCAGACGAACAGCGCGATCGCCCCCGAGGAGTTCAGCAGGAAGGAGAACACGGTCTTCGGCGAGGTGTAGTTGAAGAAGACCGCGATGAAGCCGAAGACCACCGAGGAGAGGATGGCCACCATCGGCACGCCGCGCTTGTTCACGGTCGCGAAGGCCTTCGGGGCGTCGCCGCGCTGGCCGAGCGAGAAGGCCATCCGGGAGGCGGTGTACATCCCGGAGTTGAGGCAGGAGAGCACCGCCGTCAGCACGATCACGTCCATCACCTGGCCCGCGTGCGAGATGCCCACGTGGTCCAGCACCGCCACGTACGGGCTGTCCTTGATCGCGGCGGAGTCCCAGGGCAGCAGGGTCACCACGAGCAGGATCGAGCCCAGGTAGAAGATCCCGATGCGCCAGATCACGCTGTTGGTGGCCTTGCTGACCGCCTTCTCCGGGTCCTCCGACTCGCCGGCCGCCAGGGTGACGATCTCGCTGCCCATGAAGGCGAAGACGACGGTGAGCATGCCGGTGAACACCGCGCCCACACCGTGCGGCAGGAAGCCGCCGTGGCCGGTCAGGTTGCTGGTGCCGACCGCGTGGGTGCCCGGCAGCACGCCGAAGGCGGCGAGCGTGCCGATCACCAGGAACGCGGCGATCGCGACCACCTTGATCCCGGCGAACCAGAACTCGAACTCGCCGTAGGAGGCGACCGAGAACAGGTTGGTGGAGGTCAGCACGGCCATCACGATCAGTGCCCAGCCCCACTGGGGCACGCCCGGCACCCACTGGTTGAGGATCTTGGCGCCGGCGGTCGCCTCGACCGCGAGCACCACGACCCAGAAGAACCAGTACAGCCAGCCGATGGTGAACCCGGCCCAGCGGCCCAGCGCGCGGTCCGCGTACGCCGAGAACGAGCCGCTCTGCGGGTCGGCCGCCGCCATCTCGCCGAGCATCCGCATCACCAGCACCACCAGCACGCCGGCCAGGGTGTAGGAGAGCAGGATGCCGGGGCCGGTGGTGGCGATGCCCGCACCGGAGCCGACGAACAGGCCGGCGCCGATCACGCCGCCGATCGCGATCATCGACAGGTGCCGGTTCTTGAGCCCGGCCTTCAGGTGGCCGTCGCCGCCGTGTCCGACCGGGCCCAGCTGGTGGGGGACCTGGGTGGTGTCCGCCGCCTGCTTGGTGGTGTCCGCACTCATGGAGGGTGTCCTCTGCTCTTTCCAGCGCGGCATGACCCTCGGCTCGTCGCGCCGGAGGGTGGGGGACAGACCCGCGCATTGCGGTGCAACCTACTTTCTACGCCCGGGTATCGGAACAGCTGTTTGATAACTGTTCGCTTACCGAACACAAAAGGCCAGGTCAGAGCGGGTGGAAAAGTGGCGGGAAAGCCTCAAATCTGACTCATCGTCACCCTGGCGGGAACCCGCCAGGCGCCGCGGCGGCCCGGATCCCCCGCTGGGAGCCGGCGACCCCGGGCCCGGCGAAGCGCGCTGTGGCCGATCCGGCGGAACGCGCGCACAGTGGGAACCATGCAGACCACCTGGAAGGGGACGATCAGCTTCGGGCTGGTCAGCATCCCCGTCCACCTCTACTCCGCGACCCAGGAGCACGACGTCCCGCTGCACCAGGTGCACGCCAAGGACGGCGGCCGGGTGCGGATGAAGCGGTACTGCGAGCAGGAGGAGAAGGAAGTCCCGTACGCGGAGATCGCCAAGGGCTACGAGTCGCCCGACGGCCGCACGGTCACGCTCAGCGACGAGGACCTCGCCGACCTGCCGCTGCCCAGCAAGAAGATCATCGACGTGCTGGCCTTCGTGGACGCGACCGAGATCGACCCGCTGATGTTCTCCAAGGCCTACTACGTGGGCGTCGCCGACAAGGCGGCCGCCAAGCCGTACGCCCTGCTGCGCGACGCGCTGACGGAGTCCGGGCAGATCGCCGTCACCAAGATCGCGCTGCGCACCCGGGAGTCTCCCGCGGTGCTGCGGGTGCACGACGGGACGCTCGTCCTGCAGACCTGCATCTGGCCCGACGAGGTCCGCCCGGCGGCCGGCATCGCGCCCGAGGAGGACGTCACGGTGCGGCCGCAGGAGCTCAAGATGGCGCGCTCGCTGATGGACACCCTCTCCGAGGACTTCGACCTCTCCCAGTTGCACGACGACTACCAGCAGGCGCTCCAGCAGGTGATCACCGCCCGGCTGGAGGGCGTCGAGCTGCCGCACGAGGAGGAGCCCGGCGAGGCGCCGGACAACGTGATCGACCTGATGGAGGCGCTGCGCAGCAGCCTCAAGCAGGCCAAGGGCGGGCGCGCGCCGGCCGCCGAGGCGCCGCGGGAGGACGAGAAGCCCGCACCGCGCAAGCGCGCCGCGGCGAAGAAGACCACGACGGCCACGGCCGGGGCCGCGAAGAAGGCCGCCCCGGCGAAGAAGGCCTCCACCCGTAAGTCCACGGCTCCGCGCAAGGCCTCCTGACCGCGCGGACCGGGAAGTCCCCTCCCCCCGACCACCGGAGGCGGTCCCGATGGACCTGCTCACCTACAAGGAACTCGACACCGGCCCCGACGCCCCGCGGAACCCGAGCCTGGGCTACCGGGCCTGGCACTGGCTGCTCAGCCTCAGCCCCACCGTCGTGACCTTCATGGTCGCGCTCTCGATCGGTCTGCTCATGGTCGAGGTCCAGACCGAGTGGGATCCGATGATCGGGCTGATGGCCTTCTTCTGGTTCCTGACCTTCATCGCGCTGGTCGGCGTGGTCGCCCGCTGGGCGACGCCCGGCCGGGGCAGGCACCGGACAACGGCCTCCTGACCCGACCGGGGGGCAGGCGTCCGGGAGGGCTCAGCCGATCCACACCGTGGTGACGTTGCAGAACTCCCGGATGCCGTGCCCGGACAGCTCCCGCCCGAAGCCCGAGCGCTTGACCCCGCCGAAGGGCAGCGCCGGGTGGGAGGCGGTCATGCCGTTGAAGAACACCCCGCCGGCCTGGATGTCGCGGACGAAGCGCTCCTGCTCGTCCTGGTCGGTGGTCCAGACGTTGGAGCTGAGCCCGAACGGGGTGTCGTTGGCGAGCGCCACCGCCTCGTCCAGGTCGGCGACCCGGTAGACGGTGGCGACCGGGCCGAAGGTCTCCTCCTGGTGGATCCGCATCGCCGGGGTGACGCCGGTCAGGACGGTCGGCTCGTAGAACCAGCCGGTGTCCCAGCCCATCGGGCGGTTGCCGCCGCACTCGACCCGGGCGCCGTGGGTGCGGGCGTCCTCGACCAGCTCCTCCAGGTCGTCCCGGCCCTGGCGGCTGGCCAGCGGGCCGACGTCGGTGGCCTCGTCCATCGGGTCACCGATCCGCAGCGCGCGCATCGCCTCGGTGAAGGCGGCGGTGAAGCGGTCGTAGACGTCGGTGTGCACGATGAAGCGCTTGGCGGCGATGCAGGACTGGCCGTTGTTCTGCACCCGGGCCCGGACGGCGGTGCCCACCGCGGCGTCCAGGTCGGCGCTCGGCAGCACCACGTACGGGTCGCTGCCGCCCAGTTCCAGCACCGCCTTCTTCACCTCGTCCGCGGCGGCGGCCGCGACCGCCCGCCCGGCCGGCTCGCTCCCGGTGAGGGTGACGGCGGCGACCCGGCGGTCCCGGACCACGCCCTCGACCGCGCCCGAGCCGATCAGCAGGGTCTGGAAGCAGCCCTCGGGGAAGCCGGCCCGCCGGAACAGCTCCTCGATCGCGAGCGCGGTGCGCGGCACGTTGGAGGCGTGCTTGAGCAGGCCCACGTTGCCCGCCATCAGGGCCGGGGCGGCGAAGCGGATCACCTGCCAGAACGGGAAGTTCCACGGCATCACGGCGAGCACCGGGCCGAGCGGGCGGTAGCGGACGTACGCGCGGGCGGCCCCGCTGTCGGCCACGTCGGCCGGGGCCGGGTGCTCGTCGGCGAGCAGCGCCTCGGCGTGGTCGGCGTACCAGCGCATCGCCTTGGCGCACTTGGCGGCCTCGGCCCGGGCGGCGGCGAGCGGCTTGCCCATCTCCGCGGTCATGGTGCGGGCCAGCGGCTCCTGGTCCCGGGCCAGCAGGTCGGCGGCGCGGTGCATCAGTTCGGCGCGGGCGGCGAAGGGGGTGCTGCGGTAGCCGTGGAAGGCGGCCTCGGCGCGGGCCAGCCGCCGCTCGACGCCGGCCGCGTCGAGCGGTTCGAAGGTCTGGATGATCTCGCCGGTCGCGGGGTTGACGCTGGCGATGGGCATGAGGGGCTCCCAGTGGCGGGTGAGGGTCCGGTGCGTCTGCGCCCTCACACCCTCCCCGACGGCCCGCCCCCGGGCGCGCCACCGCTGCCCGGCGTGTCCCGCCGGGCAACGGTGCCGGCCCTCACTCCGGCAGCGACTCCACCCGGGCCGCCGCCTCCCGGGCCCGGGCGCCGGCCCTGGTCCGGGCGGCGGTCACCTGCCGGTGGGGGAAGCGGTGCAGGTACTCGGCCTCCAGCTCCCCGGTGCGCAGCGTGTGCCGATTCAGCGCCTCCTCCGAGCCGTACAGGAAGGTCTCGTGGCGGGTGCGGTGCAGCTGCTCCAGCTCGTGCAGCAGGACGTCGTTGCCCAGGGCGTGCGGGGAGACGCCCCCGGGCCGGACGTGCGGGTCGTTGGCGTGCCGCATCTCGTACCTCCTCGGCGCGGGCCCCTCCTCCAGTGTCGGGTGCCCGGCGCCGGCGCACCCGTTCGCAGTGCACAAGAGGTGTTGTGAAAGAGCTGTCGTACAAGAGCTCTCGTAGGTATTCTCCGGGCATGGACGACACCACGGACCAACCGCGCGGCGCCCGGGAGATCCAGGACTCCCGGGTGCTCGCCGCCCTCACCCATCCGCTGCGCCGCCGGCTGATCGACCTGCTCAAGGTCGACGGCCCGGCCACCGTCGGGAAGCTGGCCGAGCGCACGGGGCAGGCGGTCGGCAACGTCAGCCACCACCTGAAGGTGCTGGCCGAGAGCGGACTGATCGAGGAGGCGCCCGAGTTCGCCCGGGACCGGCGGGAGCGGTGGTGGCGGCTGGCCGACCGCGAACTCAGCTGGACCAGGGCCGACTTCGACGGCGACCCGGTCGCCGAGGCGGTCGCCGATGCGGCCGGATCGATCCTGCTGGAACGCCAGGCCGAGCTGGTCCGCGAATGGGCGGTGCGGCGCGGCGGCTATCGGCCCGACTGGCGGGACGGCTGCTCGGTGGCCACCCAGGCCTGGCTGCGGCTCACCCCGGAAGAGGCCCGGGAACTGGCGGCCGACCTGCACGAGGTGATCCAGAAGTGGGCGCAGCGCCCGGTGCCCCAGGACGGGCAGCAGCGCGAAACCGTCCTGGCCTTCGCCCACAGCGTCCCGGCCAGGCCGTGACCGCCACCCTCGCGCCGTCGCCCGCGGGACCTGAACTCCGCTCCCGCTGGGGCCTGTTCGCCCAGCACGACTTCCGGCTGCTGTGGGCCGGCCAGACCGTCAGCCGGCTGGGCAGCAGCGTCACCACCGTCGCGCTGCCCATGGTCGCGGTGCTCACCCTGGACGCCGGACCGCTCGCCACCGGCCTGCTGACCAGCGCGGTCTGGCTGCCGTGGCTGCTGTTCGGCCTGCCCGCCGGGGTGTGGGTCGGCCGGGCGCCCCGGCGGGCCGTGATGATCGGCTGCAACCTCGGCTCCGCCGCGCTGTTCGCGAGCGTGCCGGTGGCGGGCTGGTTCGGCGTGCTCACCCTGGCGCAGCTGCTGGCCGTGGCCTTCCTCGGCGGGGTCTCGGCGGTGTTCTTCGGCGCCGCCGAACAGGCCTACCTGCCCGAACTGGTGGCGCCGGAGGGCCTGATCGAGGGCAATGCCAAACTGGAGGGCAGCGGCTCGGCGGCCGAGGTCGCCGGGCGGGGGCTCGCCGGGCTGACCGTCCAACTGCTGGGCGCGGCAGCCGGACTGCTCATCGACGCGGTGAGCTTCCTGGTCGCGGCCGCCGCCCTGCTGCGGATCCGCGCCCGGCCGGAGCCGGTGGCCCCCGAGCGGGCGGGCCTGCTCGGACAGGTCCGCGAGGGGCTGTCCTTCCTGCTGCGCGACCCCTACCTGCGGGCCTTCCTGTGCTTCGGTGCGGCCGCGAACTTCGCGCTCATGGGCTACCAGTCGATCCTGGTGCTGTTCCTGGTCCGGGAGGCCCGGATCGCCCCCGGCTGGGTCGGCGCCCTCGCCTCCGCCGCCGCGGTCGGCGGCGTGCTCGGCGCGCTCGCGGCCCGACCGCTGTGCCGCCGGCTGGGGACGGCCCGCGCGGTACGGATCGTCCTGCTCACCGCGGTACCGCTCGGGCTGCTGATGCCGCTGGCCGCCCCGGGCTACCGGACGGCGCTGTACGTGCTCGGCGCACTCGGTGTCGTCGCGGCGGTGGTGCTCTGCAACGTGGTGCTCGGCAGCTTCCGGCAGTCCTACACCCCGCCCGCGCTGCTCACCCGGGTCGCGGCCGGCTCGATGTTCGCCGTGCACGCCACCATCCCGCTCGGCGCCCTGACCGGTGGCGCGCTGGGCGCGGCGATCGGACTGCGGCCCACCATGTGGGTGATGACCGCTCTGCTGGTGGCGGCCGGGACGCTGCCGCTGTTCTCGCCGCTGCGCCGCCTGCGGGAACTGCCCACGGCGCCCCCGCAGATCGGGGAGATCGTAGGATGAATTTCTCCGCATTGTGAGGTCCGCCCCGGTGCACCCCCGGTCCACCCCCGACAGCTCGGACAGATCGCCCATGCCGCTTCCCAAGGCCGAACTCCACCTGCACATCGAAGGCACCCTCGAACCCGAACTCGCCTTCGCCCTCGCCGCCCGCAACTCCGTCGCGCTGCCGTACGCCGACACCGAGGCACTGCGCAAGGCGTACTCCTTCAGCGACCTGCAGTCCTTCCTCGACCTCTACTACGCGCTGATGGCCGTGCTGCGCACCGAGCAGGACTTCGCCGACCTCGCGGACGCCTACCTGGCCCGGGCCGCCGAACAGGGCGTGCGGCACGCGGAGATCTTCTTCGACCCCCAGGCGCACACCGCGCGCGGCGTGCCGCTCGGCGTGGTGGTGGACGGGCTGACCCGGGCGCTGTCCCGCAGCGAGGAGCGGTACGGCATCAGCACCCAGCTGATCATGTGCTTCCTGCGCGACGAGTCCGCCGAGTCCGCGCTGGACACCTTCGAGGCCGCCCGCCCGTACTTCGACCGGATCGCCGGCATCGGCCTGGACTCCGCCGAGGTCGGCAACCCGCCGGCGAAGTTCCGCGAGGTCTACCGCCGCGCCGCCGAGGCCGGGCTGCGCCGGGTCGCCCACGCGGGCGAGGAGGGCCCCGCCTCGTACGTCACCGAGGCGCTGGACGTCCTCGGCGTCGAGCGGATCGACCACGGGCTGCGCTGCCTGGAGGACGGCGAACTCGTCGCCCGGCTGGTCCGCGAGCAGATCCCGCTCACCCTCTGCCCGCTCTCCAACGTCCGGCTGCGCTGCATCGACACCCTCGCCGACCACCCGCTGCGCGAGATGCTGGACGCCGGCCTGCTGGTCACCGTCAACTCCGACGACCCGGCCTACTTCGGCGGCTACGTCGAGGACAACTTCCGCGCCGTCCGACAGGCCCTGGCCCTCGACCAGGAGACCCTGCGCCGACTGGCCGCCAACTCCTTCCGGGCCTCCTTCATCGACGACCGGCGCCGGGCCGAACTCCTGGCCGAGGTCGAGCGGTTCACCTTCGAACCGGTCGAGGGCTGACGGCCCGCCGCCGCCCGCTAGCCGAGCGGTGACGGCCCGCTGCGGGCGTAGTGCAGCAGGGTGACGCCGCCGGTGAAGCGGTGGGTCTCCAGCAGGGTGAGCGGGAGGGGGTGCTCGGCGGGGCGGAACAGCAGGGTGCCCCGGCCGAGGACGACGGGCTGGACGTAGATCCGGAACTCGTCGATCAGGTCCTGGGCCAGGAAGGCCTGGGCCAGCTCGGCGCCGCCGAGGCAGAGGTCCCCCTCGGGGCGGGCGGCGAGGGCCGCGACCGTCTCGGGGGTGACCTCGCGGACGACGGTGGTGTTCCAGTCGGCGTGGTCGAGGGTGCGGGAGAAGACGGTCTTCGGCATCGCGCGCCAGATGCCCGCGAACTCCTTCATCGGGCCGTCGACGGCCGGGTCCTGGTCGGCGGTGGGCCAGACCGAGGCCATCAGTTCGTGGGTCCGCCGGCCGGACACGAAACCACCCATGCGGGCGAGGACCCGGTTGAAATGGGTGTGCAGCTCGTCGTCGACGTGCTGCCAGCCGAGGTCGTGGCCCGGGCCCTCGAAGTAGCCGTCCAGGGACACGTTCATGAAGAGGACGATCCTGCGGCGCATCGGCGACCTCACGGAGGGGAGGGTCCGCCGCCCCGGCCGTGGCGCGGCGGGGGCGGCGGACGGGGATCAGAGCAGGGTGCTCCAGTAGTACCAGAACCGGTTGAGCACCAGCAGCGCGATCACCGCGTACCAGAGCGCCGGGACGACCCAGTGGTAGCGCGCGGCCTCCCGCACCACCGTCCGCGCCCGCGGCCCGACCGGGATCACGCCGGAGCGCAGATTGCGCAGGGTGGTGTACCAGAACAGCGGGATCATCGCGGCCCACACCACCATGCAGTACGGGCACAGCGCGCCGATCCGGTACAGCGCCTGGTACATCAGCCAGGTCACGAAGCCGACCCCGAAGACCGTCCCGGCCTGCAGCCCGAGCCAGAACCAGCGCCGGTACGCCGCCCCGGCGAGCAGCCCGGCGCCGATCGCGATCACCACCCCGAAACCGACCAGGCCGATCAGCGAGTTGGGGAAGCCGAAGGCCTCCGCCTGCTCGCTGCGCATGATCGAGCCGCAGCTGATGATCGGATTGATGTTGCAGCTCGGGACGTACGACGGGTCCTTCAGCAGCCGGATCTTGTCCAGGGTCAGGACCGTCGAGGCGAACAGGCCGACCGCGCCGCCGATCAGCAGCAGCCAGGCGAACGGGCGGCTCGCGCCGAAGGTCCGCGCGGCGGGGGCGGGCGCCGTCACCCGGTCACCTGCTTGACCATCGCGGTGAACTGCTCGGGCGAGGCGGCCTTGCCGTTGGTCAGCACGTCCAGCTTCTTGCCGTCGAGCTTGACGGTCGGGGTGCCGGTGACGTCGCTGTTGTTGAACTCCTCGTTCACCTTGGCCGCCCACGGCGCGTAGCTGCCGTCCTGGACGGCCTTGACGAAGGCGTCCGTCTTCAGACCGGGCACCTGGCCGGCCAGGTCCAGCAGGTGGTTCACGTCGCCGAAGGCGTCGCTGCGCTCGTCCGGCTGGTTGGCGTACAGCACGTCGTGGAAGGCCTTGAACTTGTCCGCGCCCTCGTTCAGCGCGGCCCCGGCGGCGGCCAGCGCGGTGCGCGAGCCCTTGCCGCCCAGGTTCTTGTCCAGGAACGTCGCCAGGTGGTACTCGATCTTGTACGTGCCGTTGTCGGCGAGCTGCTGGATGGTCGTGCCGGTGGTGGTCTCCAACTGCTCGCAGAACGGGCAGCGGAAGTCCTCGTAGATCTCCAGGGTGTGCGGCGCGTCGGCCTTGCCGTAGGTGATCACCGTGCCGTTGGTGCCGCCCGCGTTGGCGGGGACGACCAGCGGGCCGTTCGCGGCCGTGTCCGAGGAGGAGCCGGAGGGGCCGCCGACGGCGAAGGCGACACCCGCCGCGAGGGCGAGTACGGCGGCGGAGGCGGCGCCGACCACCACCCGGCGGCGGATCCGGTCGGAGCGCTCGGCCTGGGCGCGGGCCTCGCGCATGCGGTCGGTGGCGTTGGTCTTCTGGTGCGTCTTACGGGTGTTGCTCATGGGGTGTCGTCCTGTGCTCTCGGGCGTGCGGGGGCGCGCGGGCGCTGGCGCGCGGGCGCCGGGGCGGGGGCGCTGGGGCGCGGTGAGGGGCGAGAGGGCCGACTGAGGGGGGACTTGCCTGGAGTCGCTCAGACGGCCAGGGCGAACACCGGCGGACCACGCCGGACGGCCGGACGCACCACCACGTCCTCGGCCGGGACCAGTGCGCGGCTGGCCCGGGGGAACGGCACCCGGACCACCGGGCGGGCCGGGACGGGCGCGGCCAGCAGCCGCAGCCAGCGGGCGGCGGCCGGCAGGTGCCGGTGCAGGAACTCGCCCAGCATCCGGACCGCCCGGGCGAGACCGGCCAGCGCGGCGTCCGCGCGGCGCAGCCAGAACGCCCCGGCCAGCGCGATCACCGTGTGCAGCAGCAGGAGCAGCAGGACGTCGGCCTGCTGGGACACACCGTGACCGAGCAGGAAGCCGCCGAGCGAGCCGCCACCGCACAGCAGCGGCCGGAGACCGTGCCCGGCCTCGGGCGGCAGGGACGGACAGGAGCGCTGCGCCAGGTCGAACAGGGCGCTGACGCCCAACTGGAGCGGCAGGAACGCCGCGGCGATCGCCGGGTAGCCGCGTTCGCGGCCGGCCAGGGCGAGGGCGAGCGCGAAGACGCCGAGTGCGGCCAGGCCCATCGTCCCGACCGGGAGCGTCCGGCCGGTGACCAGCACCTGGCCGAGGCCGGCGAGCAGCACGACCAGCGCGGCGAAGACCGCCGCGCGGAGCGTCCTGGTGACCGGGCCGATGTCCATGGCATCCGAGTCTGCCACAGGTTGAAAGTGGAACGGCCTGGTCGGTGGCGGGCTGTGAACAGCCTCACCACCTGTGCTGAGCTGGGCTTATGTGGTTCTTATGGATGGTCGGGAGGGGTGGTCGGGTGGCTGTCGACTGGATGGTCGGGAGGGGTGGTCGGGTGGTCGTCGGCGGCGGTCACCCGGGCCTCCACCAGCTCCCGGAAGTGCTCCAGGTCCCCGCGCACCGCCCGCTCGATCGCCCCGGCCTGGGCGAAGCCGCGCGGCCCGCCGAACTCCCGGTGCACCGCCTCCGGGTCGTACTCCACCCGGATCTGCAGCCGGGTGTGCCGGGGGTCGAGCGGCAGTAGGGCGAACGCGCCGCTCAGGTGGACGGAGTCCAGGGTCCGCCAGGCCATCACCCGGCCCCGGCCGCGGTCGGTGATCTCGGTGTCCACCGACCGCTCCGCCCCGCTGACCTGCAGTGCGAGGTGGGCGAGGTTGCGGCCGTGGGGGTGGGCGGTGCGGACTCCGTCGACGAACTGCGGGTACTCGTGCACCCGGTGCAGTTGCTCCCAGGCAGCGAGGACGGGGGCGGCGATGTCGATCTGTTCCTCAAGGGTGGTCATGGCGCCTCCTTCGGACCAGCCTGCGCTTCTGGGGGGTGGGGGGCAAAGGGGGGTGCTGTTTTCGGGGGGCTCTCGGGAGGGTGGGTGGGTGCCGGGGGCGGCTCCGGGGGTGGCCGCTCCGGGGGCTGGGTGATTTTCGGACTGCCGACCCTCATCGAGGGGGGCTGGGCGCCGTTGGCAGTCTGAAAATCACCCGTCACGCCCCTCTCCGCAGCCACCCCCTGCGCCGCCCCCTTCCGCAGCGCGTCCCTCTCGCCTGGTGGGGTGAGGGGGTGGGTGGGTGGGGGAGGTGGGGGGAGGGGTGCGGGGGTGGGTGGGGGTGGCTTGGGGGTGTGGGTGTTGCGGGCGCGCGGGCTTTCGCCCTGCGCGCCCGCTGGGGGCGGGCTGCGGGCGGGCGGGTGGTGTGGGGGTGCGGGAGACTGGGCGCATGCCGGAGCTGCCTGAGGTGGAGGCGTTGAGTGTGTTCCTGGCCGAGCGGTTGGTCGGGCGGGAGATCGCTCGGGTGCAGCCGGTGGCGGTCAGTGCGCTGAAGACGTATGACCCGCCGGTGAGTGCGCTGGAGGGGCGGACGGTGGGGGCGGTGACGCGGCGCGGGAAGTTCCTGGACATCGAGGCGGGCGGGCTGCACCTGGTGGTCCACCTGGCCAGGGCGGGGTGGTTGCGGTGGAAGGACGGGTTGCCCGCGGAGCCGCCGCGTCCGAGTCCGCGGAATCCGTTGGCGTTGCGGGTGCGGCTGGCGGGGGAGGGCGGGGACGGGTTCGACTTGACCGAGGCGGGGACGAAGAAGGGGCTCGCCGTGTATGTGGTGGGCGATCCGGCGGAGGTGCCGGGGGTGGCCAGGCTCGGGCCGGATCCGCTGGATCCGGGGTTCACGGTGGGGGACTTCGCCGCTTTGTTGCGGGGCGACCGGCGTCGGTTGAAGGGGGTGCTGCGGGACCAGAGCGTGTTGGCGGGGGTGGGCAACGCGTACTCGGACGAGGTGCTGCACGCGGCCCGGATGTCGCCGTACAAGCTGGCGTCCAGCCTCACGGAGGAGGAGACGGCGCGGCTGTACGAGGCGCTCGGCGGCACGTTGCGGGAGGCGGTGGAGCGCTCGCGCGGGCTGGCGGCGGGGGAGCTGAAGGCGGAGAAGAAGCTGGGGCTGCGGGTGCACGGGCGGACCGGTCAGCCCTGCCCGGTCTGCGGGGACACGGTGCGGGAGGTGTCCTTCGCGGACTCCTCGCTGCAGTACTGCCCGACCTGCCAGACCGGGGGCAAGCCGCTGGCGGACCGGCGGCTGTCGCGGCTGTTGAAGTGAGGCTCGCCCCAACAGCCGCGTTGTGCCGGGTTCAGCGCTTGATGGCGACGCCGCCCCAGTAGTAGGCGGCCTTCGGGTCGGCGGGGGGCTCGCCGTCGGGCCGCCAGGCGAGCACTGGGGAGAGGCCCGGTTCGACCAGGTCCCAGCCGTCGAAGAAGCGGAGTACGTCGTCGTAGCCGCGGGGGACGAGGGTCATTCCGCCGGCCCGGGCCGCTTCGGCGACCTTGCCGACCGCTTCCGGGGCGAAGTCCGCGGTGGGGGTGGTGAGGGCGATGCAGCTGCCGGCGGGCAGGGCGTCGCGCAGCGCGGCGACCCGGCCCCACGGGTCGTCCTCGTCGGCGATCAGCATCAGTACGGCGATCATCAGCAGGCCGACGGGCTGGGTGAGGTCCAGCGTGGAGGTGAGCGCCGGGTCGGCGAAGAGTTCCTCGGGCTTGCGCAGGTCGGCGTGGATGTAGGTGGTGCGGCTGGCCGGGCTGGAGACCATCAGGGCGCGGGCGTGGGCGAGCACGATCGGGTCGTTGTCGACGTAGACCACCCGGGTGCCGGGGCTGACGGCCTCGGCGATCTCGTGGGTGTTCGGCGAGGTGGGGATGCCGGTGCCGAGGTCGAGGAACTGGCGGATGCCGTGTTCCCGGGCGAGGTGGCGCACGGCCCGGCCCTGGAAGGACCGGTTGGCCTTGGCCATCTCCTTGACGCTGGGCACAGCCTCCTCGATGGCCTGGCCCATGGCGCGGTCCGGCGGGAAGTTGGTCTTGCCGCCCAGCCAGTAGTCGTAGACCCGTGCGGAGTGCGGAGTGGTGGTGTCGACGCCGAAACGTTCCCACTGGCTCAGCTCGGCGTCGTCGTCCTGCGGGCCCTGCTGGGGGAAGTCCTGACTTGTCGTCATGGCCACGTCCTCTGATGGCAGATCATCACACTGGGGAAGGCACAGCGTAGCGGCCCCGGGGGGAACCGGGGCGTCCGGTCGGGGAAGATCCGTCGACGGGCCGGGGTGGCGGGGTGGCGGGGCCCCGGTGTGGGCCGTCGGAGTGGTGATCGGAGCCGTCTGAGTTGCCCTCGGGGAGCGGTGGTGACCCGCGGGGCAAGCATCCAGAATGCTGTCTGATCGTCATATCAAGTTCCCGATGGCCTCCCACATCACCTCGCGGAGGCTGCTGCTGGTCGCCGCCGGGATGTCGCTGCTCGGCGGCGCTTCCGCCTGCAAGGGCCCCTGGAGCGGAGGGGACGGGGTCGCCGCCGCTCCGGAGGGGCGGACGGAGGTCCTGGCGACGGAGACACCGGGGGCCCCGGTGCCCTCGGCCACGTCCTCCCCGACGCCCTCCCCGGTGCCGCCGTCCGCCGCCGCCTCCGCCACGCCCTCCGCCGCCGGCACGTCGGGCGTGCAGCCCGTCCGCAAGGCGCTCAGTGACGCGGAGAGCAAGCCGGTGTACGAGCTGGACCCGGCGCAGCGGGTGGTGGCGCTCACCATCGACGACGGGCCGGACCCCCGGTACACGCCCCAGGTGCTCGCGCTGCTCCAGCAGCACGGGATCCGGGCGACCTTCTTCCTGATCGGCGAGAACGCCGTGGAACACCCGGCCCTGGTGCGGGAGATCGCGGACCGGGGGCACCACATCGCCAACCACACCTGGACCCACCCGGACCTGCGGCACATGTCCGAGAGTGCCGTGCGGGACGAGCTGGAGCGGACCAGTGACCTGTTGCAACGGACCACCGGGCGGTTGCCGACCTGGTTCCGGGCGCCCGGTGGGGACTTCTCGCCGGTGTCGCTCAGGGTGGCCGCCGACCTCGGGCTGCGGAACATGAGCTGGACGGTCGACCCCCGGGACTGGTCCCGGCCGGGGACCTCGGCGATCATCGACACCGTCCTCAAGGAGGTCCGGCCCGGCTCGATCGTGCTCAACCACGACGGCGGCGGGGACCGCTCGCAGACGGTGGCGGCGCTGAAGACGTACCTGCCGGTGCTGATCGACTCGGGGTACTTGTTCACGGCGCCGCCGAACTGAAGATATGAAAGGCGGAATTTCAGCCTCGAATATCTGCGGCATATGCCCATGGTTCGGGTAATGGCTTTGCTGTTTAAACCACTCGAATGGGTGGATTTGAAGAACCGTTTCTGCGGTTTTTGGGCTTCTAGGGTGATACCGCACCAGTTTCCGCAGGTACCCCGGGTACCGCCTGAAAGGCCCTTGATCATGCGTCTCCGCAATGCTGTCCTCGCCGTGGCCAGCGCCGCCGCCCTCGTCCTCGCCGTCCCGATGTCGGCCAACGCCGCGACCGGTGACTTCCTCTACAAGGTCGGGCGCCTCCCCGGTGTCCCGGCCGGGATCGCCGACCCGGAGAGCGGAAAGTGCATCGACCTGTTCGGTGCAACGGAGGAAACCCCGGCCTTCGCGCCGGAGAACTTCACCAGGTCCACGGCGACGGTCTTCCTGGACTTCGGCTGCCACGGTGACACCTACTACGTGATGAACCCCGGCAAGCGGCTCGGCGACCGGCTGAAGCTGCGCTCGGTCGTCTTCTCCTGAGGCCGACGGAATCGGCTCACCCGCGGGACGGCCCGGCGATCGGTAGTGCACCGATCGCCGGGCCGTCTGTCGGTCGGGGTGGCCCGGGCCGGGCTGGCGGCGTAGCGTCGAACTGTCCGGCCCGGTCGCCGGCGCCTCGTCGTGCCCTCGTGGTCTGCCCGTGCCCGTGGTCGGGCACCGCAGCCTGGGCAGAGCGAAGGAGGGCCTGGGATGACCGGCAACGGCTACGCACATCCCGAAGCGCTGGTCCGCACCGAGTGGCTGGCCGGCCACCTGGACGACGGGACGATCAGGGTCGTCGAAGTCGACGAGGACACCGACGCCTACGACCGGGAGCACATCCCCGGCGCGGTCGGCTGGAACTGGACCACCGACCTGCACAGCCAGGTCGGCCGCGACTACGCCGACCGCGAGGCCGTCCAGCACCTGCTGCGCGCCGCCGGGGTGGAGGGCGACACCACGGTGGTGCTGTACGGCGGCAACAACAACTGGTTCGCCGCCTACGCCTACTGGCTGCTGCGGCTGCGCGGCTTCGGGCCGGTGAAGCTGCTGGACGGCGGGCGCAAGAAGTGGGAGCTGGAGGGGCGGGAGCTGACCCACGAAGTGATGGACTACCAGCACACCGGCTACCGGCTGACCGGCCCCGAGCGGCCCGAGCTGCGGGCGCTGCGGGACGAGGTGCTCGCCAAGGCGGAGGTGTTCGCCAAGCCCGGCGCGGACGCGGTGCTGGTGGACGTCCGCTCCCCGGCGGAGTTCCGGGGCGAGCTGATCGCGCCACCCCACCTGCCGCAGGAGCAGGCCCAGGTGCCCGGGCACATCCCCGGGGCGATCAACGTGCCCTGGTCGCAGGCGGCCAACGACGACGGCTCGTTCCGCTCGGCGGAGGAGCTGCGGGAGCTGTACGGGGGCAAGGGGATCGGGGCGGAGCGCGAGGTGATCGCCTACTGCCGGATCGGCGAGCGGTCCGCGCACACCTGGTTCGCGCTCACCGAGCTGCTGGGCTACCCGCACGTGAAGAACTACGACGGCTCCTGGACGGAGTACGGGTCGTTGGTGCGGGCACCGGTGGTGCTCGGGGCCTGAGCGGCCGTCGGGACGGCTGAACGGGTGGGGCGGCCGGGACGGGTGGGGCGCGTGACGGTGGTGTCGCACCGTCATTTCGGCGCGTTTCTTTTCATGAACATCTCACAAATGGGGAGTGGGCACCGGGCCACCGGGACAAGGATCGATCCGACCGATCGTTCCGGTGATCCTGGAGGACCACGTTGCGCAAGAGACTGATCGTCTCCGCCGCCAGTGCTGTGAGCCTGTTCCTGGCCGTCCCCGCCTCGGCAGCCGACTTCCAACCCGGCGCGGCCGGGATCGGCGACCCCTACTACCCGACCTACGGCAACGGCGGCTACCGCGTCTCGCACTACGACATCCGGCTGAAGTACCAGCCCGCGACCGACGAGCTGGAGGGCACCACCACCATCCTGGCCACGGCGACCCAGGACCTCTCCCGGTTCGACCTGGACTTCGCGCTGAACGTCTCCGAGGTGCGGGTCAACGGGCGGCCCGCGGCCTTCGCCACCAGCGGCGAGCAGGAGCTGCAGATCACCCCGGCCCGGCCGCTGGCCAAGGGCAGCCAGGCCACCGTGGTGGTCCGCTACAAGGGCGTGCCGTCGACGGTCAAGAAGTACGGCTTCACGGCCTGGCACCGCACCCCGGACGGCGCGGTGGCGGCCGACGAGCCCGAGGCGGCCTGGTGGTGGTTCCCGAGCAACGACCACCCGAGCAACAAGGCCACCTACGACGTCTCGGTGCAGGTGCCGGACGGCAACCAGGTGATCAGCAACGGCGTGCTGACCGGTACCAGCTCGCAAGCCGGCTGGACCCGCTACAGCTGGCGCGAGAACAAGCCCCAGGCGACCTACCTGGCCACCCTCGCCGTCGGCAAGTTCGACATCACCACCGATACCACCGCGAGCGGGCTGCCGGTCTACAACGCGTACAGCAAGGACCTCGGCGAGAACGCGGACGCGGCCCGGGCCAGCGTCGAGCGCACCGGCGAGGTGGTGGACTGGCTGAGCGGCTACTTCGGCGACTACCCGTTCAGCTCGGTCGGCGGCTACGTGCCCAACGTCCCGACCGGCTACGCCCTGGAGACCCAGACCCGGGTCTTCTACAGCCCCAAGCAGTTCGCCAAGGGCACCAACACCTCGGTGGTCGTGCACGAGCTGGCGCACCAGTGGTACGGCGACAGCGTCTCGCTCTCGCGCTGGAGCGACATCTGGCTGAACGAGGGCTTCGCCCGGTACGCCCAGCTGCTCTGGTCCGAGCACGAGAACGAGGGCACCGCGCAGGAGCTGGCCGACTACATCTACGCCTCACACCCGGCCGACGACGCCTTCTGGACCGTCAAGCCGGGAGACCCGGGGCCGGACAACCAGTTCGCCAGCGCCGTGTACGACCGGGGCGCGGTGGCCATCCAGGCGCTGCGCAACACCGTCGGGGACGAGAAGTTCTTCCGGATCCTCAAGGGCTGGCCCACCGAGCGCAAGTACGGCAACGCGACCATCCCGGAGTTCCAGGCGTACGCGGAGAAGGTGTCCGGGCAGAAGCTCGGCGACCTCTTCACCACCTGGCTGTTCACCGCCGCCAAGCCGGCCGTCGGGCCGGTGGCGCCGGGCACCCCGGCGGCGGCCTCGTTGGCGCCGGGTGCGCGGAGCGACGCGGACCGGGGTGACGTCCAGGCGCTGGTGGAGCCGAAGTCCTGGAAGAAGATCCAGGCGACCGACTCCGTCCACGACACGCGGCGTTGACGTTCGGCCCGGTGGTGAGGTGACGGGCGTGGCCCGGCCGGCCGTTCGCGTTCGGGAACGGGAGCGCGAACGGCGGCTCGGCCGGGCTACGCCGCTCCGGAGCCGTCCGCTGCCAGCAGTTCGGTCAGGCGGCGGACGGCGAAGGGTATGAGCTCGCGGACCGGGACCAGCCGGCAGGGCGCGTTGCCGACCAGCACCTCGCGGATGCCCGCCAGCTCCTCGAACTCCCGGCCCACGACCGGGAAGTGGGTGTCGTTGTCGTTGCCCACGTCGGAGGACTCGATCCAGACCCGCTCGCCCTGGATCGCCATCGGGAAGCGGCGGAGCTTCAGTCGGCGGTTCGGCGCGAAGGTCTCCGCGTAGTGCAGGAAGGTGTTGCGGTTGTGGCCCACGCCGACCAGCAGCACGTACCCGCCGAGGTCGTGCAGCGCGCCGAAGGGCGACTCCCGGCCGACGGCGAAGCCCAGCGAGCGGCGGGCCGTCACCTCCCGGGCGTGGGCGCCGACGGCGGCGACCGAGGCCTGCGGGTGGGTGCTGCGCAGGCTCTCCGGCAGGGCGCGCAGTGCCTCGGACACCGCGCCCATCGGTGACGGCAGGTCAGGGTGGAACAGCGGGACGCGGGAACGGAGTTCGGCGATCTCGGGGGTGGGCAGGCCCGCGTGGTCCGGCGCCGGGTCGCAGACCGTGGAGCCGGTGAAGGCGGGCACGGCCACCGTGCCGCCCGGCCCGACGGCCTCGCGCAGACTGGCCACCACGGCCTCGGCCCCGCCCTCGACCCGGCCGAGGCTGGACAGCGAGGAGTGCACGATCAGCGCCATGCCGGGGCGGACGCCGACCCGGCGCCAGCCGTCCACGAGGTCGGCGGTGGTGAGCGGGCTGGTGCCCGGAGTGGTCATGGTCCCCCCTGGTGGCGGTAGTGCTGGGCGTTTCTGGGCGCACTGGGCGTGCTGATGCTGATTCGTACCGGTGTGGCGCGATTGTTCGGGCCCGACCCTAGCGGGTGGCACTGACAATCGGTCAGGAGGGGGGACCCTGCGTCAATCCACCACCGGGCCGGTGGTCATCGGGTGTCCGCCTCCGCGAGGACCAGGGCCTCCTGCTCGGGGGTGAAGCCGTGGCCGAGCGGCGGCTCGCCGCGGCCGCGGTCCCAGGCGAGCACGTCGGCGGCGGTCACCGCGAGCGGGGTGGCGGGCAGCCCGGCCGCGCGGGCCCGGGCCGGGTCACGCTGCTGGCCCGGCCAGAGCGGTTCGGCCCGGACCAGCGGGAAGAACGGCGGCGGGGCGCTCTCCGGCGGCACGGGGACGATCTCGACCTCGGTGCCGGCGACCTCGGCGCAGGTGGTGATCAGCCCGCCGAGGGTGGTCGGTTCGGCCGGGCCGACGGCGTGGAAGGCGCCCGGCCGGCCGTCCTGGAGCAGCCGGAGCACCAGCCGGGCCAGATCGCGCGAGTCGACCACCTGCACGGGCTGCTCGGGGCGCCCGGGCAGCGCGATCCGGCCGCCGCGGGCCGCCCGGCGCACCCAGTAGGTCAGCCCGCGCTGCTCGTCGTACGGCCCGGCCACCTTGCCGGGGCGCACGATCGTCGCCCGGTCGCCGTAGCGGGCGGTGACGTCCTGCTCGCAGGCGACCTTGAGCCGGCCGTACGTCTCCTCGGTCAGCTGCTCGGCCTCGCGCAGCGGCTCGCGGAGCGGGGCGGACTCGTCCGAGCCGGGGGCGAGTCCGTCCCGGCGGTAGACGGCGTGGCTGGAGACGAAGAGGTAGCGGCCGACCCGGTCGCCGAGGGCGGTCATGGCCTGGCCGACCTGGTGGGGGCGGTAGCCGGTGACGTCCACCACGGCGTCCCAGTGGCCCTCGCGCAGGGCGGTGTGGTCGCCGGTGTCGCGGTCGCCGAGGAGGTGGCGGGCCTCGGGGAAGAGGCCGGGGTTGGTCCTGCCGCGGTTGAAGAGGGTGACCTCGGCGCCGCTGCGCAGGGCGTCGGCGGCGATCGCGCGGCCGACGAAGGAGGTACCGCCGAGTACGAGGATCCGCATGGGATCCAGGCTAGGACCTGAGGTCAACCCGATGTGTTCGGCCGGCCGGCGCGCTGTCCTCGGCCGCCCGTCCTCGGCCGCCCGTCGGGGGGCGGCCATCGGTGGGCGGCCGAGGCGGTACGGGCCGGGCGGGGTTCGCCAGCGGTCAGGCCGGGGTGGTGGGAGCCGGCACCCGCGGGCCGGTGGTGGCGGCCTCGGTGAGGATCAGTTCCTCGACGCCGTACAGGAAGCGCTCCATCGCGGGGCGCGGGAGGACGGCCGGGTCGGCGGTCATGGCCAGGCTCAGCGCCTCCGGGGACTGCAGGGCGTCCAGGGCGTAGGTCAGGCCGGGGCGGGGCTCGAACTCCACCGGCCAGCTGAGGGTGGTGCCTCCGTCGCCTGGGTCGGGGGTGGCCGGGAGCAGGTCGCGGGTGTCGTTGAAGACGCAGGAGCGGTCGGCGAGCGGCACGCCCTCGGCGGTGAGCCGCTCGGTCTCGGCGGCCAGGGCGAGCTTGTCGAAGTAGGCGTGCCGGTAGGTGCCGATCGCGGCGGCGTGGGTGCGGCGCACGACCTCGCCGAACTCGGCGGTGGCGTCCGGGAGGTGGAACAGGCCGTCGCCCGCGACCACGCTCACCGCGTTGGCCAGTTCGGGCAGGAAGCGGTTGTTGACCACGACACCGAGCACCGCCTCGGTGCGGCCGGCGAGCCGGGCGGTCATCGCGGCGGTGGCCGCCAGCAGGACCGAGGAGGTGCTCACCCGGTGGGCGGCGGCGACCCGTTCGACCGCGTGGGGGAGGGCCGGGGAGCGCAGCACGGCGTTGGGGAAGCGGGCGGGGGTGTCCTCGGCCGCCCCGGGCTGGGGGAACAGGCGTGGCGGGCCGAGCCGGAGCTTGCGCAGGACCTGCTTGCGGGCCGCCTCGTCGCGGCGCCGGCCGCGTTCGGAGGTCTGGAACCCGGCTTCCTCCAGGGGCTGTTGGGCGGGTGTGCGGAGTCCGGCGAGTTCGGCGGGGGAGGTGCCGAGGCTGAGTGCGGTCAGGTCGGCGATCAGCCGGCTCATCCCCGAGCCGTCGACGGCGGTGTGCGAGAGCACCAGGCTGAGGTGCCGGGCCAGGCCGTCGGCCGTCACCACGCCGACCCGGAGTGGCCAGTGGGCAGCCGTGTCGAAGGGGCGTTCCGCCAGCTCCCGGTGCAGTCGGGCGCCGGCCTCGGCCGGGTCGGCGCCGTCCGCCAGCGGCTCCACCGCGACGGTCAACACCCCGGCCGGGTCGACGACTTGGTCCAGTCCTCCGTCCGGTGCCGGGCGCAGCCGGGTGTGCAGCGAGTCGTGCAGGTGCAGCAGCCGTTCCAGCGCGTCGAGCAGGACGGGCAGGGGCAGGCCGGGCTCCAGCGGGGCGGCGGTGGCGATGTTGTAGCGCGGCGCGTCGGCCGGGGGCAGCCGGCGGACGGCGTCCCAGATGGCCCGTTGGCCCCACGTGGCCGGTCCGGCTCCGGACCGGCCGGACGAGAACGCGATCTCCAGCAGTTGGCGTGTGGTCACCGTGTGGCTCTCCGATGTGCGGTGGGTCGGTGCGTCGGTGCCGGTGCGTTGGGAGCGCGGGTGCTGCTGGGGAGAGTGTGGCGCACCACCGCCGGGGCGTCGAGAGCGCCGACCGGTTCCCGTACCCGTTCCGCCGCCTGGTTCGGCGGGGCCTTCGGGGTGCGGCTCGTTCGCGCTCCTATCCGCAGTCGAGTCGGGCTCAAGCCCGCCGCCCCAGCCTGCTGATGGCCTTCGGGGAACGGCCCGGTGGCCTGACGTCCCTACCGGACTCACCGGATCAACCGGACTCGCCGGACCCAGCGGACCCAGCGGACTGACCGAACTCACCGGACGCAGGCGAAAGGAACGGACTGTGACGCGACGTACGGACGGAGGCCGGCGATGACCCGGCGTGTAGTGATCACCGGAATCGGGGTGCGCGCCCCCGGCGGCCCCGGCACCAAGGCGTTCTGGAACCTGCTGACGGAGGGGCGCACCGCCACCCGGACCATCTCGTTCTTCGACGCCTCGCCGTTCCGCTCGCAGATCGCCGGAGAGGTGGACTTCGACGCCGAGGCCGAGGGGTTCAGCCTCCGGGAGATCCGGCGGATGGACCGGGCCACCCAGTTCGCGGTCGCCTGCACCCGGGACGCGCTGGCCGACAGCGGCCTGGAGACCGACGCGCTCGACCCGCACCGGATCGGCGTCAGCCTGGGCAGCGCCGTCGCCTCCGCGACCAGCCTGGAGGCCGAGTACCTGGTGCTGTCCGACCGGGGCCGGGACTGGAGGATGGACCCGGGCTACCTGTCCCCGCACATGGCGGACTACCTCAGCCCCGGCGTGATGCCCGCCGAGGTCGCCTGGGTGGCCGGGGCGGAGGGCCCGGTGGTGATGACCTCCGACGGCTGCACCTCGGGCCTGGACGCCGTCGGCTACGGCGTCCAGCTGATCCGCGAGGGCACCGTGGACACCGTCGTCGCGGGGGCGGCCGACACCCCGATCTCCCCGATCGTGGTCGCCAGCTTCGACGCGATCAAGGCCACCACCCCCCGCAACGACGACCCCGCGCACGCCTCCCGGCCGTTCGACGGCTCGCGCAACGGCTTCGTGCTCGCCGAGGGGGCCGCGATGTTCGTCCTGGAGGAGTACGAGGCCGCCCGCCGGCGCGGCGCCCACGTCTACGCCGAGATCGGGGGCTTCGCGACCCGCTGCAACGCCTACCACATGACCGGCCTCAAGACGGACGGCCGGGAGATGGCCGAGGCCGTCCGGGCGGCCCTGGACGAGAGCCGGCTGGACCCGACCGCCGTCGACTACGTCAACGCCCACGGCTCCGGCACCAAGCAGAACGACCGCCACGAGACCGCCGCGATCAAGCGCAGCCTCGGCGCCCACGCCTACGGGGTGCCGGTCAGCTCGATCAAGTCGATGATCGGCCACTCGCTGGGTGCGATCGGCTCCATCGAGATCGCGGCCAGCGCCCTGGCCATCGAGCACAACGTCGTCCCGCCGACCGCCAACCTGCACACCCCCGACCCCGAGTGCGACCTGGACTACGTGCCGCTGACGGCCCGGTCCCAGCGGGTGGACGCGGTGCTGTCGGTGGGCAGCGGCTTCGGCGGCTTCCAGAGCGCGATGGTGCTGCACCGGCCCGAGCGGGTGGGCGCATGAGCGAGCGCAGCGAGGTGGGCGCATGCGCCCCGGCGGTGGTCACCGGGATGTCGGTGGTGGCGCCCAACGGCCTGGGCACGGAGGAGTACTGGAAGTCCGTGCTGACCGGCCGCAGCGGCATCGGCGAGCTGGCCCGGTTCGACGTCTCCGGCTACCCGGCCCGGCTGGCCGGGCAGATCCTGGACTTCGCGGCCGAGGAGCACCTGCCCAGCCGACTGCTGCCGCAGACCGACGTGTCGACCCGGTACGCGCTGGTGGCCGCCGACTGGGCGCTGGCCGACGCCGGGATCGCGCCGGGCAGCCTGGCCGACTACGACATGGGCGTGGTGACGTCCACCGGGCAGGGCGGGTTCGAGTTCACCCACCGGGAGTTCCGCAAACTCTGGCACCAGGGGCCGCAGTTCGTCAGCGTCTACGAGTCCTTCGCCTGGTTCTACGCGGTCAACACCGGGCAGATCTCGATCCGGCACGCGATGCGCGGCCCGAGCGCCGCCCTGGTCGCCGAGCAGGCGGGCGGACTGGACGCCGTCGGCCACGCCCGCCGCACGGTGCGCCGGGGCACCCCGCTGGTGCTCAGCGGGGGCGTGGACTCCGCCTTCGACCCGTGGGGCTGGCTCTCCCAGTTCGCCACCGGCCGGGTCACCACGGCGGAGGACCCGGACGCCGCCTACCTGCCCTTCGACGCCGCCGCGAGCGGGCACGTGCCCGGTGAGGGTGGTGCGCTGCTGGTGGTCGAGGACGCCGAGTCCGCCCGGCGGCGCGGCGCGCGGCAGGTCTACGGGCAGATCGCCGGCTACGCCTCCACCTTCGACCCCCGGCCCGGCACCGGCCGCCCGCCGGGACTGCGCCGGGCCGCCGAACTCGCCCTGGCCGACGCCGGACTGACGCCCGCCGACATCGACGTGGTGTTCGCGGACGCGGCCGGGGTGCCGGAACTGGACCGGGCCGAGGCGGAGGCGATCAGCGGACTGTTCGGCCCGCGCGGCGTGCCGGTGACGGCACCCAAGGCGCTCACCGGGCGGATGGCCGCCGGCGGCGGGCCGGCCGACCTGGTCACCGCCCTGCTGTCGATCCGCGACCGGGTGATCCCGGGGACCGCCAACACCGGCCGGGTGCCCGAGGAGTACGGCCTCGACCTGGTCACCGGCGGGCCGCGCTCCGGGGAGGTGCGGGCCGCGCTGGTCCTGGCGCGCGGGCGCTGGGGCTTCAACTCGGCGGTGGTGGCGACCGCCGCGGCGGCCTGAGCGGACCGCCGCACGACGTACGACCGCATGACCGCATGACCGCATGACCGTACGACCACATGGCTGGATGACTGGATGGCGGCGCGACCGCCCGACCGCGCGACTGCTTGACGAAGACGGAAGACGACAGAGGAGACCACCATGGCAGAGCTGGACATCGACGACATCCGCCGGATCCTGGTCGCCTGCGCGGGCGCGCAGGACGGCATCGACCTGAGCGGGGACATCCTCGACACCTCCTTCTCGGACCTCGGCTACGACTCGCTCGCGCTGATGGAGAGCGCGGCCCGGATCGAGCGCGAGTACGGCATCGAGCTGCCGGAGGACCGGATCGGTGACGTCGGCACCCCGCGGGACCTGATCGCGCTGGCGCACGCGGCCCCGGCGGCCGTCCGGTGAGCGGCGAGCGGCGGCTGCTGCGCACCGAGCACACCCGGGTCGTCCGGGCGGCGCCCGAGACGCTCTACGACCTGGCCGCGGACGTCACGCTGTGGCCCGCCGTCTTCGGGCCGAGCGTCCATGTGCACCACCTGGAGCGCGGCCCCGGCTTCGAGCGGTTCGAGCTGTGGGCGCTGGTCAACGGCGCGGTGAGCAGCTGGGTTTCGCGGCGCGCGCTCGACCCGGAGCGCCGCTCGATCAGCTTCGAGCAGGAGCGCAGCCGGGCGCCGATCGCTTCGATGGGCGGCGAGTGGCTGTTCCGCGACCTCGGCGACGGCCGTACCGAGGTGGTGCTGCGGCACCACTTCACCGCCGTCGACGACGACGCCGCGACGATCGACTGGATCACCGAGGCGCTGGACCGCAACAGCCCCGAGGAACTGGCGGCGCTGGCCCGGATCACCGAGACCGGGCACCCGCTGCGGGACCTGGTGTTCTCCTTCGTGGACACCCTGCCGCTCGACGGCGGGCCGGAGGCGGCCTACCGCTTCGTGGACCGGGCCGACCTGTGGGCGGAGCGGCTGCCGCACGTGGCGCGCGTGGTGCTGGCCGAACCGGCACCGGGCGTCCAGGAGTTGGAGATGGACACGGTGACCGCGGACGGCTCGGCGCACACCACCCGCTCGGTGCGGGTGTGCCGGGAGCCGGAGTGGATCGCCTACAAGCAACTCCTGCCCCCGCAGCTGCTGTTCGGCCACAGCGGGCTGTGGACCTTCGGCACCGGGCCGGACGGGCCGGTGGCCACCGCGCGGCACACGGTGGCGGTGAACCCCGGCGCGGTGGAGCCGGTCCTCGGGGCCGGCCGCACGGTGGCCGACGCCCGGGAGTACGTCCGGGAGGCGCTCGGGCGCAACAGCCTCACCACGCTGTCGTACGCGACGCGGCGGGTGGCGCGCTCCTGAGCCGCGGTGGACGGGCCTGGCGACACGGAACGGGAGGGCGGCTGACCGCCCTCCCGTTGCGCTGTGCCGGTCGGGCCGCTGGTCAGCCGATCAGGACCCGGGCGAGGACGGCCGAGCGGTCGGGGTGCCCGGTGACGACGCCGCTCATGCCCTTGGCGGCCTGCTCCCAGCGGTAGCTCCAGCCGGGGGCGTCGAAGCCGGTGCCGCCGAGGGCGAACTCGACCGCGCCGCCGGGGCCGGCGGTGGCCGTCCAGGCCACTCCGGGGAGGGTGAACCACTCGCCCGGGACGACCGGTCCGGGGGCGCACAGCGTCAGCAGGCCGCCGTCGTCGCCGTCGGCGCGGGCCTCGGCCGGTACCGTCCCGGCGTCGGCGAGCAGCCGGTGCCGGGCGGTCAGGGCGCCGGCCGGCGGGCGGAAGGCGATCCGCAGGTCCCACACCCGGCTGCTGAACTTGGGGCTGAACAGCAGGGGGTGGGGCCGGACGGTGACCTCGAAGGGTGCGCCGGCCGGGACCGCCGCCGGGGCGGTGACGTCGAAGCCGAGGGTGTACGGGATGGTGTGGGTGTCCTCGGCCGGTTCGGTGGAGACCTGGCAGGTCAGCGAGAGCGTCACCGGGGCCGTCAGGGTGGCCGTCATGGCTCAGGCCCCCCGCTCGGATATGACCAGCCCGCCGGCGCCCGTGCCGGTGCGCTCGCTGAGCTCGGCGCCCCGGCCGTAGCGCAGGTGCAGCTCGTCCATGGTCGGCGCGTCCAGGGCGCGCCAGCCGTGGCCGGCCAGCCAGCCGGGCGGGTCGGGCTGGGTGGAGCGCCACTGGGCGCCGATCGAGGACTGCATCTTCCGGAAGCCGCTGACGTCGCCCTTGTAGGTGGTGGTGGGGTTGACGTGTTCGACGGCCAGCCGGCTGGTGGGCGCGGAGAGCGCGCCGACCCGCTCGACCAGCAGGTCGTTGTCGGCGGAGGTCAGATAGGGCAGCAGGCCCTCGGCGAGCCAGGCGGTCGGGGCCTCGGGGCGGAACCCGGCGGCGGTGAGGGCGGGCGCCCAGTCCTCGCGCAGGTCGGCCGGGACGACGGTGCGGGTGCTGCCGGCCGGCGCGGTGGCCCGGCCGAGCACCGCCTCCTTGAACTCCAGCACCTCGGGGAGGTCGAGTTCGAACACGGTGGTCCCGGCGGGCCAGTCCAGCCGCAGCGCCCGGGTGTCCAGGCCGGCCGCGAGCAGCACCACCTGGCCGAGGCCGGCCCGGGCGGCGGCCAGCAGGTAGTCGTCGAACAGCGCGGTGCGCAGGGCGATGTAGCTGCCGAAGGTGCGCATGCTGCTGACCGCCTCGGCGCCGACGGCGTCCACGAAGGCCCGGGCGTAGGGGTCGTCGAAGAGCCGGTCGCGGCGGAGGCTCTCCTGTGCGCGGGCCACCGCCACACCGAGGGCGGTCAGGCCCACGCTCCGCGGCAGCCGGGGCCGGCCGGTGTCCGCCGGGGTCGGATCGAGCTCGCTCATCCTGTGGTTCCTCTCTCACACGCGGCGCGGTGCCGCTGGCCCGTTTGTCCCAGGTGCCGCTCGACTTCCGCTGGATTACTCCCGGCGGTTCGAGCGAAGTACCGTGACTCCAGCAGGATTTGAGTGTTCGTCAAGTGATTCCACGGGAAGCTTGGCCGCGCACGTCGTGACCAGGCTCCGCAGAAGGAGGTCGTTGTCGGTGACCGGTGTCCAGCAGCAGAAGGTGCGGTCGGCCGTCGTCCGCAGTCCGGGGGCGGAGCGGCGGTTGCGGGTCGGCGGGGACCTGCCCTACTTCGACGATCCGGTCGAACTCCGGGACTACGTCCAGGCGTTCGAGGACCTCGGGTACGACCACCTCGGCTTCGGCGAGCACGTGGTCTCGGCCCGGACGGACGACTGGCCCTCGGAGATCTCGCCGTGCGCGCCGTGGCACGAGTCCTTCGTCCAGGCCGCCTACCTGGCGGCGATCACCTCCCGGGTGGAACTGACCGCCTCGGTGCTGCTCCCGCAGCGGCCGGTCGCGCTCGCCGCCAAGCAGGCGGCCGAGGTCGACCTGCTGAGCGGCGGGCGGCTGCGGCTGTCCGTGAGCGTGGGCTGGAACCGGGACGAGGTGCGGGCGTTGGGCGTGGACCCGGCCGTCCGCGGCCGGCTGATCGAGGAGCAGATCGAGGCGATGCGCCGGCTCTGGGAGGAGCCGTTCGTCAACTACCCCGGCCAGTACGTGCGGTTGAGCGAGGTCGCGCTCAACCCCCGGCCGCGGCGGCCGCTGCCGGTGTGGATGGGTGGTGGCTCCTTCGCCGACGGCGGGGTGCCGCAGCCGGCCGTGCTGGACCGGATGGCCCGACTGGCGGACGGGTTCCGGATGTTCGGCCCGCTGATGCGGGACACCGGCGCCGGGATGAAGGTCGTGCGGCGGCTGCGCGAGCTGGTCGCCGGCTACGGCCGGGACGCGGACGCCTTCGGGATCGAGGCGCGGATCCCGCTCCAGCTCGTCCCCGAGCAGGAGTGGGCCCCGCGCCTGGCCGACTGGCGGGAGGCCGGGGCCAGCCACGTCACGCTGTCCAACCGCCGTGGCGCGGGCGGCGTCCAGGCGGAGATCACCCGGCTGGCGCGGTTCGCGGAGCTGACCCGCGAGGCCTGGTGAGGTCCTGACGCCTCGGCGGCCCCCCGGTGTCCGCTACCGGGGGGCCGGCGGTACGTCGCGGGCCTCGACCCCCGGGGCGTCCGGGTCGAGGTTCCAGGTGATCACCCGGGCGGGGTGGATGCGGATCAGCTCGCCGCTGAAGTACGGGTTCGCCGGCGTCTCGTCGTAGCGGGCCTCGGCGCGGCCGCGGATCTCGATGCCCCGGCCGCGGAAGGGCGAGCGGGTGCTGCCCTCGGGCGCGTAGTCGTCCACGACGAGGGAGACCAGCGGGTTGGCCGCCACGTTGCGGAACTTGCGACTGGCGGCGAGCTTGGGGCCGCCGATGTCGATGGCGCCGGTGGCGGGGTCGACCGAGAAGCCGACCGGCCGGTTCTGCGGCTCGCCGGCGGGGCCGACGGTGGCCAGCCGGCCGTGGCTCTGGGAGGCCAGGTAGCGCAGTTCGGTCTCGCTGAACGGATTGGTCGTCATCACGGCGTCCGATCGTCGGGTTCGGGGGGCGTGGCGGTCTCGGTGCTGGTGCTGGCGCCGGCGCTGGTGCCGGTGTCGCCCTCGGCCTGAGCCGGGTCGCCGAGGTGGCGGATCAGCCGGCGTAGCTGCTCGCCGTAGTAGCGCTCGAACTCCGGGTCGTCCGGGGCCAGGCCGGCGACCTCCCGGGCGGTCTGCGGGAGCATCACGGGGGCGAGGATCATGCCCATCACGGCGAGCCGGACGAACCCCGGGTCGAGGTCGGCGGCGATCTCCCCGCGGGCCTGGGCCCGGCGCAGGTTGGCGAGGTCCTGGGCGAGGGTGGCGTCCTCGTGGACCTCGTCGGCGGCCGATCCGTCGCCGGTCAGGCCGCGCCAGACCATCAGCCGGGCCGGCCTCGGGTCGGCGAGCCCCGCCCGGAGGTAGCGGGCGGCGACCTCCTCCAGTGGCAGGTCGGGATCGGCGAAGACGGCCTCGCTCTCCGTCCAGCTGCGCTGCAGCTCGCGGTAGAGCCCCTCCTTCCCCCCGAAGTAGTAGTTGATCAGCTGCTTGTTGACGCCCGCGTTGGTCGCGATGTCCTGGACGCGGGCGCCGGCGAAGCCCTTCGTGGCGAACTCGTCGAGTGCGGCGCTCAACAGGGCCTGTCGGGAGCGGTCGGCGTCCCGCTGCCGCTCCTCGGGGGTGGGGGACCGTCGGGGATGCCGCCGCTTGCTCTCCACCTCGGTCGATGACTCGCTCATGGCGGCAGTCTACACCGGCATCACCCCTACGTGTGACTGCATCATCTGGGTAGGCGAGATAGTCATCCAGTTGGTTGACAGAACCGAACCACTGGCTGAGACTGCTGCTGTGAAAGCATCCAAGAACGCCTCAGCGCCCGTGGTGGAGAATCCGGGACTGACGCCGGAGACCCGGCGGGTAGTCGTCGTCGTGCTGGTCGGCGCCGTCCTGGCCTTCCTCGACGCCACGATCGTCAACGTCGCCCTCAAGACCCTCACCACCGAGCTGGACGCCACCCTCGACGCCGTCCAGTGGGTGGTCACCGCCTACCTGCTGGCCCAGGCCGCCGTCCTGCCGGTGACCGGCTGGGCCGCCCGCCGGGTCGGCGCCCGGCGCCTGTACATCGCCTCACTGCTGCTCTTCACCCTGGCCTCGGTCGCCTGCGGCCTGGTCGACAACGTGGGCGCGCTGATCGCCGCCCGCGCCGTCCAGGGCATCGGCGGCGGCATGATGATCCCCGCCGGGCAGATGATCCTGGTGCGCACCGCCGGCCAGGCCGGCCTGGCCCGGGTCATGGGCGCGGTCGGCATCCCGATGGTGCTGACCCCGGTCGTCGGGCCCACCATCGGCGGCCTGCTGGTCGACCACGCGGGCTGGCAGTGGATCTTCCTGATCAACGCGCCGCTCGGGGCGATCGGCCTCTTCCTGGCCGCCCGGCTGCTCCCCCCGGACCCGGTCGGCGAGGAGGCCGGACCGCTCGACCTGCCCGGACTCCTGCTGGTCGGCCTCGGCATGGTCGGCATCACCTACGGCCTGTCCGAAGCCGGCAGCGCGGGCCTGACCTCGGCCAAGGTCCTGATCCCGCTGCTGGCCGGCCTGGTGCTCACCGGCGGGTTCGTGCTGCGCTCACTGCGGGTGCCGCACCCGCTGCTGGACATGCGGCTCTACCGCAGCCGGCTGTTCAGCTCGGCGTCCTTCGTCACCTTCGTGTTCGGCGCCGCCACCTACGGCGGCATGATCCTGATGCCGCTCTTCTACCAGGTGGTCAGGCACGAGGACGCCTCGCACACCGGCCTGCTGCTCGCCCCGCAGGGCCTCGGTGCGGCGGTCGCGATGGGCATGTCCAGCCGGCTGTTCGAGAAGATCGGCAGCGTCACCTGTGTGATCGGCGCGGCGGTCAGCGTGGTCGCCACCCTGCCCTTCGTGCTGATCTCCGACGGCACCTCGTACTGGGTGCTCGGCGTGGCGATGGTGGTCCGCGGCCTCGGCATCGGACTGTCCGTGATGCCCGCCATGACCGCGGCCTTCCGCGCCATCGACCCGGACAAGATCAACGACGCCACCCCGCAGCTCAACGTCATGCAGCGGATCGGCGGCTCGGTCGGCACCGCGGTCTTCGTGGTGGTGCTCCAGCAGCACCTCGCCGGCGAGACCGAGCCCGCCGCCCAGGCCGCCGCCTTCGGCGACACCTTCTGGTGGGTCTTCGGCGCCGCGGTGCTGGCCGTGCTGCCGACCCTGCTGATGGCGGCCGTCGAACGCCGCCACCAGCAGGACCAGCCGCCCGGCGAACCCTCGTCCCCGCAACTCGTGGACGAGGGCGAGCCGGCCTGAGACCACCGTCAGGCGCGCTCCGGGGTCGGGGCCCCCGCCTTCTCCGGGCGCGCCGGACGGGGGGCCGCGGTCCCGGGCTTCCGGGCCCGGGACCAGCGGCGCATCATCGGCTGCTCGACCAGCGTGTACAGCAGCCAGGCGGCCAGCAGGCTGGCCGCGAGGAACGGCAGGCTCAGCGCCGTCGCCTCCAGCGCCGACATCCGCATCCCGATCCCGAGCGCCTTGGCGCCGTACGTGATCACCAGCTGGTGGACCATGTAGAGCGCGAAGGACACCTCGCCCAGCCACAGCGCCACCCGGCCGCTCAGGAACGAGCGCCGGCCCTCCAGATCGGCCACCGCGCCGGCCGGGATGAGCAGCGCCAGCGGCACGATCGTCAGCGCGGCCGTGCCGAACTGACCCGGCGCGTACAGCGCCCCGGCGTACCCGGCCAGGAACAGCAGCCCGGCGGGCAGCAGGCCGATCCGCGGCCACCCCCCGGCCAGCACGATCCGGGCCAGCAGCATCCCGAGGACGAACTCGAAGGCCCGCATCACCGGGAAGAAGTAGACGAACCACAGCTGGTCGACGGAGTAGTCCATCCGCGGCGAGATGTGCGGACCACCCGACAGCAGCAGCGCCGAGACGGCCGGCACGCAGAACACCGCCAGCACCGCACCGCCCGCCCACCACCACAGCCGCCCGGCCCGGATCCGGCCGACCGACGGCAGCAGCAGCGGGAACAGCAGGTAGAACAGCGCCTCGCAGCACAGCGACCAGCTCACCTGGTTGATCCCGGTGAGCACGTCGAAACGCGGGATCCAGGACTGCACCAGCAGCAGGTTCGGCACCAACTGGCCCGCGGTGAAGGCCTCCCCGCAGACCAGCATCAGGACCACCGCCGCCACCGCCGTCACCAGGTGGTTGGGGTAGATCTTGCACAGCCGGCGGCGCCAGAAGGCCCGGGCCGGCTCACCCGGCCGGGCCGACCAGGTGAGCACGAAGCCGCTGAGGACGAAGAAGAACGACACGCCCGTCGACCCGGCGGCGCTCCACCAGAAGCCCGCGCCGGTGCCGGAGGTCCAACTGCTCGGCAGGAAACGGAAGAAGGCGTGCGAGAAGAAGACCATCCCGGAGGCGAGGAACCGCATCCCGGTGAGGGTCGGCAGGTTCGGACGTCGGGGCGCCGTCGTCGCGGCGCCGGGTGTCAGGGCGCTCATCGCCGGGCGGTCCTAGCCGGCCTGCGGCGCCCAGCCGCTGCGGCGCAGCAGCTCGGCGAAGGTCAGCAGACCCGGGTGGGCGGCCCGCAGCGCCGGGATGTCCGCCCGGTAGCCGATCTCGTTGAACCACTCGAAGGTCTTCGCCATCCAGACGTCCTTCCTGGCCAACTCCTCCAGCGGGATGGCCTCGTAGCGGGCCGGGCGGCCGGTGTGCGCGGCGAAGGCGGCCGCGATCTCCGGGCCGGTCAGGGCCTCGCCGGCGATCTCCACGTTCCGGCCGACGAAGGCGTCAGGGGCCTCGAAGGCGTCGGCCACGAAGTAGCCGATGTCCTGGGAGGCCAGCACCTGGAGCTTGGTCTCCGGGTACAGCCCGCGGCGGAACACCAGGGTGCCGTCCGGCTCCGGCTCCGGCGGCAGGTCCAGGAAGTTCTCCATGAAGTAGACCGGCCGCAGGAAGGTCGTCGGCAGCTGCGCCGAGCGGATCGCCTGCTCCGCGCGGAGCTTGGTCTCCCGCCAGCCGACCCCGCCGGGCTTCTCCACCCCGCCGACCGAGCTGTGCACCAGGTGCGCGACGCCCGCCCGGGCGGCCTCCTCGGCGAACAGCGCCGCGTGCCGCTCCTCACCGTCCAGGCCGTTGCCGTGGGTCGGGGTGAAGACGGTGAACAGGCCGTGCGCTCCCCGCAGCGCCGCCCGGACAGCGTCCCGGTCGTCGAACTCGCCGCGCACCAACACGGCTCCCTTGGCCGCGAGTTCACGGGCGGCCGGCTTCTCCGGATCGCGGACCAGGACGTGCACCCCCCAGCCCCGGTCCAGCAGGTGCCGGGCGGCGCTGCCACCCTGGCGACCGGTCGCGCCCAGCACCAGAACCCACTTGTCGTCCGCTGCCACGTCCCACTCCTTCGCTAGCCCGTCGTGACGGCCGCGGACGGCACGGGCGTGCCCCGCGGCCGGGCCCCCTCTGTCGGATCGTGCCGGGCGCGCACTGGGGGCACCTCCCGGCCGAAGGCTGGGGGAGCCGCGCGCTGATCCGACAAGATCCGAAAGCGAGGACCCGGGCCTCAGCGTGGTGGGGGCGGCTCGAATCCGGCTCGAATCCATGGCCGCCGCCGGGGCCCGGCCGACCTGTGGGGGGACCGTACGGCGGGTGCGGTGTCCAGCCGCCCTCCAGCGCGGTTCGAGACGGTCGACGGAGCCTGACGCGCAACAGTGCGGCGATCCACGAGCAACGCTCCACACGTGCGAGAAGGGCGACCCATGGCACACCTACCCCGGCTCATCAGTCGACTGTCCCGGCCGTTGCTGGCGACCAGCTTCATCGTGGGCGGCTACGGCGTGCTCCGCGCGCCCGGCCCGCTGCCCGAACTCGCCCGGCAGCGCGGGGTGCCGTACCCCGAGGCCGCGACCCGGGCGACCGCCGCGGGCATGATCGCGGGCGGGGTGGCCCTGGGCACCGGGCTCGCGCCGGTGGCCGGCGGCGCCCTGCTGGTCGCCTGCCTGGTACCGACCACGGTCGCCGTGCACGGGTTCTGGCGCCAGCCGGACCCGGCGCGGCGGCGGGCCCAGCGCAACGAGTTCCTCAAGAACGTCAGCCTGCTGGGCGGGCTGGTGATCGCGGCCGTGGACGCCCGGTCGACCCACCCGGCGCCGCCCGTGACCCTGGAAGGAGCCTGAGATGGCCGACACCCGACTGCCGCTCCCCGGCGGCGCGTTGGACCTCGTACCGGTCGCCGCCAAGCACGCGGCCGACGCGGACCAGCAGCGACGGCTCCACCCCGACGTGGTGCACGGCGTGGTCGCGGCCGGGTTCGCCCGGCACTTCGTGCCCGAGCGCTGGGGCGGCGACGCCGGCGGCTTCGCCGACCTGCTGGCGGCGGTGGCGACCGTGGGGGAGGGCTGCACCTCGGCCGCCTGGGTGGCGGCGCTCACCGCCACCGTGCCCCGGATGGCCGCGCACCTGCCGCTCGCCGGGCAGCGGGAGATCTGGGCGGACGGCCCGGACACCCTGCTGGTCGGCGCGCTGATGCCGCTGGGCCGGGCCGAACGGGCGCCCGGCGGCTGGCGGTTGACCGGCACGTGGTCCTTCGTGAGCGCCGTCGAGTTCGCCGACTGGGCGCTGGTCTGCGGCCAGACCCCGGGGGAGGACGGTGGCCGGGTGGCCCGCTACTTCGCGGTGCGGCGGGGGGACTTCCAGGTGCAGGACACCTGGTTCACGGTCGGCATGCGGGGCACCGGCAGCAACACCCTGACGGTGGCGGACGTGTTCGTGCCGGACCAGCGGGTCTGCACCCGCGCGGCGGTGCTCGACGGCGAGTGCCCCGGGGCCGTCGACGGCTGCACCCGGGTGCCGCTCAAGGCCGTCAACGGGCTGTCCTTCGCGGCCCCGGTGCTCGGCGCGGCCCGCGCGCTGCTCGCCGGCTGGGCCGACTGGGCCGCGCCGAAGATCGCCGGCACCGGCGGCGGGGACCCTTCGCTGGCCGACAACGCCGCCCGCCACCAGGTGCTCGCCCG
>NZ_MECK01000607.1 GCF_014596465.1 Streptomyces sp. CBMA123 | reverse complement strand
GCGACCGGGCGCACCGGGTCAGCCACGCGGGACGACGACGACCGGACACCAGGCGCGGTGGATCACCGCCCGGTGACCGGGCCCAGGCGGTGCCCGGTGCGGCCGAGTACGAGCAGGTCGGCGGTGCCGGAGCCGGCCGCCGTCGCGGACGTCGCCGAGTGCGCTCTCCTCCGTTGCGGCGACCCCTGCCGGCTCGGCGGCGGACAGCAGCGGCCGGTTCGGCGTCCAGGCGTGGACGACCCGCAGCCGGACGCCCCGGACCGCGGCGGCCCGCCGGGCGAAGACGAGGGCGGCCTCGGCGGGGTCGTGGGCGTCGACACCCGCCACCACCTCCCGGGGCGGCCCCGTCGAACCCGGCGAAGCCCGGACCAGGACGACAAGACAGACCGCGCGGGCCGCGACGGCGAGCCCCACCGAACCGAGCGGGCGGTGCGACGCGGAGGAACCGATCACCAGCAGTTCGGCCGAATCCGCCGAGGCCAGATGGTCGGCCCGCAGCCAGGCCGCGGTGTCTGCGAGCATGCCGAGCACCCGGCCGCGCGCCTCGCTCACACCGGGCAGTCCGGGCGCCGCGTGCTGCGGCCGGGGCCAGGCGCACACCAGCCGCAGCCGGGCACCGCGCCGGACCGTCTCGTCAGCGGCCCACCCGGGCGGCGGCAAGACTCTCCGGCGAACCGTCGACTGCGGCGAGCCCCAGCGCCGCCCAGCCCCCGTCAGGCCGGGGCGGCGAGCCGCAGCTCCACGCCGACCACCCCGGGCACGGAGCACACCAGGCACTCCAGGACAGGCACGGAGACCGTGTCCGGCAGGCCGCCGCTCAGGGTGATCCGGCCGTTCTCGGAGCGGACGTCGGTGTCCACCGCAGCGGCGGGGCCGAGGGTGGCGACCAGTTCGAGGCGGACGCGGTCGGCGAGTTCCCGGTCGTCGCCGAGGTAGACCTTCAACAGGTCGCCCCGGCTGACGATGCCGACCAGGTAGTCCTCCTCGTCCACGACCGGGAGCCGCTTGAGGTGGCCGCGGGCCATCGCCCGGGCGGCCTCGCCGAGCGGGCTGCCCGGGTGCACGGTGACCGCCGGGACGGACATCATCCGCCCGGCCGTCAGGGCGTCGGCGCGCTCGCCGTCGCGGTCACGGGCGGTGAGCAGGTCGGCCTCGGAGACCACCCCGATCACCCGACCGTCGCCGGTCAGCACGGGAAGCGCGCTGACCTGCCAGCGCTGCAGGGTCTCCGCGACCTCACGGAAGTCCGCGTCGCGGCCGACGGCGACCACGGCGTGGGTCATGACGTCGGCGACCGTGCTCGGTGTGCGGGTCATCGTGGCCTCCTACGAAGCGGCGCGGTAGGCGCGGGGGCGTTCCACGGCCGGATCGGTGTCGTCCTCGGTCCAGTCGAGGGTGTGGTGGACGGCGACCACGCCGTCCACGGCGCGGCAGAGCTGTTCGGCGATCGGGACCAGGCTGCGGCGCGGAAGCCTGCCCTTGAGCGTGACCACACCGTCGTGCACCGCCACCTGGACATCACCGGGGGCGAGCCAGAGGGTCTGGCCGAGGACATCGTGGGTGATCTCCTCCCGGATGGCCGCGTCGTGTCGCAGGAAGACCTGGAGCAGGTCGCGGCGGCTCACGATGCCGACCAGGCGGCCGATCTCGTCGATCACGGGCAGGCGCTTGACCTTGTGTTTGTCCATGGCCCGAGCGGCCTCCGGCACCGACCAGCCGGGGCGGGCGGTGACGGCGGGACTGGTCATCAGCCCGCCGGCGGTCTCGGCCTCGGCGCGGGCGCGGTCGCTCGCGTCCAGCCAGCGGCCCGGGAAGCGGCCCTCCGGGTCCGGCAGAACGGCCTCCTTGCGAAGCAGGTCGGCCTCCGAGACCATGCCGAGCGGTCGGCGCTGGTCGTCGATCACCGGGATCGCGGTGATGTCGTTGCGGTGGAACAGCGCCGCGATCTCCTTGAACGGCGTGTCGGGCCGGGCGGTGACGACCTCACGGGTCATCACGTCATTGACGCTGCGGTGCTGCATCGTCCTCACTCCTCCTCGGGTGGTCCCGCCTTCACTCTCCGCCGCACCGGCCGCCGCCGGACAGGGCCGTACGGTCCCCGCGGACAGGGCCGATCCGGCCCAGGACAGCGCGACCGTACGGCGGGAGCATGGGAGGATCCGTACCTCTCTGGAGGCGGCCATGACCACGGAAGCCCACACACCCCGGCCCGGCCTGCTCACCTTCCTCGGTGGCGTGGGCACCGTCACCGGCAGCAAGTTCCTGGTCGAGACCGACCACGCCCGTCTGATGATCGACTGCGGCCTGTTCCAGGGCCTGGCCGAGCTGCGCCGCCGCAACCGGCGCCCGCTGCCGCTCGACCCGGCCGACGTACGGGCCGTGGTGCTCACCCACGCCCACCTGGACCACTGCGGCTACCTGCCGCGCCTCGTCCGGGACGGCTTCCGCGGCCCGATCCTCACCACCCCCGACACTGCCCGGATCGCCGAGCTGATCCTGCGCGACAGCGCCCACCTGCAGCGGGAGGAGGCGGACCACGCCAACGAGCACGGCTGGTCCAAACACCGGCCGGCCCAGCCGCTCTACGACGACAAGGACGTCGAGAACGCCCTGCGGATGTTCGACCCCGTCCCGTTGGACACCGACATCGAGATCACCACCGGCATCGTGCTCCGGCTGCACCGCGCCGGACACATCCTCGGCTCCGCCTGGGCCCACCTCACGCTCGAAGACGGCCACACCATCGCCGCCAGCGGCGACCTCGGCCGCCCCGTCCATCCGCTGCTGCGCCCGCCCGAACCCTTCACCGGCGCCGACGTCCTGCTCATGGAGTCCACCTACGGCCACCGCCACCACGAGGAGACGGCCGCCCGCGAATGGTTTGCCGCGGCCCTGGAGCGCACCCTGGCCCGCGGCGGGACCGTCGTCATCCCGTCCTTCGCCGTCGACCGCACCGAGGTCGTCCTGCACCAGCTGACCGAGCTGCGCAAGGCCGGCCGCCTTTCCGCCCACGTCCCGGTGTACGTGGACAGCCCGATGGCGCTGGCCACCCTGCAGATCTACCGGGAGGCCTTCGCGGCCGGCTCCGACCAGCTGCGCCCGGACGTCCTCGCCGAGGGCCCGACCGCGCTGGATCCCGAGCCGTTCACCCTGATCCGCTCGCTCCAGGAGTCACTCGCCCTGGACCACGCCCACGGCCCGGCCGTCATCGTCTCCGCCTCCGGCATGGCCACCGGCGGCCGCGTCGTCCACCATCTCGCCCGCCTGCTGCCCGACGCCCGCAACACCGTCGTCGTGGTCGGCTACGCCGCCGAGGGCACCCGCGCCCGGGACCTGGTGGACGGCGCCCGCGCGCTCAAGATGTACGGCAGCTACGTCCCGGTGCGCGCCGAGGTCGTCAACGTCCCCGCCTTCTCCGCGCACGCCGACGCCGGCGAGATCATCGACTGGCTGCGGCATGCCCCACCGCCCAGCGCCGTCTACCTCGTGCACGGCGAACCGGAGGGCTCGCAGGCGCTGCGCGACCGGATCGACCGCGAACTCGGCTGGACGGCCGTGGTGCCCCGCTCGGGCGAACGGGTGCTCGTCCGCTGATCGGCGCCGGGTACCTGGTGGCCGGTCAGCGGCCTCTTGGACCGCGCCGGTGGCCCATACGACGGCGGAACGGAGAACAGCCCGCCGCGCTCGTCCGGGCGCCGGAAGGTGGTGGTCGTCGGTGCCGGGATCAGTGGTCTGGGGACCGCGCGGTACCTGGCCGACAAGGGGCAGGACGTGTCGGTACTCGAAGCCCGCGAGCGGATCGGCGGGCGGGTCTGGACCAGCCAGAAGTGGGCCGGGGTGCCGCTTGACCTGGGTGCGTCGTGGATCCCGACGTCGACGGCAACCCGATCACCGACCTGGCGAAGCAGGCCGGCGCGAGGAGCGTGGTGACCGACCCCGAGAGCGCCACCGACTACGCGTCCGACGGACAGGAGTTCTCCGATGCCCAGACGCAGGCGCTGCAGCGCCGGCAGCAGGACACCGCGAAGGCTCTTTCGACGTTCCAGGGCGACGACAACCAGGACGCCGCGGTGCGCGACATCGTCCAGAAGGCACTCGGATGGTCGAACCTCACCGACTCCGACAAGGCCCTGGTGTCCTTCGCGCTGAACGACTACGAGCACGATTACGCGGGCAGCGTCGACCGGATGTCCGGCCTGTACTTCGACGACGACGCCAGGATCAAGGGCAAGGACGTGCTGTTCCCCGACGGCTACGGCTCCGTCACCGACCACCTCGCCAAGGACCTGACGGTGCAGACCGGGCAGGTCGTCAAGCGGATCGACTGGACCTCCGACGGCGTGACCGTCACCACCGACAGGGGAACCCTCCAGGCCGACCACGTGGTGGTCACGCTGCCCCTGGGCGTCCTGCAAAGCGGCGCGGTCACCTTCGGCCCCGGCCTGCCCGAGGACAGGCAGACCGCGATCGGCAGGCTCGGCGTGGGCGTGCTCGACAAGTGCTACCTGCGCTTCCCGAAGGTGTTCTGGGCGGAGACCGACTGGCTGATGTACCTGCCCGCCCCGGACCACGACGGGCCAGTGGGCGCAGTGGATCAACGTCGCCTGCCCCACCGGGCAGCCCGTGCTGCTCGGTTTCAACGCCGCCGACTTCGGCCGCACCACCGAGAGCTGGAGCGACAACCAGATCGTCGACAGCGCCATGACCAGCCTGAAGACCATCTGCGGCAACGACGTCCCCCGCACCGACCGAGTTCCAGATCACCCGCTGGGCCTCCGACCCGTACGCACTGGGCTCGTACTCCTTTCTCGGACGTGGCCGGAGCCCTGGGCGGACCGTGGCTGCGCACCGCCGTGACGGTCGGCGGCATGATCGCCGCCGGCGCGATGTTCTCCGCGCTCCTCACCTCCAGCGCCCGGGTGCCCTTCGTCCTGGCGCAGGACGGCTACTTCCCGGCCTGGGTGGCGAGGAGGACCGCCCGCCACCGGGTCCCGGTCGTCTCCCTCATCGGCTCCTCCGCGATCTACGCCCTGTTCTGCCTGAGCAGCTTCACCAGCCTGATCATCGCGGACGTCTTCCTCGCCAACATCACGCTCCTGCTCGAAGTCGCCGCACTCATCGCTCTGCGGGTGCGCGAACCCGACCTGGAACGCCCCTACCACGTCCCCGGCGGGGCCATCGGCCTGTCCTTCGTGACCCTGAGCCTGACCGGCGTCTGCGCGTGGGCCACGTGGCAGCAGTACGTGGAGAACGGTGCCAGGGCGGTGACCTACTGCCTCGTCGCCGTCGGCTCCTGCGCGCTGCTCTACCTCCCGTTGGCCAGGCGCCGCCGCCTCGCGGACACAGCGGCGTAGCCCAGCACCGAGGCTCAGGCCGACCCGTTGCTCCGACCTGCCGTTCCAGCAGGCCTGGGACGTCACCTGCGGCCGGGCGCGGCACCTACGGCATCCCGGTCCAGTACGGCGGCGGTACGCCCGCCTCCTCGCTCACTCCGCCCCGGGCCTTCACGAACGCCTCCACGCCGGACCCGGCGGGCCTCGTCCGCGGCTACCTCGGCCGGATGGACCAGCGCTGGCCGGGCACCGCGGCGGCGTGGAACGGCCGGGCCACTCTGTCCGCCTGGCACCTCGACCCGTACACCCACAGGGTCTACTCCTACTGGCCGGTGAGCCACCTCACCACCCACACCGGCCACGAGGGGACGGCCCAGGGCCGACTGCACTCCGCCGGCGAACACACCTCCGACGGCTTCCAGGGCTTCACGGAGGGCGGCGCGAGGACCGGCGCCCGGGCTGCCTTGCCCCCGTCGCTTCGACTGGGGGACCGAGGGGCGGATCGATCAGGCCGAGCGCCGGTAGTAAGTGATGGAGACTCTCACCGGGCCGTCGGTCGTGGCGGTGGCGAGCGTACGGACGACGGCGACATCCTGGCCGCCCGAGGCGCGGACGCAGAAGCTGCGATCGGCACGCAGTGTGGTGAACGGCAGGGCGGAGGTGGGCTGCGTTTCGATGCCCTTGAGGCAGTCGATGAGGGTGAGGGGACCGGCCGGCGGGACGTATGCGTCGCCGTCCTCCTGGATGTAGAAGGCGCCGGCCTGACGGGCCAGGTACCAGGCACTGGCATCCTGGGTGACCTTCCCGTCCTTGAGGTCGAACTCGTGGTCCCGGTCGGGCGAGGTGAGTTCGAGGTCGGTGTAGACGGTGGTGTAGCCGGGGACCCCGGCCTCGTGTGAGGAGGCGGGCGGGACGGGTGTGGCGGACGGCAGGAGGGCGGCGGCCGTGTTCTGCCTGCCGGTGTTCTGCTCGGCGGAATCGTCGAAGTAGTCGGTGTAGTCGAGCAGGACGTAGGCCGCCGCGGCGCCGAGGAGGAGGGTGGCCACCGTCACGACGGCGGCGCGGGCGCCCCGGCGTGTGGTGGCCTCGACCCTGCGTCCGCTGCCGGAAGCGGTCCCCCCGTGGGGGGGGGAACGGGGATGGGCGGGGCGGGTGCAGGCGGGGCCGGTACCCGGTCGAGAACGGTGACGGGCGGCGCGGGTGCGGTCGGCAGGTCGGTGTGGCGGTGCAGCTCGCCGCTTACCCCTGGGGGCAACCAGCCGTCGGAGAAACGGAGTTCGCCGCCGGTTGCGGGGTGGTGGCGGACGGCCTCGATCAGCCAACCCGTGCCCGGCCGGTCCCCGGGGTTCTTGGCCAGGCAGTACCGGACCAGTTCGTGCAGTCCGTACGGCAGGCGGGAGAGGTCGGGTTCCTCGTGGACCGCCCGGTAGAGGGTGGTGGGCTCGGGCCCGTCCCCGAAGGGCGGTGCGCCGGAGCCGATGTACGCGATCAGGGCCCCCAGGGCGAAGACGTCGGTGGCCGCGGTGGCGGGCTGTCCGAGGGCCTGCTCGGGGGCCATGTAGCCCGGCGAGCCGATGAGCAGGCCCGTGCCGGTGAGCGGGCTGGCGTCGGCGGCTCTTGCGATGCCGAAGTCGATGACGCGCGGCCCGTCCGCGGCCACCAGGACGTTGCCGGGCTTGAGGTCGCGGTGGACGACGCCCGCCGCGTGGATCGCCTGCAGGGCCTCGGCGATGCCGGCGAGCAGCGGCAGGACCGTGCGCTCCGGCAGCGGACCGTGGCGCCGGACGACCTGCTGGAGGGAGGGACCGGGCACGAACGTGGTGGCCAGCCAGGGGGAGGCGGCGTCGACGCCGGCGTCGACGACCTGGGCGGTGTAGAGACCGTGGATCCGGCGGGCGCTGGCGACCTCCTGGGCGAACCGGTGCCGGAACTCGGCGTCCTCCGCGAGCTCGGGCCGGACCACCTTGAGCGCGACCGGACGCCCACCGGGGGTGTACGCGAGGTAGACGCGCCCCATCCCGCCCGCACCGAGCCGCGCGCGGAGGCGGTAACCCCCGACCTCGCCGGGGTCATCGGGGGCGAGTGCCTCGAAGGCCGAGGAGGAGGCACTGAAGGGCTGCGTGGTCATGAGGGCTCCAGCAGGTGGTGCGGTGGGGACGGGGGCGGGGACGCGGTGGCAGGGGCGGCATGCTGCGGAGCCCCGGGTGCACGCCGGTGGCCGGAACCGCACCGGATCGTGTGCGGCCGCGATCACCGTCCTGGGTCGGACCCGTTCGACCGGTCACCCGGAGTGCCGGGGCCGCTCATGAGGGCGCCTTCGGGCCGGCCGCAGCGTGACCGCCGGACGCCCCCGTCGGTGCGTTCGGGGGTACGCGCCGAAGGGGGCTGCCATCCCGCAGGCCGCAGGGCGACCGACGGGGTCCTGGTGGACGGCTCCCGGGTCGTCCCCCGTCGCCCGCACGAGGGGAGAACGACCCGGGGTTCGGTCACGCGGCGGTGTCAGCCGGTGATCTCCCTGGCCGCGCGAAGACCCGACCGGTAGGCGCCGTGGACGGTGGCGTAGTCCTTGCGGTCCGTCGCCTCTCCGGCGAAGTGCACCCGGCCGTCCACGCCGGCGGCGAGCTGGTTGCGCATGTCGGACGTGGCACCGAGCTTGGTGAACGAGTACGAGCCGCATGCGTACGGGTCGGAGGCCCAGCGCGTGATCTGGTAGTCCGTCGGCTGGGGAATGTTGCCGCCGTAGATCGTCTTCAGGGTGCTCATGGCACTGTCGACGATCTGGGCGTCGCTCCAGCCCTCGATGGTGCGGCCGACGTCGCCAGCGTTGAAGCCGAGCAGCACCGGCTGGCCGGTGGGCCGGGCGACGTTGATCCACTGCGCCCACTGCCCGTACTTGCCCACGTCCGGCACGTACTCCAGCCAGTCTGTGTCCGCCCAGAACACCTTGGGGAAGCGCAGGTAGCACTTGTTGAGGACACCCGAGCCGAGCTTGCCGATGGCGGTGGTCTTGTCCTTCGGCAGGCCGGGGCCGAACTTCACCGCCCCGCTCTGCAGGACGCCCAGCGGCAGGGTGACCACGACGTGGTCGGCCTGGAAGGCGCCCTTGACGGTGGTGACCGTCACCCCGCCGGAGTTCCAGTCGATCTGCTGAACCACCTGCCCGGTCTGCACGGAGAGCCCCTTGGCCAGGTAGTCGCTGATCTGCCCGTAGCCGCCCGGGAACAGCACGTCCTTGCCCTTGATCCTGGCGTCGTCGTCGAAGTACAGGGCCGACATCTGGTCAGCGCTGCCCGAGTACTCGTGCTCGTAGTCGTTCAGCGCGAAGGACACCAGCGCCTTGTCGGAGTCCGAGAGCTTGGACCAGCCCACCGCGTCCTGTACGACGCTGCGGACCGAGGCATCATCGTCATCCTTCTTCTGGAAGGCGGACAGTGCGTTGGCGGCGGCCTTGCGCCAGCGATCGAGCGCCTGGGCCTGGGCGCCCTCGATCTCGTGGCCGGTGGCGAGGTAGTCGGTGGCGCTTTCGAGGTCGGTCACCACCGTCTTCGCACCGGCCTTCTGTGCCAGATCGGTGATCGGATTGCCGTCGATACCGTGGATCCACGACGCGCCGAGATCGAGCGGGGCGCCGGCCCACTTCTGGCTGGTCCAGATCCGCCCGCCGATCCGGTCGCGCGCTTCGAGCACCGACACCTCGTGGCCCCTGTCGGCCAGATCACGCGCGGCGGCGAGACCACTGATCCCGGCGCCGACGACGATCACCTTCTTACGCCCGGACGGGCCCGGCATCCCGCTCTCCTCGCCGTTTCCCCCGTTGTCGCCGTTGTCGTCGCAGGCGGAGAGGGAAGCGAGCAGGGCGAGACTGGGCAGGCCCAGGCCTGCGCTCCGTAGGAAGTGCCGTCGATGCATCGTCATAGCCGTCAACCGATCTGCGTTCTGACACGGGCCGGGACGAGGATGTCGCCGAACGCTCCGTCGCGTCCGTCGGCCCGCCCGCGGGTGAGGAAGCCTCGCAGGCTTCGAAGGGCCCCTCCGGTCGGGGACGGCCTCCCGCCCTGTCGTCCTCCCAACCGGCGTACGCCGCTGGGATGCCGACCTGCGGCAACCCGCCCCGCCGGCAAGTGGGGCCGATACAGCAAAGAATACTTTGAAACATCAATGTGTCAATAGAGGCATTAGAGGCCTCCAGCGAGGCGGAAACTCGTCCCGGGTGACGCCCACAAGTGACGCTCATCTCGGCGTCCGAGGCGCACTTCCGGGCATTGGCAGGCCGAGACGATCAGCACTCTCGGCGATCCAGGTCGTGCTGCCGGGGCGCGCCGGTCGAGCCGGCGCCGCCGCCCGCTCCTGCCGCCGAGGCGTGAGAGCCCGAGACCGGCGCCTCGGACGCACGGTCAGGCGGCCGCGCCCTGGAGCAGGATCGCCGTGATGAAGTCCGGGGCCTGGCGGGACCCCATGGAACCTTCGAGGGTCAGCTCCCAGGCGGTCTCGGACAGGCCGCAGAAGGTCGAGGCCAGCCAGGTCGCCGGCATGTCGTTGCGCAGCAGCCCGGCGTTCTGGCCGCGCTTGAAGAGCTCCACGGTCCGCCCGAAGACCGAGTCGGCCCGCCGACTGGCCTCGGGCACGCCCAGGACGTCGGGCTCGACGTAGACGAGGTTCCACAGCTGGGCGAACGGCGGATACTCGGCGACCAGGGCGGCGAGCACGTCTTCCACGGGAGCAGTGTCGGCCTCGGCCCGGGACAGGGCCTGGTCGCAGTCGTCGAGGATCTTCCCGGCCATCGCCTGAACCAGGTCCTGGCGGGTGGGGAAGAGCCGCACCAGGGTCGCCCGACTGATGCCCGCCCGCTTGGCGATGGCCTGCATGGACGCCGCCCGGTCCTTGGCCAGGACGGGGATCGCCGAGTCCAGGACCTCGGTCGCATCGGTACGCATCGCCGAGCCAGCCCCCAATGCTTCTGTTGATACATTGATGCCTCAATGTATTCTCTGTAGTATCACCCCTCATTGTACTGAAGAGAGCCGCGGGCCTGGGACCGGCGTCGAGTCCCGTCCCACCGACCGAGGGAACCCGCGCCATGCCGAACCACCCGGCCAACCGGGGCGTCCTCCCATCGAGCCCGAACCCGGCCCGATCACCGTGCCGCACCCGAGGAGCGAGGAATCGGACCACACGACGACGCGGACTGCCTGCCGCCCCGGCGGGTCTCCCGCCCTCACCGGACGGAAGACCCGCGCGCAGGCGCGCCTCCTGCCGGAGCGTCAGACGCACCGAAGGCGCCCGCTCAACGGACTGGGCACCACCGCAGGATGCAGCCGGACGGCGAGACGGCAGCGCGGGTACGGCAACGGTCCCCGGTGGCAGCACCGGGGACCGCGGAGGGGCACGGGCCGGTGGCCGTGCAGCAGGGTGCTGCGGCGGAGCGAAGGTGCCACGGGCGCCTCGCGGGCCCTTCACGCGGGCGGCTCGGGGACCGCACGCGATCGACGGCGAGGCGTACGGGCGAAGTCACCGTCCGTGGCCGCCGACGCCGTCCGGGCGTTCCCGTCCGCGCCCCGTCCCAGAACGCCGATGGGCCCACGCCGCACCGTGCTGCTTCACGGGGTCGCGACGATGGACGCAGCCGCCTGCGCCGTCGGTCCCGTTCGTGCCGTTCTGGCCGGGCCGCCGTCCCAGCCTGCCGCCATTGCCACCGCCTCCACCGCCCCCGCCGACGCCGGCGGGGCAGGCCCCGGTCACGGCTACGGGCAGGGTGACGGTCCCGCCGGTGCCGCCGGCCTGGCTGCCTCCGCCGACGGGGCCGCCCGCGGTGCCGGGGTAGACGGTCGGGGCGGCGTTCACGTGAGGATCATGTCGATCGGCTTCGGCCCGCCGACCGGGTCCCCGGCCTCGTTCAGATCGATCCGCACGGGCGTGCCGGCGAGAGTCCCGTCCGGCACGGCCACGCTCCCCCTGCCGGGCCCGACGGGGTACGTCCAGCTGACCGGGGCGAACTCCCGGACACCGCCGGTACGTGAAGTACCCGACAGCGCCGCACCCGTGGTGACGGCGGTGACGACATGCCGGTGCCGCGCGGTCTGCTGCGCGGTGTGCGTCTCCGCGCGGTAGACCAACAGGGCCGCGACCACGGCCGCGACCAGCGTGGCCAGCATCGCCACCGCCAGCCCGGCCACCAGGCGGCTGTACGCCTGGTCGAGCGGGCGGCACAGCGGGCTGTAGTCCCGCCCGGTCGCCCGGCGGACGTGCCGGCGCAGGGACGTGTGCGAGGACGGGTGTCTGGGGGTGGTGACAGCGGTGGACATCTCGCGCCTCCTCGTACCGGGGTGGCAGGTGCTCCCGTCCATCAGTCTTCCGATCCGCCCCCGCTCCCCCGAGGGCCTGACGGCCCCGCCGCCGGGTCCCGAGGGTCCACCCGTTCCGGGCCCCTGGTCCCGGCTGGTCCCGGCCCGGCCTTCCGTGACCGGATCCACCACTCCGGGCCCCGGCGCCGGGGCCTCCAGGACCGGGAACCAGGGTCCGTCCGGCCCCTGCCGAAGCCGCCGCGCGGTGGTGCCATGGGAGTACGGACGGCCGGGCATGCCCCGGCCCGGGACCGACCCAGGGAGAACGGCATGGAAGCCGCCGTGGGAGACCGCATCATCGTCCAAGGCACCCGTCCCGGCGCGGTGCGGCGGGACGGGGAGATCATCGGCCTGCACCACCCGGACGGCAGCCCGCCGTATGACGTGCGCTGGTCCGACGACGGCCGGGTGACCGAGTACTTCCCCGGCCCGGACGCCCGGATCCACCACTACCGGCACGCGGACGAGACGGTCCCTTCCCAACCGCACCTCTTCGCGGACTAAGGGGCCCAAGGCCATCACCGTCGCCGCCCACGCCCCGGAGCCCGGGCTGACCTCCGCCGAGGCCGCCCGGCGGCTCGCCGAGCACGGCCCCAACGAGGTCGCCGCCGACCGGCGGGTGCCGCTGTGGTCCCGGGTGGGCGCGCAGCTGCGCGATCCCCTGATCACCGTGCTGCTCGCGGCCGTCGCCCTGACCCTCGCGATCGGGGACCAACCGGACGCAGTGGTCATCGCGCTGGTGATCGTGGTCAACACGACCGTGGGAGTGGTCCAGGAGGTCCGGGCGGAGAGCGCCGTCGCCGCCCTGTCCCGGCTCTCCGCGCCGGCCGCGCGGGTGCTGCGCGACGGTGAGCAACGCGGAGTCCCCTCGACCGGGATCGTCCCGGGCGATGCGGTGGCCCTCGCCGAGGGCGACATCGTCCCGGCCGACGCGAGGCTGGTCGACTCGGCGGCCCTCCTACTCGACGAGTCGATGTTGACCGGCGAGTCCCTGCCGGTGGCCAAGGCGGTCGGAGCCGCTGTACCGGAGGACGAGACGGTCCGGGCGGGGACGGTCGTGCTGCGCGGCCGGGCACTCGCCGTGGTCACCGCCACCGGGGCGGACAGCGCGCTGGGCCGGATCGCCGCGCTGCTGCGGCCCCAGCCCGAACCCACCCCGCTCCAGCGAAGGCTGGCCGGGCTCGGACGGGTGCTGGCCGCCGTGGCGGTCGGGTTGTGCGCGGTGGTCTTCGTCGTCGGCCTGCTCCGGCACCAGCCGCCCGGCGAGATGGGGGTGACGGCGATCAGCCTGGCGGTCGCCGCCGTGCCGGAGTCGCTGCCCGCGGTCGTCACGCTCGCGCTGGCCCTGGGCGCGCGCCGGATGGCCGCCCGGCATGCCGTCGTGCGGCGGCTGCCCGCCGTGGAGACGCTCGGCTCGGTCTCGGTGCTGGCGACGGACAAGACCGGCACCCTCACCGAGGGCCGGATGGTGGTCGAGCGCCTCTGGACGCCGCACTCGACGGCCGTCGTGACCGGTCACGGATACGGACCGGCCGGCGTGACCGGTCACGGATACGGACCGGCCGGCGTGACCGGTCACGGATACGGACCGGCCGGCGGGATCGAGCTCGACGGAGACGCCGAGGACGAGGTGCGGAGCCTGCTCACCGCCGCCGCGTTGTGCAACGACGCCGTGCTGCGGCCGCCGACGGAGGCCGACGACGAGTGGGGAGCGCTCGGCGATCCCACCGAGGCTGCCCTGCTGACGGCCGCCGGCAAAGCCGGTTTGAACCACGGACAGCTTCAGGAGGCCTGGCCCCGCACCGCCGAGGTGCCGTTCGACAGCCTCCGCAAACGGATGACCACCGTGCACCGCACCGCCGAAGGCGGACTGCTGGCCTGCCTCAAGGGTGCGCCGGAGGCCGTCCTCGCCCCTGCGGTACTGGACGGGCCCCCGGAGCTGGTGGAGCGTGCCCGGAAGGCGGCCGCCGCTCTCGCCACGGAGGGCTACCGGGTGCTCGCCGTGGCCGAGCGGCACCTCGACCACCTCCCGGACCCGCCAGAGAAGGCCGAGCACGGACTGCGGCTCCTTGGCCTGGCCGCACTCGCCGACCCGCCCAAGCCCTCCGCGGCCGCCACCCTGGCCGCCTGCCGCCGGGCCGGCATCCTGCCCGTGCTGGTCACCGGAGACCATCCGGCCACCGCCCGGGCCCTGGCCGTGCGGGTCGGACTGCTGGAAGCGTCCGCCGGACCGGAGGCCGTGGTCAGCGGACAGGGGCCGGCCGGGATCGGCGACCCGACCCAGGTACGGGTGTTCGCCCGCACCGATCCCCGGCAGAAGCTCGACATCATCCAGGCCTGGCGGGCCCGCGGCGCCGTCACCGCGATGACCGGCGACGGCGTCAACGACGGCCCCGCCCTGCGGCAGGCGGACATCGGCGTGGCGATGGGCCGCCGCGGCACCGAAGTCGCCCGGCAGGCCGCCGACCTGGTCCTCGCCGACGACGAACTCGCCACCGTGGTCGGTGCGGTGGCGGAGGGCCGCCGGGTCTACGACAACATCCGCCGCTTCCTGGTGTACGGGCTGGCCGGCGGAGCGGCCGAGATCCTGGTCATGCTGGCCGGCCCGCTGTTCGGCCTGGCACTGCCGCTGCGGGCGGGCCAGATCCTGTGGATCAACCTGCTCACCCACGGCCTCACCGGCGTCGCCATGGGCGCGGAACCGCTCTCACCCGGTGCGATGGCGCGCCCCCCGCGACCGCCGCGCCAGCACATCCTGGGCTCCGGGGTCTGGCAGCGGGTGCTGCTGCTGGGCGTGGTGGCCGCGGCCGCGTCGCTCGGCGCGGCACTCTGGGCCCACGGCGGCGAACGCCCTTGGCAGAGCGTCCTGTTCCTCGCCCTGCTGGCCGCCCAGCTCGGCGTGGTACTGGGCCTGCGCGAACGCCTGCTGACCCGTGCCAACCTCTTCCTCCCGCTGGCCGTGCTCGCCTCGGCCGCGCTCGGGGCGGCCGCCCTCTACCTTCCGTTCCTGCGCGACGTGCTGGACACCGTTCCGCTGTCCTGGAGCGACCTCGCCGCACCCGTCGTCGCCGGGCTCGTCGGGTTCGTCGCGGCCCGGCTCCGCAAGCAGGGGATCTGACGCGGCGCGCGAGGCCGAGGGCCCGCCGGGCCCGGCACCGGCCGCCGGCCGGGCGGCGCAGGTGGGTACGCCGGGCCCCGGGCCCTGGGCCGGTCGGCCCTCGTGGCCGGCACCGGGCCCGCCTAGCGTGGGAACAGGATCCTGCCGCAGCAGGACCGAGGAGGAGCCATGACATCCGCAAGATGGCAGCACTGATCAGGACTCTCGGGCGCATCGCCGCCCGGCACCCCGGGCCGCCCCGCAGCAGCAGCCCGGGTGCCCCGCTCCCCGCCCCACGGTCACCTGGGAGGAGGCCGAGGAGCTGATCACCGCCGCCCTGCGGGCCGGGCTGATCGACCGGTCGGAGTACCGGGACCACCTCGCCCTGCTGGCCGAGGTGGAGGACGCCCGCAGCCCCCTGCAGCCGCCGCGACCGTGACGGCCCGCGGCGACGGGGAGACACTGATCGAGGGGCCGGAAGACGGGAGTACAGGCGATGGCTGACGGCGCAGGCGGCGGGTACCGCGCCCTGGTCGGAGAGCTGGCAGGCTTGGTGCGGCTGGCGCACGCTGCGCTCCGCGGTGCGACGGCCGCACTGACCGGACCGGCGGGCGGCGACGGCGTCCCGGCCGCAGAGAGGGCCCTCGCCGAACTGCGGTCCCGGATCGAGGAGGACGCCGCCGGCACCCTCGGCGGCCGCGCCGGGGTCGTGGCGGGCGTCCACGTCGGGTGCGGGGCTGAGGCCCTCGGGCAGCTGGCGCAGCGGCTGCTGGAGGCGGCCTGGGCGCGCCGGGAGCGGGACCCGTTCGACGAGCCGCTACTGGCCCCGCTACGCGGAGTCGCCGACTCGGCCCTGGACTCGGTCTCACGGGCGGCCGACGTGCTGGAGTCCGGGGCGCCGGGGAGCATCGCGGACGTTCTCACCGAGTCACACGACATCGGTCAGCGGCAACGGCTGCTGTACGAACTCCTGCTACGCGCGGAGGAGGCGGACCCGGTCGACGCTGCCGACCTGGTGCTGCTGTCCTGCTGCTACCGGCAGTGCGCCGACCACGCGGGGGCGATAGCCCGGTACGCGGGGCTGTTCGCGCACGCTGCGGTCTGAGGCGCTACGGCAGCCCGGCGACGGCGATCACCTCCCGCAGGAACCTCCTGGTCGGCTCGTGCCGGACCATGCCCCGGTCGGTCACCAGCATCGGCCCGAGCACCGGATCGTCCGCCGGCTCCCCTCCCCGGATCAGGCGGTCCAGCAGTGCCAGGGCGTTGTGGGCGTACGCGAGCGAGGCGGTCGTGGGCACCTGGGCGGCGAGCTCCCCGGCACCGATGACCGTCACCCCGTCGCCGACCGGCGTGGTGGTGTCCGACCGGACGCCCTCCACCGTGCCGCCCTCCGGGCCGGCCGCCAGGTCCACCAGCACCGAGCCGGGCCGCATCCGCCCCACCACGGTCGTATGGAGCAGCACCGGGGGCGTCCGGCCGGGCGGGGCGAGGGCCATGACGACCACGTCGTGGCGGGTGACGGCCTCGGCGAGGCTCGCCGTCCAGGCCGGGCGTTCACGACCGAGGGCGTCCCACAGCTCCCGTTCGCCCGCCACCGGGTGGAGTCCGGGCAGGTCCAGCAGTTCGGCCCCCAAGGCAACGACCGCCGCCCGCTCGCGGTGGCGCAGTTCGACGGCACTGACCGGCGCGCCCAGGCGGCGGGCGGTGTCCGCCGCCTGCAGGCCCGCGTGGCCGGCACCCACCACCAGCACCCGGACCGGCTCGACCAGCCCGTCCGCGGTGCCCCAGGGCGGCAGGCAGCGGTCCAGGCGGGTGGCGGCCAGCAGGACCGCCCGGTAGCCGGCCGCCCGGCCCTGGGAGGCCTCGGCGTCGAGCGGGTAGGCGGCGGGCAGGTCCGGCGCCAGATCGAGGCCGATGACCGTCACCCCGCGGTCGGCCCACCGCCGGACCAGGTAAGGGATCCGGTGCGGGCGCACCAACACGGCCAGCACCTGGCCGGGGCGAAGCTCGCGGACGGAGTCGACGTTCGGCGGGTGGATGCCCAGCAGTACGTCCGCGCGGAGCAGCAGTTCGGCCCGGCCGACCACGGCGGCGCCTGCGATCCGGTAGTCGGCGTCGTGGTGACCGGCCAGGGCACCGGCGCCGGGCTCGACCAGGACGGTCGCGCCCAGGCGCTCGGCGGCCGGCACCAGCTCGGGCACCAGGGCCACCCGCCGTTCGCCCGGCGCGGTCTCGCGGAGCACCCCTGCCGTCATGGTCCTCATCGCCGCCTCCGTCGTCCCCCGGTCGGCCACCATGCCCAGTATGTCCGTTTGCTCATCGACTTCGTCCGGTCGGATACTCGTGCGCAGGGCCCCGGGCCCAGGGTCACTCACACCCGGGCGCCGCGCGGTACGGCGGAGGGAGCCGGTCATGACCTCCAGGGGCTGGCAGTTCTGGGTGGACCGGGGCGGAACGTTCACCGATGTGGTCGCGCTGGCCCCGGACGGTCGGCTGCTGACCCACAAGCTGCTCTCACGCGGCCCAGCCCGCCACGAGGACCCCGTCGTGTCCGGGATCCGGGCCCTGCTCCCCCCGGGAGCAGACATCGAATCGGTCCGGATGGGCACCACGGTGGCCACCAACGCCCTGCTGGAGCGCACCGGGGAGCCGACCGCACTGTGCATCACCCGCGGTTTCGCGGACGCTCTGCGCATCGGGTACCAGAACCGGCCGCGGATCTTCGCCCGTGAGATCACGCTGCCCGAACCGCTGTACGCCCGGGTGGTCGAGGTGGACGAGCGGATCACCGCCGACGGGGAAGTACTGCGTCCGCCCGACCTCGGCCGGCTCGCCGAGGAGCTCCGCAACTGCCTGGCCGACGGGATCCGCTCGCTCGCCGTGGTCTGCCTGCACAGCTACCTGCACCCCGCGCACGAACGGGAGATCGAGCGGCTGGCCGGGCGACTCGGCTTCGACCAGGTGTCGTTGTCCAGTGAGGTGAGCCCGCTGATGAAGCTGGTGCCGCGCGGGGACACCGCCGTGGTGGATGCCTACCTCAACCCCGGCCTGCGCCGCTACGTCCGGCAGGTGGCGGACGAACTGGCCGGTGTCCGGCTGATGTTCATGCAGTCCAACGGCGGACTGGCCGAGGCCGGGCACTTCCGCGGCAAGGACGCGGTCCTCTCCGGTCCGGCCGGCGGCATCGTCGGCATGGTGCGGTTGTCGGAGCTCGCCGGCCACCGACGGGTGATCGGCTTCGACATGGGCGGCACCTCGACGGATGTGTCGCACTACGCCGGCGAGTACGAGCGGGTGGTGACCACTCAGGTCGCCGGGGTAAGGCTGCGGGCGCCGATGCTGGCCATCCGGACCGTCGCGGCGGGAGGCGGCTCCGTCCTGCGCTTCGACGGCGAACGCCTGCGGGTCGGCCCGGACTCGGCCGGCGCCGACCCCGGCCCCGCCTGCTACCGCAACGGTGGACCGCTCACCGTGACCGACGCCAACCTGCTGCTCGGCCGGATCCAGGCCGGGCACTTCCCGCGCGTGTTCGGGCCGGGCGGCGATCAGCCGCTCGACACCGACCTGACGAAGCGCCGGTTCGCGGAACTGGCCGCCGAGATCGGCGACCGCACGGCCGAGGAGGTCGCCGAGGGCTTCCTGCGGATCTCCGTGGGCAGCATCGCCAACGCGATCAAGCGCATCTCCGTCCAACAGGGCCACGACGTCACCCGCTACGCGCTGACCACCTTCGGCGGCGCGGGCGGCCAGGTCGCCTGCCCCGTGGCCCGGGCACTGGGCATCCGCACGGTGCTCGTCCCACCGATGGCCGGAGTCCTCTCCGCCCTCGGCATCGGTCTGGCCGACACCACCGTCCTGCTCGAGCACGCCGTCGAACTGCCGCTCGCAGCGGACGACGTGGCCGCCGTGCGGGCGCTCGCCGGGGAACTGGCGGCGGCGGCCGGCGGCCGGCTCCTCGACCAGGGCGTCCCGGAGGAACGGATCCGGCTCACCCACCGGGCCAGGCTGCGCTACCAGGGCACCGACACCTCGATCGACGTCCCGCTGGGCGCACCGGCCGACATGCGCGCGGAGTTCGAGGAACGGCACCGGGCCACCTACTCCTTCCTGATGGACCGCCCGCTGGTGATCGAGGCCCTCACCGTCGAGGGCACCGGCCTCACCGAGCGGCCGGAACTCGACGCCCTCTCCCCCGCCCCCGAGGAGCCTGCGGAGCCCACCACCGTCGAGCTGTACACCGGCGGAGAGCGACGCCAAGTCCCCTTGCTGGAGAGGGAGTCCATGCGCCCCACGGACACCGTGACCGGCCCTGCGGTCATCGCCGAGGCCAATGCCACCACCGTGGTGGACGAGGGCTGGCAGGCGACGGTCACCGAAGCCGGGCACCTCCTCGTCGAGCACGTCGAGGCGGGTACCGAGGAGGCCGTCACCACCGCCGCCGACCCCGTCCTGCTGGAGGTCTTCAACAACCTCTTCATGGCGATCGCCCAACAGATGGGCGCCCGGCTGGAGTCCACCGCCCAGTCGGTCAACATCAAGGAGCGGCTGGACTTCTCCTGCGCCCTCTTCGACCCGGACGGCAACCTGGTCGCCAACGCCCCGCACATCCCGGTCCACCTCGGCTCGATGGGAACCACCGTCAAGGAGGTGATCCGCCGCCGCGGCCGGCAGCTGCGCCCCGGCGACACCTACGCGGTCAACGACCCCTACCACGGCGGCACCCACCTGCCCGACATCACCGTGGTCACCCCGGTCTTCGATCCGGCCGGGAAGGACGTCCTGTTCTTCGTCGCCTCCCGTGGCCACCACGCCGAGATCGGCGGCATCACCCCCGGATCGATGCCCGCCGCCAGCCGCGAGATCGAGGAGGAGGGCGTGCTCTTCGACAACTGGCCCCTGGTGGTGGACGGGCGGCTGCGCGAGGAGGAGACCGTCCGGCTGCTCACCGAGGCGCGGTACCCGTCGCGCGACCCGGACACCAATCTCGCCGACCTGCGCGCCCAGATCGCGGCCAACCGGAAGGGCGTCGACGAGGTCGGCGCAATGATCGACCACTTCGGCCTCGATGTCGTCCAGGCCTACATGCGGCACGTCCAGGACAACGCCGAACAGGCGGTGCGCCGCGTCATCGACGGCCTGGTCGGCGGCAGCTGCCGCTACGAGACCGACTCCGGTGCCGTGATCGCCGTCGAGGTCAGGGTGGACCGCGACGAACGCAGCGCCACGATCGACTTCACCGGCACCTCCCCACAGCTCGGGACCAATCTCAACGCACCCTCCGCCGTGGTCACCGCCGCCGTCCTGTACGTCTTCCGCACCCTCGTCGAGGACGACATCCCCCTCAACGACGGCTGCCTGCGCCCCCTGCGGATCGTCGTCCCGCCCGGCTCGATGCTGGCGCCGGAGTACCCCGCCGCCGTCGCCGCGGGAAACGTCGAGACGTCGCAGGCCATCACCGGCGCGCTGTACGGAGCCCTCGCCGTCCAGGCCGAGGGCTCGGGCACCATGAACAACCTCAGCTTCGGCAACGAGCACCACCAGTACTACGAGACCATCGCCTCGGGCTCCGGCGCCGGTCCCGGGTTCCACGGCGCCGACGCCGTCCAGACCCACATGACCAACTCCCGCCTCACCGACCCCGAGGTCCTGGAGTGGCGCCTGCCCGTCCTGGTCGAGGAGTTCGCCGTCCGCCCCGGCAGCGGCGGCGCCGGCCACTGGCACGGCGGCGACGGCGCACTGCGCCGACTGCGCTTCCGCGAACCGGTGACGGTCAGCCTGCTCTCCAGCCACCGCAGGGTCCCGCCGTACGGCCTGGCCGGCGGCTCGCCCGGCGCCCTCGGTGCCAACCGGATCCTGCGCGCCGACGGCACCGTCGAGGACCTGCCCGGCTGCGGCAGCGCCGATGTCGGGGCGGGAGACGCCCTGGAGGTCCGCACACCCGGCGGGGGCGGCTACGGGAACCCGTAGCCGAGCCGCCGAACACGGGTGACCGGCCGTCTCCGCCCGGGGCGTCCGGTAGCGGCGGACCGACCGCGTCACGTCCGTTGCGAGGAGCACCGGCCGCGGATCCGGCCCGCGGCGATCCCGGCCAGGGCGGCAAGGCGGCGCAGCGGCAAGGCGGCCGGACGCGACGGCCGTCGCCCCGGGAGCCCGGTGGCCGACCTCGCGCGGAGGCGGCGTTCTCCGTCCAGTAGGGTGCGCGCCGACACCGAAGACCGTCGGAAGGCACGGATCCATGAGTTCGTCGGCACCGGCGCCCGACCCGGAGGAGCTGCGGCGGCACCTGGGCGTGTTCGACGCGGTGGTGATCGGGCTGGGGTCGATGATCGGCGCCGGGATCTTCGCCGCGCTGGCCCCCGCGGCAGCGGCGGCCGGCTCCGGACTGCTGCTCGGCCTGGCGCTGGCGGCCGTGGTCGCCTACTGCAACGCCACCTCCTCCGCGCGCCTGGCCGCCCGCTACCCGCAGTCCGGCGGGACGTACGTGTACGGGCGCGAGCGGCTCGGGGACTTCTGGGGCTACCTGGCCGGGTGGGGGTTCGTGGTCGGCAAGACCGCGTCCTGCGCAGCGACGACGGCGGCGAGCACGGACAGGACGACGGCGACGATCACCCGCGTCAGCCAGGCGGCCTTCTGCACACCGACGTAGTTCACCGCCGTCAGGGCCACGACCGCCGCGACCGGTGTGCGATGCGCGCGTACCCGGCGAACGCGAAGAACAGGAACCCCGCCGCCTGGAGCACCCCGTGGAAGCCGGCGTCCGCTCCGACGGCCCAACGGCCGGTGTCGGCGCCGGAGCCGCTGTAGTGCGCGTCGGCGCCGCGGTGGCGGCCCTCGGCTCCCTGCTCGCACTGATCCTCGGCGTCTCACGCACCGTCCTGGCGATGGCCCGCGACCGGCACCTGCCCCACCGGCTCGCCGCCGTCCACCCCCGCTTCGCCGTCCCGCACCGCGCCGAACTCACCGTCGGCGAGGCACGGCACCAGTCCGACCCGGTTCCCTCCGGGGAGGGCCGATCGGCCCTCCCCCCACGACCGGTCGGACCTGCTTCCGGGAGGCGTGCGCCCCTGGGCCCGACGGCCCGGCCGGGCGGACAGTGGCAGGGACGGGGCCCCCGACGTGTACGGCGCCGGGGGCCATCCTGCCAGCGCGCCCGGAGGCAGTCATGCGCCGTGTCATCCGCTTCAGGGATCTCGGCCGGGCGGACGTCGCCCTGGTCGGCGGCAAGAACGCCTCACTGGGCGAGCTGATCAACGGCCTCGCTCCCGCCGGGGTCCGGGTACCGGACGGCTTCGCCACCACCGCCGACGCCTACCGTGAGCTGCTCGACACCGGCGGCCTGCACGAGCGGATCGCCGAGCAGATCGACCGGCTGCACCAGGGCGCCCCGCTGCCCGCGGTCGGCGCCACGATCCGATCCGACGTCTTGGCCACTCCGCTGCCCGCCGCGCTCGCCCGGGACGTCCTGGCGGCGTACGAACACCTCGCCCGCGAGGCCGGGCGCCAGGACCCCGACGTCGCGGTGCGCAGCAGCGCCACCGCGGAGGACCTGCCGGAGGCCAGTTTCGCGGGCCAGCAGGAGACCTTCCTGAACGTCCGGGGGGCCGCCGCCCTGCTGGACGCCTGCCGACGTTGCTACGCCTCGCTGTTCACCGACCGGGCGATCGACTACCGCGAGCGGATGGGTTTCGACCACCTCTCGCTGGCCCTGTCGGTCGGGGTGCAGGTGATGGTGCGGTCCGATCTCGCGGGCGCGGGGGTGGTGTTCACGCTGGACCCCGAGACCGGCTTCCCGGGTGTGGTGGTGATCAGCGCCGCCTGGGGACTGGGCGAGACGGTGGTGAGCGGCCAGGTCGACCCCGACGAGTACACCGTGTTCAAGCCGGTGCTCAAGGACCACCACCTGGACCCGGTGGTGCAGGCGCAGCTGGGTGCGAAGCGCCGGAAGGCCGTGTACGGCGAAGGCGGCTCGACCACGACCGTCGACACCGACGAGGACGAGCGGTCCCGCCCGGTACTCGGCCAGGGAGACATCCGCACCCTCGCCGACTGGGCGATCGCGGTCGAGGAGCACTACGGCTGCCCGATGGACCTGGAGTGGGCCAAGGACGGTGTCAGCGGGCTGCTGTTCCTGGTCCAGGCCCGGCCGGAGACCGTGCAGTCCCGGCGTCGGGGCGAGGTGCTGCACCGGTTCCGGCTGACCGGTACGGGCGAACGGCTGGTGGACGGCATCGCGGTGGGCGAGGCGGTCGGCGCCGGGCCGGTGTGCGCGCTGGCCGAGCCGGTCGGGCTGGAGCGCTTCCCGCAGGGCGGCGTGCTGGTCACGGAGATCACCGATCCGGACTGGGAGCCGCTGATGAAGCAGGCCGCCGCGATCGTCACCGACCACGGCGGGCGCACCTCGCACGCCGCGATCGTCAGCCGGGAGCTGGGCGTGCCGGCGGTGGTCGGCACCGGTTCGGCGACCGCGGTACTGGCCGACGGGCGGGAGGTCACGGTCTCCTGCGCCGAGGGCGCGGAGGGTCACGTGTACGCGGGCCGGGTCGCCTACGAGGCGACCGAGACCGACCTCGGCTCGCTGCCGGCCACCCGGACCAAGGTGATGCTCAACCTGGCCGACCCCGGCGCCGCGTTCCGCTGGTGGCGGCTGCCGGCGGACGGCGTGGGCCTGGCCCGGACCGAGTTCGTGGTCGCCCACCAGGTGCGCGTCCACCCGATGGCCCTGGTCCACCCCGAGCTGCTCTCCACCGAGGACCGGCGGCTGGTGGACGAACTGACCCACGGCTACCCGGACCGCACCGACTACTTCGTGGACCGGCTGGCCCACGGCGTGGCCCGGATCGCCGCTTCCCGCTGGCCGGACCCGGTGGTGGTGCGCACCAGCGACTTCAAGACCAATGAGTACGCCCGGCTGGTCGGCGGCGCGCCCTTCGAACCGACCGAGGCGAACCCGATGATCGGCTGGCGCGGCGCGAGCCGGTACTACGACCCCGGCTACCGCGAGGGCTTCGCCCTGGAGTGCCGGGCGCTGCTCCGCGCCCGCGACGAGCTCGGGCTGACCAACGTCGTGGTGATGATCCCGTTCTGCCGCACCCCGGGGGAGGCCGACCGGGTCCTCTCCGTGATGGCCGACGCCGGGCTCGCCCGGGGTTCGAACGGCCTGCGGGTGTACGTGATGGCGGAGATCCCGGCCAACATCCTGCTCGCCGAACAGTTCGCCGAACGCTTCGACGGCTTCTCCATCGGCAGCAACGACCTCACTCAGCTCACCCTGGGCGTCGACCGCGACTCCGGGCTGCTGGCTCACCTCTTCGACGAACGCGACCCTGCCGTCACCCGCAGCATCGAAACCCTGATCGCCACCGCCCACGCGGCCGGTCGCCACGTCGGCCTCTGCGGCCAACGCCCGAGCAACGACCCGGACTTCACCCGCTTCCTGGTCGGGGCCGGGATCGACTCGATCTCCGTCACCCCCGACAGCTTCGCCGCTGTCAAGCACGCCGTGGCCGAGGCCGAGGCCACTGTGTGAGCGGTGCCGCCCCCAACCGCTCCTCGGCGACCGCGCCCGAGTACGCCCGGGCCGTGTGAACGCCCGGGCCGTGTGAACGCCCGGACGGGTTCGCGGGACGGGGCGCCGGTTCCAGGGCGACTCAGGGCCCGCCTGTCCGGATCTCGCGTGCACCGGTCTCCCCGGTACGCCCGGCCTCGCGGGCGGGCCGTGGCCGTCCCCTTCCGGCCCTCGCCGATGGGGCCGAGCGGCCCTGCCGCGCGGCGCCCGACGGCGGTGTGATGGACACCGGAGGCCCGGCTCCCCGGGCCCTGAGCCCCCTGGAGGCACGATCGTGCGGACCGACGACACCCGCAGCATCCTCCAGCAGCTCATGCACCCCGGATGCGAGCGGACCGTAGTGGTGGCCCGCTCCACCCCGGAAGTCGCGCTCGACCGGCCACCCGCCGTCACGGTCTCCGCGCGCGACACCGACGAAGGAAACGCACCGGAAGGACACCCGTCGTGAAGGCCGCCGACCTCATGACCACCCCGCCCGTCACCGTCGACGTCGGCGCGACCGCTTTCGACGCCGCCCAGCGGATGGCGCGGGAGGCCGTCGGCTGCGTCCTCGTCACCCTGGACGGCCGCCTCTGCGGCATCCTCACCGATCGCGACCTGGCCCTGCGCGGTCTCGCCCTCGGCCACGGGCCCTGGCAACCGGTCGCGGACCTCATGACGACGGCCGTCACCACCGTCGACACCGACGACGACCTCGACTCCGCTTACCGCACCTTCCGCGTCTCGGGCGTCCGCCGGATCCCCGTCCTCGACCACGGCCGCCCGGTCGGCATGCTCACCGTCGACGACCTGCTGCGCGACGTCGTCCAGCGGCTCTTCGACCTGCTCGTTCCGGTCTCGGCCGACGCGCTGCCCGAGACCGCGGTCTGAGTCCACCTGAGGAAACAACTCTGCATTGGAGCCCACCATGGCCGGCGACCTGCTCAGAAGATTCCCCTTCGGCTACCGGTGGCTGTCGCTGCCGGACCTTCTCGAAGACTTCCCCGCCGACTTCCGCCCGCCGACGAGCGAGCACATGATCCGCATCGAGGAGTCCGAGACCGACGGCGTCTACCAGCTCAAGGCCGAGCTACCCGGCGTCGACCCGGACAAGGACATCACGATCAGCGTCGACGACGGCGTGCTGACCGTCCAGGCCGAGCGCAGCGAGGAGAAGAAGGACAAGCAGCGCTCCGAGTTCCGCTACGGCTCGTTCAGCCGCAGCGTCCGGCTTCCCGCCGGTGTGCAGGAGGCGGACGTCACCGCCGGGTACGACCACGGCGTCCTGACCGTCCGCGCACCGATCGGCGAGGCGAGGAAACCCGCCCGCAAGATCCAGATCACGCGGGGCAGTTGATCCCGCTCCGGGCCCGGACACGCTCCGGGCCCGACCGGCCCGAGGAGGCCCGACATGACCACGAACGCCCCGCCGACGATGCGCACCAAACAGTGGAAGCTGCGCCTCGACCTCTTCGAGGAGGGCGACGAGACCAAGGTCCACGCGGTTCTCGACACCGGCGACAACGTCCTGGAAACCCGCACCACCGCCCACCGCAACCCCCACGACCCGCCGGTGCCCGAGATCGGCGACGAGTACGCCGCCGCCCGTGCCCTCATCGACCTCGGCCAACAGCTCCTGCGCGCCGGCCGCTCCGACTCGACCGCCAACGCCCCGGCCGACGCCATCGCCGGCACCGGACGGTCTCGATCGTCGCTCCCGCCGACATGGCCCACAGGAGGGGCGCCGATCTGAACGACGGCCGCATCAGCCGGGCAGGGGCGCGGTTGGGAGCGGAAGGTGCGGGTCCTAGCCTGGGCACGCACCTGTTGTTTCCCGATCCGCACCGAACAAAGGTCGAGACCACCGTGAACCTGTTCCTGCGCAGCGCGATAGCCGTTCCGTTCCTCGCGCTCGCCGTCGCGGGCTGCTCGGCGAGTGGCTCCGGGGCGGCGGCCGGGGCGTCCACGCCCACCGCGGGCCCCGCCACCGCCCCGGCTGGTATGCCGACGCAGGCCCCGGCGTCCACGCCCACCCCGACCGCGGGTGCGACGGCGGCCGCGAACGGGCCGGCCAGGGTGCTGGAGGCCTGGCTCACCGACGTCTACCGAGGGGACGTCGACCAAGCGTGGACGCTCACCCAGCTCCCCCCGACCACGGATGGCACCTCCCCGCAGCAGGACCCGAAAGCCGCCTTCACCCGGGTGGTGAACTCCCTGCACCAGAACTTCGTCCAGGCCGTCCACACACCGGACTTCCAGGTCACCCGCCAGACACCGAAAGCCGGCGGACAGAGCGTGGTCACCGACGCGGACGTGACCGTGGACGGGCACACCCTGCGGCAGGCGATCCTGAGCACCAAGCAGGGCTCGGGCCAGGTGCAGCTCGCCCTCACCTTCACCCTCGGCCAGGTCAAGGGCGACTGGCGGCTGGTCAACCTCGGCATGGACGTCGACGCGTCCGTCTCGGCCACCGACACGGTCACGGCCGGCAGCTGACCGCCGGCAACGGGCCCCGCCCAGCGATCGAAGCGCAGGGCGGCCGTCCGGAGCGCCGGGCCGCGCCGCCGTCGGGATCCCGGGCGGCGCGAGGTCCTCGTCGCCGAATCCCTCCTCACACCCGGGATTCGTCAGTGCATCGGCCGTGTCACGGACGGTCAGCGACTGCGGGGTCAGGCCGGTCGGTCCGCGGCGTCCAGGCCGGGGCCGACGACAGGGGGATATCCCCACCCTCCGTACGCCGGTTGCCCGGATAGTCCTGTGGATCTTGAAAAGGAAAGCTGAGGGCAGCAGGAAATCCCCCCTCCGAAGGAGAATCCCTGATGTTCAGTGGGAAGTTCATGAAGCGTCGTGCGGCCCACGTCGCGACCGTGACCGTGGTCGCCGCCGGGTGCGCCGTCGCGACGGCCGGCAGTGCCGGGGCGATTGTCAACGGAACGGACGCCACCCAGCGCTACCCCTTCATGGCCTCCGTCCCGGTGTCGGCCCCGGGCCTGGACGACGGCGTCTGCGGCGCCTCCCTGATCGACCGCCAGTGGGTGCTGACAGCCGCCCACTGCGTCGACCCGAACCTGGTCAAGCCGGCCGGCACCGTCCGGATCGGCAGCGACGAACGAAAGTCCGGCGGCACCGTCCGCGCGATCGCCGGCACCGTCACCCACCCCGGTTACCAGCTGGGACAGGGAGTCGGGCCCAACCTGAACGACGTCGCGCTGGTCCACCTGGACCGCCCCGTCACGGAACGGCCCATCCCCATCGCCGAACGCCCCGGCGACCCCGGAACCCCGACCCGACTGCTCGGCTTCGGCACCGTCGTCGACACCAACGACCTCGGCGGCCTGAGGTTCCCCGACCACCTCCAGCAGCTCGACACCCGCCGGGCCGCCGAATCCGAGTGCGACCCCGGCTACGCGGGCCCCACCCGGCTGTGCACCGTCAGCCGCATCCCGCAGGCGATGGCCTGCTTCGGCGACTCCGGCGGACCCCAGATCCAGCGCGGCCGGGGCGGACGCTGGGAACTGATCGGCGTCACCTCCGGCCCCGGCGTCGGCGGACACGTCCCCTGCTCCTCCGGACCCGGCCTCTACAGCAGCACACCCGCCTACGCCGACTGGATCCGCGCCACCATCCACGCGAACAGCTGAACCGCGGACGCGCCCGTCCAGCGATCTCATGGCAGGTCAAGGCGAATTGACGCACACGGCGGGGACCGAGGCCGTCAGACGGCCGGGCTGCCACGTCCCGAAGCCTCGGCTTCCCGCCCCGGTGGTCGTCATCGCTGCACGCTCGAACCGGCCGAACTCGCACCGAGCCATCCATCGACTCCGGGCAGCGAGTTCCACATTCCGGCCTGGCTCGCCGTCCTGACCGCGGAACTCGCCGCACCGACGCCGTCCGAGCCGAAAGCGTGACGACCGCTGTCAGGGGGCGCAGTCGCGGCAGACCAGCCTGCCTTGGCCGTCCGCATGAGCGATCTGGCTGCGGTGGTGGACCATGGAGCACGTCGCGCAGACGAACTCGTCCGGCTGCTCCGGCAGGACCTTGACGGTCAGCTCCTCCCCGGAGAGATCGGCTCCGGGGAGCTCCACGCTCTCCACCTCTTCGGCCCCGTCCAGGCTTGCCGCTCCGGGCCGCCGCTCCTCACGGCGGGACTTCAGCTCCTCGAGGCTCTCCTCGTTGTCGTCCTCGGTGCGCCGTGGGGCGTCGTAGTCCGTTGCCATAGTGCTCGCTCCTCGCGTGGGTCGCAGAAGTCACCCGGTGCGTCGGGGTGGTGTGAGCCGGGTTGCATGTCGCGGGTCGACAGCCGCAGAGGGTGGACTGCGCCGGGGCACATCCGGCCCCACAACTGTGCCGGCTCCCGCTGCGAATCTCCGGGTACGGCCGCCAGGGAGTGTGCGGCGCACAGGCGGAGAGAAGGAGACGCCCCGCACACGGATCCATGCGGAACGCCCGCTCATGCGCTGGAGGTCAGGCGGGACGGATGTGCTCCGCCTGCGGACCCTTCTGGCCCTGCACGACGTCGAAGGTCACCCGCTGGCCCTCCTGGAGTTCACGGAAGCCCTGGGCGTCGATGTTCGAGTAGTGGGCGAACACGTCAGGACCGCCGCCGTCCTGCTCGATGAAGCCGAACCCCTTCTCGGCGTTGAACCACTTCACGGTGCCGGTAGCCATGCGCTTCCCCTTCCTGGGAACTGGTCGGGCCCCAAGAGTGCGGGCCCGACGGGTGATCGCCCTGGTCCGGAGAGGCGTCGAACAGCAAGAACGCCCACGACGTGTCACCGCGGGCGAGAACTTCGGAACCACGATTGCTTGATCAAAACGTTACACCGCGCGGGACGCCACAGCCAGGGCGGCGAGCCGCTGGCGGGCCCGACCGGGTGCCCGGACTCCAGCGCCGAACAGGTGCGGGAGGCCTGGCGCCGGCCGCCCCTGAGAGAGGAGTCGGCCTCGAAGGAGAGCGATGACGGGTACCAGCCCCTCACGGGAACCGAGCGCCATGGTGCCCATGTCGATCTCCGGTGCGGCGTGCCGCCCAGCGGCGGCGGACCGCGTCCTCGTGCTCGGCCTGCTCCACCGCCTGCTCCACCACGGCGAGTTCGGCCGTCAGGCGCGGGATCCGGTACCGGCGCAGGGCTCGGACCCAGCGGCCGGTCCGGGCCGCCTCCTCCTCCACCAGCCGGGCCGCCGTCCGGTGTGCGGCGTACCCGGCCGCCGCGCGGACCGCCTCGCGGTAGGCCCTCTCGACGTGCACCAGTGCGGTGTTGCCCGGGGCCGGTTCGTGGGCGGCCCGGACCGCGTCGGTGCAGAAGGCACCGGGCGGGTGGCGCACTCCGATGGAGGCGGTCCACTCGATGGCCACGTCCATCCGGTCGGCGACCGCCGCCGCCTCCAACGCGCCCTCCCCGCTCACCAGCAGTCCGCGCAGGAGCCACGTCCGTGCCTCCGCGAGACGTTCCCGCCACCGCGCTTCGGCCGCCCTCTCGTCTTCGCGCAGTCGTCGGAGCCGCGCGTCCGCCGCCAGCGTGCGACCGATCTCCTCGAACGACGCGGCTGCCACAGCCCGGGGTCCGAGCAGATGGGCGGCCAGCCGCCCGGCGTTCCCGGGGAGCGAACGGCCACTCCGTCGACACCCACCTTGCGACCGTACGACTTGCTCAGTGCGGCCAGCTCGATCGCCGGCCCGTCGTGGTCCATTCCTGCCTCCCGCCCCCGACACTGTCGGCGGTCCTGGGTACCACCACTGCACCGCACCCGCCACGGCGACGACAGAGCCCAATGGACCCCTTCCGCCAGGCCGGTCGGCCGCGTTCATCGCCGGTGCCGTCGTCCTGAGCCGGTTGCCGACGCCGCCGGGCGCCACCCTGCCGGGCCGTCATCGCCGGGCGCGCACCGCTCGGCGGACCTCGGCGACGACGCGCGGCACCGCGTCGGCGACGGCCGGGCTCAGGCCCTCGCCGATCGAGAAGTCCGCACCTTCGACCGCGATGATCAACAGTTCGCGCGGCAGCTTGGCGAGTGCGGCGGCCAGGGCGACGGCGTGGCCGAGGCCCAGGCCGTGGGTGCCGGCCGCCGCGTCCTCCCCGGCCAGTGGATCGGCGAGGAGGTGGTCGGCGTCGACGTCGACCCGGTGGATCCGGCCCGGCTCCCCTGGATGGCTGTGCACCGCGTCGACCACGACCGCGAGGTCCGCGTCCTCCCACAGCTCCATCAGCCGGGTGGGCTCGCCGTCGCACAGGGTGATCCGGTCGACGGCCGGGCCGTCGGCGGCGAGTTCCGCCAGGACGGCCACAGCCACGCCGTCGTCGTGACGGTACTCGTTGCCGACGCCGATGACGACGACGCGTTCACCGGCCATGCCCGTCACCTCCGGTCCACGCTGAGGGTGAGGAAGTGCGCCGCGCAGGAGATGCACGGGTCGTAGTTGCGGATCGCCTGTTCGCACCGGCGGGTCAGCTCCGCGTCGTCCAGGTGCAGCCGGGGCTGGACGAAAGCCCGCAGGTCGGCCTCGATCGCGCTCTGGTTCTGCGCGGTCGGCGGGACGATGACGGCCCGCTGGACGATCCCGTCCTCGTCCAGGTCGTAGCGGTGGTACAGCAGCCCGCGCGGGGCCTCGGTGGCGCCGAACCCGCTTCCCGCCCGGGGCCGGACCGGGACGGCAGGGGCGGGTGGGGGCTCGTACCGCTCGATGATCCGCTGCGCTTCGGTGACGGCCCACAACACCTCCGCCGCCCGGACCACGATGCTGCGGAAGGGGTTGTCGCAGCGCGCGCCGAGTCCGGCCTCGGCGGCCAGGACGCGGACCTCGGCGGGCAGGCGTTCGCTGCCGAGGTTCCAGCGGGCAAGCGGCCCGGTCAGGTGGGGCCGGCCGTCGAGGGTGGCGTGCAGGGCCGTGGAGTGCGGCACCTGGCGTTCCCGGACGCGCTGCTCGAAGTCCCGTACCGGGAACGATCCGGCCAGCGTGCCGGTCGGGGTGCCGGAGTCGATGGCGTAGCCATCCGACTCGGTGAGGGCGAGGAGTTCGTGCCGGACGGTCAGCGGCGGGAAGTCGAACCCGGCCACCCAGCCGAGGGTGTCCTCGGCATCGGTCCGGGCCTGACTCAACACCGCTGCCAAGTGGTCGAGTTCGGCGCGGGTAGGGAGGCGGTGGAAGCCGCCGAGCCGGACGTTGACCGGGTGGATCGCCCGTCCGCCGAGCGTCTCGACGATCTCGTTCCCGGCCTTCTTGAGCCGCAGCCCGCGTTGCAGCAGGGCGGGGTCGGTGCGGGCCAGCGCGAGGGCGTCCGGCAGGCGCAGGAAGTCGGGGGCGTGCAGCAGGTAGATGTGCAGGGTGTGGCTCTCGATCCACTCCCCGCAGTACAGGAGCCGGCGCAGCCGCGCGAGTTGTCCGTCCACCACGACCCCGCAGGCGTCCTCGACCGCGCGGCAGGCACTCATCTGGTACGCGACCGGGCAGATCCCGCAGATGCGCGAGGTGAGGTCGGGCGGCTCGGTGTACCGGCGGCCGCGCAGCAGCGCCTCGAAGTAGCGCGGCGGCTCGTAGATCTGCAGCCGGACGTCCTCGACCTCGCCGTCGCGGACGGCGAGGTGCAGCGCGCCCTCACCCTCGACGCGGGCCAGCGCGCCGACGCTGAGCAGCCGCTCGGTGCGGTGGGTCATTCGGCCTCCTCGGTCGCCTGGCGGGCCGCTTCGGAGAACTCGGGGGCCTCGGCGTTGAAGGTGCGGTAGAGGCGGGCGGCGTCCGCCTCGGTGACGCCGTCGCGGCGCAGCAGTGGCAGCAGGGCCCGGGTGTCGGGCGTCTGCATCGGCCCGAAGCAGCCGTAGCAGCCGCGCCCGTACGCGGGGCAGATGGCGCCGCAGCCGGCCTGGGTGACCGGTCCCAGGCACGGGGTACCGTGGGCGACGGTGACGCAGGTGGTGCCGCGCAGCTTGCACTCGAAGCAGACGCTGTGGGTGGGGATGTCGGGCTTGCGGTCGGCGAGGTAGGCGGTGATGACCTCCAGCAGCTGCCGCTTGTCGATCGGGCAGCCGCGGAGCTCCAGGTCGACCGGTACGTGGGCGGAGATCGGGGTGGAGCGGTCGAGGCTGTCGATGTACTCGGGCCGGGCGTAGACGACGGCCTGGTACTCGGGCAGGCTCGCCAGGTTGCGCAGTGCCTGGACGCCACCGGCGGTGGCGCAGGCGCCGATGGTCACCAGGTGCCGGGACTGCTCGCGGACCCGCCGGACGCGTTCCAGGTCGGCGGCGGTCGCGATGGAGCCCTCGACCAGGGAGAGGTCGTAGGGCGGCGGCAGTTCGCGGCTGGAGGCTTCCAGGAAGTAGCCGATCTCCACCTGCCCGGCGAGCGCGAGGAGTTCGTCCTCGCAGTCGAGGAGGGTGAGCTGGCAGCCGTCGCAGGAGGAGAACTTCCAGACCGCCAGGCGCGGGGTACGGGTCATCGTGCTCACCGCTCGGGGGTGGCCAGCAGGCCCTCGGCGTGGTCCCAGCCGAAGACCGGTCCGTCCCGGCAGACGAGGACGGGTCCGAGCTGGCAGTGCCCGCACCAGGCGGTCGCGCAGCGCATGTTGCGTTCCAGCGAGACCCGGATCCGCTCGGCGGGTACGCCCCGGCGCAGCAGCTCCCGGGCGGTGGCGCGCATCATCACTTCTGGGCCGCACAGATAGGCGGCGCAGCGTTCGGGGTGGAAGTCGGCGTCGTCCAGCAGGCCGGTGACCAGCCCGGTGGCGCCGGGCCAACCGGGCTCCGGGCGGTCCACTGTGGTCCGGAGGTCCGCCCCGGCGCGCCAGCGCGGCAGGTCGTCGAGGAACAGTTGCTCGCCCGGGTCGCGGTACCCGGTGAGCACCGAGACCGTCCCGTACGCCTCGGTCCGGGCGAGGACCTCCTCGATCAGCGGACGCAGCGGGGCGAGCCCGATGCCGCCGGCGACGATCAGCACGTCGCTGCCGGTGGACGGGGTCTGCCAGGCCGTCCCGTACGGTCCGCGGGTGCCGATCCAGTGGCCGCGCTCGGCCCGGCACAGCGCCTCGCTGACCTTGCCGACCGCCCGGACGGTGTGACGGAGCAGGGCGCCGTCGATGCCGCTGACGGAGACCGGGATCTCCCCGGTGCCGAAGGCGTACAGCATCGCGTACTGCCCGGGCCGGAACCGGCGCAGCCGGGCGGCGACCGGGACGAGGTCGAGGGTGACGGTGTCGGCGCTCTCCCGGCGGCGGGCGAGCACCCGGTACGGGACGGGGGTCATCGGGTGAGGGGTCGTCGGGTGCGGGGTCGTCGGGTGCGTCACGGGGCTCCCTCCGATGTCGTCGCGTCCTCGGCGCGCAGGGCGGCGACCTCTTCGGTGATGTCGATGCCGACCGGGCACCAGGCGATGCAGCGGCCGCAGCCGACACACCCCGAGGAGCCGAACTGGTCGTGCCAGGTGCCGAGTTTGTGGGTGAGCCACTGGCGGTAGCGGCTGCGGGCGGAGGTGCGGACCGGGCCGGTGCCGTGCAGGTGGGAGAAGTCGAGGTCGAAGCAGGAGTCCCAGCGGCGCCAGCGCTCGGCGTGGTCGCCGGTGAGGTCGGTGACCTCCTCGGTGGTGGTGCAGAAGCAGGTGGGGCAGACCATGGTGCAGTTGCCGCAGGTCAGGCAGCGGTCGGCGACCTGGTCCCAGCGTTCGGCGGTCATCGTGCCGGCCATCAGCGCGCGCAGGTCGGTGGGGTCCATGGTCCGGCCCATCCGCCCTGCGGCCTCGCTGACGGCGCGGCGGGCGTGCTCGCCGTCGGTGGGGCGGGTGGGGAGTGCGGCGAGTACGTCCTCGCCGTCGGGGCTGCCCGCGCGCACCAGGTAGTGCAGGCCGTCGGGCTCCGCCGTCTCGGTGAGCGCCAGGTCGTACGACGATCCCTGCGGCAGGCCCGGGCCGGTGCCCATCGAGGTGCAGAAGCAGACCGCGCTCGGCTCGGTGCACTCGGCCACGACGATGAACGCCCGGGTCCGGCGCGGCCCGTACACCGGGTCGACGTACGGGCCGCCGGTCAGCACCCGGTCCTGCACGGCGATCGCCCGCAGGTCGCAGGGGCGGACGCCGAGGAAGGCGTAGCGGGGTGGCGGTTCGTCGTCGTCCCGGACGGTGAAGGAGCCGTCCTCGGCGCGGTCGGCCTGCCAGAGCCGGGCCCGGGGCGGGTGCAGAAAGGTCTTCCAGGACTGCGGCCCGGCCGAATGGGCGAAGGCCGCCCGGTCCGAACGCGGGCGCAGCCGGTAGGTCCCGGCCTCGGCCTCGACGCCCCAGCCGTACGGCAGCTCCCCCGCCGAGGCCAGCTCGGCGAGCACGATCGCACCGTCCCGCACGGTGGGTCCGATCACGGTGTATCCGCGCTGCCGCAGGGCCTCGACGAGCGCGGCGAGGCCCTGTTCGTCCAGTTCGGCGAGCGGTGCGGTGATGGTTTCCATCGGGTTGTCCTCGGGCCGGTCCCCGGTACCTCCCGGGGGTGGGTGGTACGCGTAGTTCCACTGTCCACCGCGCCCCGGGATTCCGCAGGGGCCGCCCGGCCCCGGGCCGGGGGCCGTCGGGGCCCTCCGCCGCGCCGCACAGGACCGTGGCCCGGTGCCTCGCGAAGGCCTGAGCCGAACGGGCCGGGCACGAGGACGCGATCCGCCGGCGCCGGGTGGCCGGCCGGGCCGGATCGCTGACCGGGGCGGGCTCGGGGCCGGTCAGGGCCCACCGGTCTGCGGTACGGGACCGACCGGCCCTGCCCGCGCGGCCGGCGGCGGCCGACGATGAGGGTGGTCAAGGCTCCGCACAGAGCCGGTGACGGCGCCGGCCGGGGCCGACGAAGGAGTCTGCGATGAACGGCTTCGAGAACCGCCCCGTGATCGTGGGCGTCGACCGCTCCGAGGCGAGCCGCTGGGCCGTGCGCTGGGCGGCGGACGAGGCTGCCGGACGCGGCCTGCCGCTGCAACTGCTGCACGCCCAGGAGTGGCCGACCGGTCAGCCGGAGGAGGAGGGCCACCACCGGGTGATCGGCCTGCGGGCCGCCGGTGACGCGCTGCTGGACACCGCCCGGCTACTGGCCGCCGAGCGGCACCCCGGGCTGGAGATCACCACGAAGCTGGCCGAGGGCCGCCCGGTACGGGTGCTGCGCGAGGCGGCCGACGAGGCCGCCCAGCTCGTCCTCGGCATCCGCCGGCTGACGGAGGCACGCTCCGCGCTGCCGATCGGTTCCAAGGGTGCGTCCCTGGTCGGTCACCTGAACTGCCCGATCGCCCTCGTTCCCGAGCCGCCCGAGGATCTGTCCGGGCCCGGGTCGGTCGTGGTCGGGGTGGACGGCTCGGAGGCGTCCCGGGCCGCGATCGGCTTCGCCTTCGAGGAGGCGTCGCTCGTCGGGGCCGACGTTCAGGCCGTGGAGGTCCGACGCCCCACTGAGGTCGGCCGGCCCGGCCTGATCGAGGAGTCCCTGGTGGACCTGTCCGAGGCCATGGCCGGCTGGCAGGAGAAGTACCCGGACATCCGGGTCCGGCGCGAGGTGCTCACCGGCTCCCCCGCTCCGATGCTGGCCGCCGTCGCGACCCGCGCCCGCTGCCTGGTCATCGGCAGCAGGGGCCTCGGCGGCTTCCGCGGCCTGCTGTTCGGCTCTACCGGGCGGGCCCTGGTGCACCGCTGCACCGTCCCGCTGGTGATCGTCCCGAACGGCATCCAGGCCTGACCGAGGAGGTCGACATGCGGACCACGAACGAAGGCCGGGCACACCCCCGCCCGGCCGACCCCGGCGACCTCGGCCGCCGGGTCGCCCGCCGCCGTGCCCGACTGGGGCTCACCCGCGAGCTGGTGGCGGAGCGCGGCGGGCTGGACCCGGGGTTCCTGGAGTACCTGGAGACGCACCCCGTCCCGGTCGGCGTCACCACCCTGGCCCGGATCGCCGACGCGCTCGACACCACGGTCACCGACCTGCTCGGCGGCGGCCGCGATGTCCCGTCCGGCCGGGCCCGCGCCAACACGCGCGTCCGGCTGGAGGAGCTGGACGCGGCGGCCTGCTGGGCCAAGCTCAGCCCCGGCGGCGTCGGCCGGGTGATCCTGGCCGCGCCGCGCGGACTGGTGGCGCTGCCCGTCAACTACCGGGTGCTGGACGCCGGCATCCTCTACCGCACTGAGGCGGACGGCACCCTGTCCCGGGCGGCTGGCAGCGAAGTCGCCTTCGAGGTCGACCAGTTGGACGAGGCGTTCGCCACCGGCTGGAGCGTCCTGGTGAACGGCACCGCATCGACGGTCACCGAGGAGGAGGCCGTGCACTGGTTCCAGCAGCACGCCGACCCGCGCCCCTGGGCGGGCGGCACCCGGGACACCTGGATGCGCATCAAGCCCACCGGGATCTCGGGCCGGATCATCCGCCCCGACGGTCCCCCGATCATCGAGGAGGAGATCCCGCGATGACCGCGAAACCGCACGTCCTGGTCGCCGGCGGGGGCTTCGCCGGCCTGGAGACGGCCTTCACCCTCCGCCACCGGCTCGGCGACCGCGTCCGCATCACGCTCACCGCCGACCGGGAGGACTTCCTCTTCAAGCCCAACACCGTCTACCTGCCCTTCGGCGCCGACAAGTGCGCCGGGCCGCTGTACGAGATCGCGCTGATGCTGGACACCTGGCTGCGCCGGGCCGGCCTCCGCCCCCTCGTCCACCTCACCTGGACCACCTACGAGTCCGGCTACGTCCAGGCCTTCGGCCCACGCCTGCCCAGGTGGTGGAGCAGGAGTTCGCCGCCCGGGGCATCGAGGGCCACACCTCGGCCGAGGTCGACAAGGTCGGCGAGGACGCGGTCCGCTACACCGACGGCACCGCCCGGCCCTTCGACCTGCTCATCGCCTTCCCGCCGTACGTCGCCGCGGTGGACCACCCCGACCTGCCGCACGACGACCGCGGCTTCCTGCGCACCCTCTCCGCCACCAGGCAGGTCCAGGGGCACCCGCAGATCTACGCCCCGGGCGACGCCGGGGACTTCCCCGTCAAGCAGGCCTTCCTGGCCTTCCTCCAGGCCGACGCCGTCGCCGACCACATCGACACCGTGGTCGCACTCGAACTGCCGTACCGCCCAAGCCCGTTCGAGCCGGTCAGCATGTGTGTGACGGAGATGCCCGACAAGGCCACCTTCGCCCAGGTGCCGCTGGAGGAGACCCGTGACCCGGCACTGCCCGTACGCGCCTCGGCCGACGCCGGCGACCTCTACCGCGTCGGCACGTCCCCGCTCTGGCGGCTCGGGAAGAAGGCGCTCGGCGTCTACCTGCCCGTCCGGTTCCGCGCCGGCCGGCCGTTCCCCGGCGGACGCCCCTGGCAGGCGATGCAGCTGGCCCTCGACGGGATGTGCCGCACCCTCGCCACCGGCCCGTCCTGACGGTCCCCGCCCCGGCCGGGCACCTGTGCCGTCACCCGGGTGCCGGGCCGTGCTGGCGGCGACGGCGGACGGCACCCACCGTGGTGGGAGGGGCGACCGCCTACAGGACGGTGACGGTACAGATGGACGCGAATGACTCCGCTCCCCGCATCGTGGTCGGCGTCGACGGCTCTCCGTCGTCGTACGCCGCACTGCGCTGGGCGATCCGACACGCGACGCTCACCGGCGGGGTCGTGGACGCCGTGGGCGCCTGGGAACCGCCGAGCCACTACGGCTGGTCCGCGCCGGTGGTCGACACGTCCTTCGACGAGAATCTCGCCCAGCAGCGGTTCGCCGAGGAACTCGGAGAGGTGCTCGGGCCGGACCGACCGGTAGAGGTGCGGGAACGCCTGGTCCTGGGCGACCCCTCCGACGTCCTCCTGAAAGCAGCGAGGGGAGCCGAGGTACTGGTGGTGGGCAGTCACGGGCACAGCGGTTTCACCCGTGCGCTGCTCGGTTCGGTGAGCATGCGCTGCGCTCAGCACGCCACCTGCCCGGTGGTCATCGTCCGCCCGCAGTGACGCTCATCCATACACCTGGTCGAGGACGTCCTCGACCCGACGGCGCGGACTGGCCGCACCGGGCGGGCCGTAGCCAAGGCGCAGAACCAGTTGGACGTTCGCCGGCCCCTCGGCGGTGTCGCGCAGGCGCCAGCGGGTGTCGGGGATCTCGACGGCCTGGTGCAGGACGGAGGCACGCAGGCCGTGGACGGTGGCGAGCAACCAGACCCGTTCCATCGCCTGTCCGGTCCGCAGCCATTCCGCCTGGCCGTCGGAGTGGGTGGTGAGGGTGGCGAGTTGGGGCAGGGCCTCGAAGCGTTCGGCTGGGGTGGTGTGGCGCGGCGGATGGCCGGTGAACCCCCGCATCGGGACGCGGGCGTCGCGGTCGTGCTCGCCGAGGGCGGCCAGCGGGATGCCGTCGAAGGACGGTTCCAGGCGCAGCCAGCGGCGGGTCTCGGCCTCGCGGGTGACATCGGCCGCGATCCGGGCCTCGGCCTCGGCGGTGAGGTCGAGGACTCGGCGTACGCCGTGCTCCTCCAGCACGGTGAGGGTGACGCCTTCGTCCCGGGCGGCCGTGATCAGGTCGGCGACGATCGCTTCGGGGACGTCCCGGTTGGTGAACGGGTGCCGGCTGGAGTGGCGCCCCGCGATGGCCGGGTAGAGGTCAGCTCCGAAGGGCTGTGCTGAGCGGGCCGGTGCCGAAAGGTCGAGGACGGCGCGCGGCTGCGCCTCCGCGCCGTTCGGGAGCAGCTGGACGACGGCCTCGCGGCCGAGGTGGGCAGCGGCCACCCGCAGGTTGAACACGGCGGCGCCGAGCGAGATGTGCAGCGCCCGCCCGTCCGGGTCGGCGGCGGGGACGGCCCGGTTCAGGTCCGCGTGGACCTCCAGGCCGAGCAGGTCGGGGGTGGGGCGGAAGCGCCAGGGCTGGCTGTTGTGCAGCGACGGTGCCAGGCCTCCAGCCTCGGCCAGCACACGCAGGTCGGCGGTGGTGAGGGCAGTTCCGGTGGTCATGATGGTTCACTCCCTGCTGCCGCTGCTCCCGGCGGGGAGCGCCGGTGATTCGAGGATCCACCGCGTCGGCGGTGTCCGGCGAGGGCCCAACGGCCCTGCCCGCAGCGGCCGGGGGACCTTGTGTGCGGACGGCTCGGCTTCACCGAACGGCTTGGGCCACGAGCTCGATGCGGCCGTTGCGGAGGTGGTTGCGGTGGCCGTCGGTGAACTCCACCCGGAGGCTGTGGTCAGCCGGGGCGTCCACCACCACGGCGCTCTCGATCGTGCCGTAGGACGATTCGCGGTAGACGCACACGCGGTCGCCGATGTGGAACTCCGTCGTCTCCGAGATGATCATCGAACTCACCTTCCGCCCCTCGTTGGATTGCGTCCACCATCCCGCGTCGGGCGTGACGGCTCCGAGAGGCGCAGGGTCCGTACGGGCGGGCCTCCCCGCCCTTGCCCTCTGGTACGTCCGGCCTCGCCAGGCGCTCCCCGGACTCCCCCTCCGGCCCGGCCGATGGGGCCGGGTGGCGGGCCGAACGGCCCTGCCGCCGCGCGCCCGGCAAGCGGTCTCCTGGATGACAGAGGCCCGGTCGACCCCGTGCCGGGCACTGAGCACCCGGAGGCACGGCCGTGCTGACCGACGACTCCCGCACCACCACCCAGCAGCTGATGCACACCGCCGCCGGGCGGACCGTCGCGGTGTCCCGCTACACCCCGGAAGTCCTGCCGGACAGCGGTCGCATCGTGCTCGACACGCCCCTCGAACCGTACGACGTCCACCAGGTCTGGATCTCGCTCACTGCGGCCGAGGCCCGGCAGCTGGCCGGGATGCTGCTACGCCAGGCCACCCTCCTTGAGCGGCCACAGACTCCACAGCCCGGCCGGATCGAGGTCGACCCGGTGGCGGGAGACCTGTACGCCGTCGACGTCCGGTCGCACGTCCTGACCGTCGACCAACCCCTCGACGCAGGTGGCGGAGACGCCGCACCGACCCCGGTCGAACTGTGCGCCTCCGCCCTGGCCTCCTGTACCGCCCACTACGCCGGCGGCTACCTCGACCGGCACGGCCTCACCCGGGACGGTCTCCACGTCACCGCGGACTACACCATGGCCCAGGACCGCCCGGCCAGGATCGCCACGGTGTCCATCGAGGTCACCGCCCCCGGCCTGCCGCCCGAGCAGGCCCCCGGGCTGCTCGCGGTCGTCCGCCACTGCACGGTGAAGAACACGCTCGACCACCCGCCCGAGGTCACCGTCTCCCTCAACGGCAACACCGCGGGCCGGGCGTCATGACGGCAGCAGATCTGACGGCCGCGCCGCCGGTCACCGTCGATCCCACCACCACGACTGTCAAGGCCGCCCTGCGGATTGAGCAGGAGGCCGTCGGCTGCGTCCTCGTCACCGACCACGGCCGACTGAGCGGCACCCTCACCGACCGCGGACTCCCCCACGGCCACCATCCCGAGCAGCTGGTCACCGACCTGATGACCACACCGGTCACCATCGTGGACGCCGACGACGACCTCGACACCGCCTACCGCACCTTCCGCAGCGCCGACGTCCACCGCCTGCCCGTCCTTGACCACGGCCGGGTGGCCGGGATGCTCGCCGACGGCGCCGTCCGGCGCTTCGCCGATGAACAGGGCGTCGCCGGTGAGCACGCCGTACGGGACCGCGTCGTCGGGCTGCTCGAAGACGGCCCCGTGACGACGAGCCTAAAGCGCCGCGCCCCGAGGCCTCACACCCCACACGTCCTTGCACCTCGACCGCCTGGCCACTCAGTGATCACTGGCGATCACACCCGCATCGCTTTGAGAGGTTTCCATTCATAAATGATCTCTACACAGATCATTGTCAGTGGCGCCAGCTAGCCTCCAGCAACTTCGAATTGATGCAACATCAGAGAGGCGAATCACTCATGGCACCCCAGGCAACCATCCGTCGCGGCACGCGCCGCATCCAACACACGTACGTCTGGCTGGCAACCCTCAGTGGCAACGAGGGCAGGTGCACCTACTGCGATACGGAGCCCGCGACGACGTTGGATCACGAGACGCCGGTCGCGGACGAAGGTGCGGACGTCTGGTGGAACTTCATCCCTGCATGCAAGCCCTGCAACGACTGGAAAGGAAAGCGTACGGCGAAGCAGTGGTTCACCGACCAGAAGCTGCACCGCGAGCGGCCGGATGTCGGCTTCGACACCCGCATGATGCCGTTGCGGATGGCTCTAGGGTTCGAAGGCCGAGTGGAGAAAGTCAGGCGCGAGTTGCGGAACACCGACCGTCGCGACTGGTTCCGGCACCATTTCGGAGCGGCACGGCACCGGAGCAAGGAGGAGATGTGGGAGCGGTTCGCGGAGTGCGAAGCAATGCTGGCCAGGTATCCGTTCAAGCCGTGGAATACGCCGAACGTCGGATCGGAATCTGCCGACCAGTGCCATCGCCGCATGTGCTGCAGCTGGCGGCACCCTGATGCCGCCGCCATCAGGGCGGTGATCCTCCCGCAGGAGCAGCGCGCCGCCTTCACACGCGCTGCCTTCGCTGCCGGCTTGTCCGAGGGAGACCTTGTCGCGACGCTCATCCGTGAGCACCTGCGGCGCGCGGAGATCCCCGAACAGCGCCGACAGTAGGTTCGTGCACACGACGCACCGGGCTGCCCCGGCGCAGCGCCGCGCGGGTGCGGTCACGCCGTCGGGGCGGCCTCCCACGCGCCGTAGCCGCCGATGAGGTCGTAGGCGTGCGGGTGGCCGTGGTGGCGCAGGAGGCTGGCGGCGATGGAGGAGCGGCTGCCGCCGGCGCAGTGCAGGACGATGCGGCGGTCGGTG
>NZ_MECK01000606.1 GCF_014596465.1 Streptomyces sp. CBMA123 | reverse complement strand
ATGTCCGCCGAGCGCGCCGGTGCCGCCGGTGACCAGCACCGTGCCCCGCGGCCGCCAGGGCCGCGCGGCCGGGCCCGATGAGGCCTTGCGGCGCAGCCGCTTGGCGAAGCGCCGGGTGCCGCGGATCGCCACCTGGTCCTCGCCCGTGCCGGCGAGCACGACGAGCAGCGCGTTCACGCTCTCCTCGTCGGGCACGGCGGGAAGGTCGACCAGGCCGCCCCAACCGTGCGGGAACTCCAGCGCCGCGGACGCGCCGGTGCCCCACGCCAGGGCCTGGGCCGGGCTGGTGACCGGGTCGGTGCCCGAGGTGCTCACGGCGCCGCTGGTCGCGCACCACAGTGGGACGGCCGCCCGCACCGGGTCCAGGCTGCGCACCTGGTCCAGGCTGCGGACCAGATCCAGGGTGAGGACCAGGCCCGCCGGGAGCACCGGGTGGTCGGGGTGCGGCTCCTCGTCCAGCGCCAGCAGCGACAGCACACCGTCCGGCCCGGGCCGGGCGTCCCAGGTGTCGGCCATGTCCCAGGTGTCGGCCACCGCGAAGCCCCGTTCGCGCAGGGCCTCGGCCCACGGGTGCCCGGTCGTGGCCAGGACGAGCCAGCGAGCCGGGTCCACCGGGGCAGCGGTACCGCTCGTCGGCGCCCATGCCACCTCGTACCGCCAGTCGTCACGGGGCACCGGCGGGGTCGCGGTCACCCAGTAGGGCTCGCGCTGGAAGGCGTACGTGGGCAGGTCCGCCCTGGGTGCGGTGCGGGGCAGGACCGGAATCCAGTCGACGTCGGCTCCGGCGGCGTAGAGGCGTCCCGCCGCGGCGAGGAACTCGGTGAGGCCGCCGTGATCGCGGCGCAGTGTTCCGGTGGCGGCGACGTCCAGCGCGGGCACCAGCACCGGGTGCGGGCTGACCTCCAGGAACAGGTCGTGGCCGTCGGCGGTGAGCCGGCCGGTGGCCAGGTCGAACCGTACGGGTTCGCGGAGGTTGCGGTACCAGTAGCCGGCGTCGAGGGCGGAGGTGTCGAGCGGCTCGCCGGTGACCGTGGAGTAGAACGGGATCGCCGCCGAGCGGGGTGTGATGTCGGCCAGGTCGGTGAGCAGTTGCTCTCGGATCGCCTCGACCTGCGCGGAGTGGGCGGCGTAGTCGACGGGCAGGCGGCGGGCGCGGATGCCGTCGGCCTCACAGGCCGTCAGCAGTTCGTCCAGCACGTCGAGGCCACCGGACACCACGACCGCCGCGGGTCCGTTCACCACGGCGGTGGTCAGCCGCTCGCCCCAGCGGGCCAGGTAACCGGCAGCCTGTTCGACGGACAGTGCGAGGGACACCATGCCGCCCCGATCGGCGATGACGGCCAGTGCCCTGGACCGTAACGCCACGACCTTGGCGGCGTCCCGCAGCGACAGCGCGCCGGCGACGTACGCGGCGGCGATCTCCGCCTGGGAGTGGCCGACCACGGCGTCCGGCTGCACGCCGTAGGACCGCCACAGGTCGGCCAGCGCCACCATGACGGCGAACAGGGCCGGCTGCACCACGTCGACGCGCTCCAGCGAGCCGTGGCGCAGTTCGTCGACCAGCGACCAGTCGGTGTACGGGGCCAGGGCGGCGGCGCAGGCGTCGATGCCGGCGCGGAAGACCTCGGACTGCTCGTACAGGTCGTGGCCCATGCCCGCCCACTGCGCCCCCTGTCCGGGGAAGACGAACACGGTCCCGCCGGTACGGGCCGGCAGTCCCGGCAGCCCCGGCGGGAGCGCGGCCAGGCCGGACAGCAGGTCGTCCCGGTCGGCGCCGACCACCGCGGCCCGGTGCTCGAACCGGGTGCGGGCGGCCAGTGCGCGGCTGATCGCGGCGGCCGGGACGTCGGGGTGGGCGGTCGCGAACGCGTGCAGCCGCTCGGCCTGGGCGCGCAGCGCGGCTTCGGTCTTCGCGGACAGCAGCCAGGCGGTGGGGGCGGCCCGGTCGGCGGGGTGGGGAAGGTGGCCCGGGTCCGGTTCGGAGGACTGCTCGATGCTGCTCTGCTCGATAATGAGGTGGGTGTTGGTGCCACTGATGCCGAAGGCCGAGATGCCGGCGCGGCGCAGGTGACCGCTGTCGGGCCAGGGCCGGGCCTCGGTCAGCAGCCGGACGCCGCCGGAGGCCCAGTCGACGTGCGGGGAGGGGGCGTCTATGTGCAGGGTTCGCGGGAGTTCGCCGTGCCGCATCGCCATGACCATCTTGATCAGGCCCGCGACGCCGGCGGCGGCCTGGGTGTGGCCGATGTTGGACTTCACCGACCCCAGCCACAACGGCTCCACCCGGTCCTGACCGTAGGCGGCCAGCAGGGCGTGGGCCTCGATGGGGTCGCCGAGGGTGGTGCCGGTGCCGTGCGCCTCCACCGCGTCCACCTCGGACGCCTCCAACCCGGCATTCGCCAACGCCTGCCGGATCACCCGCTCCTGCGACGGGCCGTTGGGCGCGGTCAGGCCGTTGGACGCGCCGTCCTGGTTGACCGCACTTCCCGCGACCACCGCCAGCACCCGGTGACCGTTGCGACGGGCGTCCGACAGACGTTCCAGCAGCACCAAGCCGGCGCCCTCGGCCCAGCTGGTGCCGTCGGCCGCGGCGGCGAAGGGCTTGCTGCGGCCGTCCGCCGCGAGGCCGTGCTGACGGGAGAACTCGGTGAAGCCCAGCGGTGTCGCCATGATCGTGACACCGCCGGCGAGCGCCAGCGAGCACTCGCCCGCGCGCAGGGCCTGGGCGGCCAGGTGGACGGCGACCAGGGACGACGAGCAGGCGGTGTCCACGGACAGCGCCGGACCGCGCAGCCCGAGGTGGTAGGCGACCCGGCCGGACGTGACGCTGGTCGCGACGCCGGTGAACAGGTATCCCTCCAGGTCCTCCGGCAGACCCGGTCCGGTCGCGTAGCCGGACGACCAGACGCCGGTGAACACGCCGGTGTGGCTGCCGCGCAGCGAGGCCGGGTCGATCCCGGCGTGCTCGAAGGTCTCCCAGGCCGTCTCCAGCACGAGCCGCTGCTGCGGGTCCATGGCGAGCGCCTCGCGGGGCGAGATGCCGAAGAACGGAGCGTCGAAGCCGGCCGCCGCCTCCAGGAACCCGCCCCGGGTGATGTACGTGGTGCCCGCGCCGCGCAGTTCCGGGTCGTACAGGCCGCCCAGGTCCCAGCCGCGGTCGTCCGGGAAGTCGCCGATCGCGTCCACGCCCTCCGTGACGAGCCGCCACAGGTCGTCCGGCGAGGCCACCCCGCCGGGGAAGCGGCAGCCCATCCCCACGATGACGACCGGGTCGTCGTGGGCGGCCGCGGCGGCGGGGGCCGGTCGGTCGCCGGGGCCGGTGCGCAGCCAGTCGATCAGCTCCGCGGGCGTCGGGTGGTCGAAGACCAGACCGGAGGGGAGTTGCCGATCCAGGGCGCCGGCCAGGCGGTTGCGCAGTTCGAGCCCGGTGACCGAGTCAAAGCCGAGGTCCTTGAAGGTGAGCTCGGGATCGATGTCCGCGGGGTTCTCGTGGCCCAGCACGAGCGCGATCTGCGCGGTGACCACGGCGGCCGCGTCGACCGCGTCGACCGCGGCGCCCGACTCGGGGTCGCCCGTGTCCGTGCCGTCGGCCCCGGTGTCGCAGGCCTCCGGGCCACCGTCCGGCCGGCCGGCTGCGGCGGTCTCCGCCGCGGGAGTCCCCGGGCCGCCCGGGGTCCGTGGGCTCTGCCCGGCTGTCGCTTCGGGCAGCCAGTACGAACGACGTTGGAAGGCGTACGTGGGCAGGTCGACCGGTGCGGCCTCGGCGACGGCCGGGGACCAGTCGACCGGCACGCCGGCCACGAACAGCCGGGACAGCGCGGTCAGGAAGACGTCCGGTCCGCCCCGGTCACGGCCCAGCGTGCCGGTGGCGAGGCCGGGCACGCCGGTCCGCTCGCGGGCCTGTTCCAGGGTCTGTTCGAGGGCGGGCAGCAGCACCGGGTGCGGGCTGACCTCGACCACGACGTCGTGCCCGTCCGCCAGCAGTGCGGCGGTGGCCAGGTCGAAGCGGACCGGCTCGCGCAGGTTGCGGTACCAGTAGCCGGCGTCGAGCTCCGTGGTGTCGTCGAGGAGGCCGCCGGTGACCGCGGAGTAGTACGGGATGGTGCCCTGCCGCGGCCGCACACCGTCCAGTTCGGTGCGCAGCTGTTCGCGGATCGCCTCGACCTGCGCGGAATGGGAGGCGTAGTCCACCGGGACGACGCGTGCGCGGACACCGTCCGCCGCGCAGGACTCGACCAGTTCGGACAGGGCCTGCGTGTCGCCGGACACCACGACCGAGCCGGTTGCGTTGACCACGGCGACCGTCAGCGCGCCGCCCCAGCGCGACACGTAGTCCTCGGCCCGCTCGGCGGACAGGGCCACGGACACCATGCCGCCCCGGCCGGTCAGCGCCACCAGCGCGCGGCTGCGCAGCGCCACGATCCGGGCCGCGTCGGACAGCGACAGCGCGCCCGCGACGTATGCCGCGGCGATCTCGCCCTGCGAGTGCCCGACCACCGCGTCGGGCTCGACACCGAAGGAGCGCCACAGTGCCGCCAGGGACACCATCACCGCGAACAGGGCGGGCTGCACGATGTCCACGCGGTCGAGCGGGGCGCCGTCCAGGACATCGGCCAGGGACCAGTCGGTGTACGGGGCCAGGGCCTGGGCGCACTCGTCCGCGGCGGCCCGGAAGACGGGGTACGCGGCGTACAGCTCCCGGCCCATGCCGACCCACTGCGCGCCCTGGCCGGGGAACACGAAGACGGTACGGCCCGGGGTGCCGGCCCGGCCGGCGGCGACCTGGGCGGAGTCGAGCAGGACCGCGCGGTGCGCGAAACGGGTTCTGGTGGTGGCCAGCGCGTGCGCGACCTCGGCGGCGGTCAGGTCCGGGTGGCTGCGCACGTGCTCGCGCAGGCGCTCGATCTGCGCTCGTAGCGCCTGCTTGGTCCGCGCCGTGACGATCCACGGCGCCGGCCGGGCCTCGGGGGCGGGCCGGCGGGTCGGCGGCGCGGCCGCATCGGGCGCCTGCTCGACGATCACGTGCGCGTTGGTGCCGCCCATGCCGAACGACGACACGCCCGCGAGCAGGGGCGCGTCCGGCCGCGGCCAGGGGGTCAGCGCGGTCTGGACCCGCAGCGCCAGTGCGTCGAGAGGGATGCCGGGGTTGGGGGTTTCGTGGTTCAGGCTCGGCGGCAGTGCACGGTGGTACACGCTGAGGACGGCCTTGAGCAGACCGACGATGCCTGCGGCGCCTTCCAGGTGGCCGACGTTCGTCTTGGCGGATCCGACCCGCAGGGCGCTGTCGGCGTCGCCGGACTCGGCCGGGTCGCGGTAGGCCGCCGCGACGGCGGTGGCCTCGATGGGGTCGCCGACGGCGGTGCCGGTGCCGTGCAGCTCCACGTACTGCACGTCCGCGGGACGCACGCCGGCGCGGGCCAGTGCCTCGCGGATGACCTGTTCCTGGGCCTGCGCGCTGGGCACGGTCAGGCTCTGTGTGGCGCCGTCGTTGTTGACCGCGCTGCCCCGGATGACACCGTAGACGCGGTCCCCGTCGGCCAGGGCCCGGTCCAGCGGTTTCAGGACGAGGAAGGCGCCGCCCTCGCCGCGGACGAAGCCGTTGGCCCGGGCGTCGAAGGTGAAGCAGCGGTCGTCCGGGGACAGGCCGCCGAACTCCGCCGCCCCCTCCTCGCGGGCAGCGGTCAGGTTGAGGTTCACCCCGCCGGCCAGGGCGAGCGCCGACTCGCCGCGGCGCAGGCTCTCGACCGCCAGATGCACCGCGACCAGCGCCGACGACTGGGCCGTGTCGACCGTCATGCTCGGTCCGCGCACACCGAGGAAGTGCGAGACGCGGTTGGCGATGACGCCCCGGTTGGTGCCGGTCAGCGTGTGCGGCGTGATGTGACCGGGGTAGGTCAGGGACGTGTAGTCCTCCCACATCGAGCCGACGAACACCCCCGCCGGGCCGTCCGTCAGCGTGCTCGGCACGATCCGGGCGTCCTCCAGGGCCTCCCAGGCGAGTTCGAGCATGAGCCGCTGCTGCGGATCCATGCCGGCGGCCTCGCGGGGGGACACACCGAAGAACGCCGCGTCGAAGCCGTCCACCCGGTCCAGGTAGCCGCCGTGCCGTACGCCCTGCCGACCCACGGGCGGCGCGGTGATCGCGTCGGCCCCGTCGCACAGCAGGCGCCAGAACGCCGCCGGATCCGGGGCTTTCGGCAACCTGCCCGCCATTCCGATGACAGCGACACGATCAGCGTCCGAATCCAGGGGGAAGCGCATCACATCGACACCTCGTGAGCCGGGGGGATGAAGGAAGGTGGGGTGTTTCCGTAGCAGTCCCGATGGTGCGGCTCCGGCCGCGCAAGCGGCCGGAGCATCGAGCGCGTGGGCAGCCCGGCGACCCGGTGGTATCCGAACCCGGACTCGCCCGCGCTTCGGGCATCTGGATCAGTGGAGCGGCCCTCGAAAGCGACAGCGTTGGCGACCCGTCGAGGAAGACGCACTGGTGAGCTGGACGCACTGGTGAGCTGAGCGTGGGGGTCGAGGCGATGATCGTTCCGCCGCGCAGATGAGCATGGCAGCAACATCACGCCCTCGCCACAGGCCGGGCGAAGGCTGTCTCAAAGGAGGCACACCACAACGTCATATGCCTGCACGAAAGAGGCACCGTGGCGAGATCCGTCCCGTGTGCCCCATGAAACGCGTCGTTTCTCACGGACGGCCCGTCGCGGTGTCCGCCGGCGGACCTGCCGGCGAATCTGCCGGTGCGGTCACGGACGTGCGTCCACGCCCCGCACCGTCACGACCGGGCCGGGTTCATGGGCACCGTCGACACCTCCGGTGACCACGCCCTAGAATCCCGTTCGCACTCCCGCAGAAGCGTCCTCGACCGTCATCCGGCCACCCGGGAGAACCTCCGCACGGCGATCACCACCCGGATCGAGCGAACCGCCCACCGGCGCCGTCGACAGCTCCGGCTGAACCGTTTGACCCCTCATCGCATTCGAGACGATCGCGAAGCGCCACCGCCCCCGGCGGCACACAACCCAGCTGTCACCGATCCGCGCATCGGTCCCGGCCGTTCGCGCCCGGCACCCGGTGCGCGGACCTGGTGACATCCAGTCAGGAGGCAGCGATGCAAGCCACGTTTCCCTTCACCACCCCACACCACCTCGACAACGAGCCCGAAGCCGAGGCTCTGCTCGCGCAGGCTCCGGTCGTCCACGCGACGATCGGTCCGGCAAAGGTCTGGCTCGCCCTTTCCTATCAGGCGGTGCGCCAGGTTCTGAGCGACAGCCGGTTCAGCCGGGAGGCGGCCACCCTTCCGGGCAGCCCGCTGCAACTGACCGTCGCCGCCGACCCGTTACTGGTCACCAGCCTGGACGGCGAGCGCCACGCCCGCCTGCGCAAGCTGATGTCGCAGGCGTTCAGCCCGCGCATGGTCGACCAGCTCGAGCCACGCGTGCAGTCCCTGGTGGACTCCCTGCTCGACTCCCTCGATCCAACCGCGGACCTTGTGGCAGGTCTCTGTACCCCGCTGCCGTTGATGGTCATCTGCGAGCTGCTCGGCGTGCCCTACTCCGAGGCGGAGGCCATCCGCAGGTGGACCAGGCGGCTGTTCGTCACGGACATCACTCCGGACGAACTGCGGGCCGCGCAGAGCGAGATGCAGGACTGGCTCGCCGACCTGGTGCGTCAGAAGCGGGCGCAGCCGGACAACGGGTTGATCTCGGCCATGGTCGCCGCCAACGACGAGGGCGACCACCTCACCGAACCCGAGCTGCTGGCCAACCTCGAGGGCCTGCTGATCGCCGGCCACGAGACGACCGTCAACCAGCTGGGCAACTCGTTGCTGACCCTGCTGCGCCATCCGGACCAACTCGCCCTGCTGCGGTCGTCACCGGACCTGATCGGTCCGGCGGTCGACGAACTACTGCGCTACAGCAGGCTCTTCACCTCGGCCGAGGTCCGGGTCACGACCGAGCCCGTCGATCTGGAGGGCGTCGAACTGGGGGCGGGCGAACCGGTGTTGCCGGTCATCGTCGCGGCCAACCGCGACCCCGGTGTGTACCCGGATCCCGGCCGCTTCGACATCACGCGCGAAGGACCGGCAGCGCACCTCGCCTTCGGGCACGGGCCGCACTTCTGCCTCGGCGCGATACTGGCCCGCCGGGAGATGCGGGTGGCGATCGGGTCCGTGGTGAAACGGTATCCGGGACTGCGCCTCGCCGTTGACGAGTCCGAGCTCACCTACGTACCGGAACTGGTCTTCCGCGGCCTGCAGGCGTTGCCGGTCACTTGGTGATCCATGGTCTCCCACACCGCGGGCGCGGGAATCCGACGGGATCGACTGGTCGGGGCCCGACACGACCGATGACCCTTCCACCACCTTCGACCAGCGGTACGACCGGCACCGCGAACTCGTCGGCGTCCATGTGCTCTACGGGGCCGCCGAGCGGTTGACGGCCCACGCTCCACTCAGCGGTGCTCGGGGTTCTCGAAGTCGAAGCGGCAGCCGGCGTCCCACTCCGAGCGCTGGTTGCCGTGCGCCGGAATGCCGCCGGCGTCCTTGAGCATCCGGGCCAGGTGGAGCTGGTTCCAGGTCATGAAGGTGGTGTTGCGGTTGGTGAAGTCGTTCTGCGGGCCGCCGGAGCCCGGGTCCAGGTAGGACGGCCCGGGGCCGGCCTCGCCGACCCAGCCGGCGTCCGCCTGCGGCGGGATGGTGTAGCCGAGGTGCTGGAGGCTGTAGAGCACGTTCATCGCGCAGTGCTTGGCGCCGTCCTCGTTGCCGGTGATCAGGCAGCCGCCGACCCGGCCGTAGTAGGCGTACTGACCTTCGGAGTTGAGAATCGACGAGCAGGCGTAGAGGCGCTCGATGACCTTCTTCATCACGGAGGAGTTGTCGCCGAGCCAGATCGGCGGAACACTCTGGCACCCTATCTGACCAGCGGCTCCATGACGGGCATACTCGAGAAGCCCTGCTGCCTTCCTTGATCGCCCGGCACGCCGGGCACGACTGCCAAAGCCTGCACGCCAGCAAACGCAAACACCTTGTGAGACAAATTGCGTCACGGGCGGAAACAGACCTGCACCACATGGTGCCGATCATGACGAAGCGCAGGATTCACCGGCGAGCGTCCACTCGACGACACCCAGCAGCTGCGGGTCCGGGACCACGAGCACGAGCGACTACTACCGAGAGCAGACATCGTGGCCGCGCTCCTAAGCAGTGAGCGTGATCTGACCGCTCGGTAGGCGGCCCAGTGGACCCCGGCGTCCCAGGAGCGAGCCGCCAGAGAGTGGCTGGGTTACTCGTCCCCACTGTTCGTCTCATCCTCCAGGTCATCGGGCGCGACGGTGCGTCGGAACTGCGGGTGATCCTTGTCCATCTGGAGAGCAGCGTGGAGGGCGATCGGGTAGCGCGTCCGGTGCTTCCACGCAAGCGCCTGGTGACAGAGCCTGGCGGTCACCATCGTCAGCTCCCGTCGGTGGTCCGTGTTCACGGCGATCGGGAAGATCTCGGTGGCGGTCATGGCGCAGTAGTTGGCCTTGATCTCGTTCTTGCCCTTGTTCCACGGCAGGGCGGACCAGCGCGTCTTCTTCGAGCCCTGTCGGCCGGCGCCGTTGCCGTCGAACTGGTGGGTGGTGTTGACGAGGAACCAGGTGCTGTTCTTCCCGAGGTCTGGGTCAATGCGGAAGACCTGGGTGGTGCGCTCCTTCGTCTTGATCTCCGTGTCGTCCTCGTCGGTGATCGTCACCTGTACTGGGCGGGGGACTTCCTCGTCAGTGGTGTTCAGCCGGATCACGGCGATGGGCCGGAACCGGGGGGCGATGGTGGAGCCCGGGAGCCAGGTCGTGTTCGGCTCGGGCGGCTGCCCCTGGGCCTTGTTGTTCAGTCCCTTCCACAGGCGCCGGCAGGCGACGCCGTCCACCGTAACGGTGTAGGGGGTGCCGTCGAGGTAGTCGGCGAGGTCTTCCAGCGCTTGGTCGATGACCTTAGCGGTGCTGGAGTGGCCGGCGAAGTTGTCCATGAACTCCGTCATCTTCCCAGCCGGGTAGTCGGCGGCGTGGAAGGCGGCTTCGGCGAGGTGGTATGGCTTCCAGACGCGGTCGGTGTAGGACCATCCGTGGAGCGTCCACGCACCGTCCACGACGGTGGGGGGCTTGAGGACGGTGGCTGAGACGACGATCCTGGCATCCCGCTCTCCCGGCCGGCGTGACTGCCTTCGGACGTGGACGCCGCAGTGGGCGACGCCGTCGGCGGGGTGCTCGCCGATGGGCTTGGTCAGGATGCTGGATACCCGGCGGTCGATGAACCCGAGGTTGCGGTAGAGGTCCATGAGGCAGGACAGGCTCTGGTGGTCCATGCCGGTGGACTTGTCGATGCCGGTCTGGACGGCGCGGTCGATGTACTGGACGACCAGATCCATCTTGGCGAGGATGCGGTGGGTCTGATGCTTGGCGTCCTCGCTGTCCTTCGGCCGTGGTACGGAGTTCTTCTTCCCATCGCCGTATTCGGTCTCGGCCCAGACGCCGACGATCTCGCCGGATGCCGTCTTCAGCGAGAGCAGGTCGGCCGTGTGCGCGGACCGGCCGGTCGCAGGTCCGTGCTGGAGGAATTCGGGGACGTGCTGGAACACGGCGCTGATGCGGGTGCCGTGCAGCGTGACGCTCTTGCCTTCAGCGGGGTTGAGGGCGGTGGGATCGAGGCCGTAGGCGAGGGCGAGGGCGTTGATCATCCGCTGGCGGACCTCATCGGTCGCCCACAGGCAGACGATGCGCAGATGGTCGAGACCCATGGCCTCCAGGGAGCGGGTAATGTCCAGCGGATCCATCAGGACGTCAGCCTTCTGGGCCTGCTTGAAGTTGCCGCCCTCGAAGAAGCCGTGGAGCGGCTGCCAGTGGTCGCCGAGTGTGATCTGGATGTGCTCGTAGAGCCCTCGGTAGTAGTCCATGCCGACGCCGGAGCCGACGGGGAAGTAGAAGTTCTTGGCCATGATGGGCCGGACCGTTCCCAGCTGCTGCGAGGTGGGAGGTTCCTCTCCATTCTCCTGGGCTCGCTGGCGGGTCAGTCGGTCGGCCTGGATCTGCCGGTCGATCTCGTGGAGGACGGAGCGGCCCATGCCGAGCCGGGAGAGGGCCTGGAGGGCGAGGCGGTTGACGTTGCGCAGGCGGCCCCTGCCGTCGAGTTCGACTTCGACCAACGGTCGGTCCGGGTGGTCCTGTTCAGCGAGGACGGTGCGGGTGAAGTCCATGGAGCGGTTGATCCGGGTCGCGGAGGCGGAGACGAGGATCAGCGGGTCGCTCACGTTGGGCTCGGTCTTCATCTGCAGCCGGATTCGCGGCAGAGAGAAGCGCGTTCCGTTCTCGTCGGGCCAGGGGTCATCCCATGCGACGAGGCCGCCTGCAGTGTCCGGGCGGAGCCGGACGGACAGTCCGTCGATGGCCCAGGGCTCGGCGGCGATCCTGCGGGCGAGGTCCCAGGCGACGGTCTGATAGACCCAGCTGGGGGCGTCGGGCTGTCCGCTGGGTGAGCGGAGCAGGTAGTCGGCCAGCGCACGCTGTTCCTGGGTGGTGGAGGCGAACTTATCCGCGATGCCGACTGGCTGGTTCAGGTCGATGTCGTCGATGTCGTCACCCATGGCCAGTCCGTGCAGCAGGGTGAAGACGTCGCGGATCGTGTCGTCGTCGATGGGCTCCTGACTGGCCAGGACGGCCCGTTTGGCGTCCAGCCAGACGTATCCGCCGGTGAGAGCGCGCAGTGCCGTCGTGGCGATGGAGTGCGGCGCCTGGACCTCATCCCTCCCGGCTCGCCTGCGGTAGGCGTTCTCGAAGATCCTCCACATGTTGACGCCGGCCGGGCCGCAGTCACGGATGTGGACGGAGGCGTCCCCGAGGAGGCTGGGTGTGACCCGGCCAGCGAGGAGGTCGAGGCGCTGGGTCTGCTTGGACGGGCGGGCGGACATGCGGGCGGGTTCTCCTTGGGTGGTCATGCGGCCAGGCCGATCCCGGCGTAGGCGAGGAAGGCAGCGAGGGCTTCGCGGTAGATGTCGTCCATGCGGCGGCGTTCGTCCTCGTCCCAGTTGGTGTGCATCCGCGTGAGGATGGTGGCGAGGTCGGCTTGCCACGAGTCGCGGTGGAAGGCGTAGTCCACGAGGTGCAGGGTCATGTCCGTGCCTCCGCGCCGTGCGCGTCCGGCAAGCTGGATCATGTCGACGACCATGCCTGCGACGATCTCCTCCTGCAGGACCTTGTGGGTCGACCCGAAGCCGGGCGCGGAGCGCATGATCAGGCTGAGGCGTCTCCACGCCTCGGTCCGCGCGGCCGTGAGCGCCGCGACGGGGTCGTCGCTGGGTTCCTTGGGCAGGCTGTTGAGTCCGGCGGCGTTGACCGAGGCGTACATTTCCGGAGGATCGCTCAAGAGCGCCAAAGGGCGGGTGCACAGGTAGACGGGGGTGATCGCTGATTTGGTCCCGATGACGATGTTCAGGCCACGGGCGATGCGCGCCATGGGAACGACGAGGATCTTCCCCTTCTTCGGAAAGGTCTCGAACTCCTCGGGCGTCAGCTCGATGATGCTGGCCGGCAGCGGCGGCAGATCGCTGCGGCGTTCCTTGTCAGGCGGTACGGCTACACACAGGCCGCCGGTGTAGTTGCCGGAGTTGTAGATGCCCAGCGCGATGTAGCGGCAGTGGAGGTAGGAGTTGACGACCACGGCGGCGTGCGCGCGGTCCTTGTCCTCCTTCTCCAGGCACTGCAGCTCGGGGTGGATACGGGTGTCATACAGGCGCTCCCCGAGCTCTTTAAGGGCCCTGGACTTGAGGTTCTGAGGGAGTCCGGAGATCTGGATGGGGTTGTTGAGGGAGTCGGTGATCGTGTGCTTCTTCGCGCGGATGCTGTCCGGTGCGGCGTCGGTCATCCACCACTTCACGGTGCTGTGGATGTGTTCGCGGACGGCCTGCGGGAAATACGCGGTCGCGGACAGGCCCATGACGGGCCGCTCGATTCCGGCGAGGGCGAGAGCGACGATGCTTCCGAGCTGGGCGGTGTATGTGTGTGGGTCTCCGGTGATGCTCTGGGAGGTGAGCTCGCCTGTCTTCGCCGGGTCGTCCAGGCCGGTGACCCGGTAGCCGAACAGGGCGCGGCCGAGCATGCCGAACGGGAGGATGTTGGCTCCGATGCCGCGATCAAGGCGTTCGGCGAGAGCTCGGGCCGAAGCCAGGCCGCTCGCGCGGAGCTGGGCGGTCTTGCCCATGAGGTCGTTAAGGGTGTCGTCCAGTTCGGACAACCAGGTCCGGACGATAAGCAGTTCGACGGTTTCGGCACGGTCGTGCTCGTCCTTGACGATGGCCTTGAGGAGGTCGTCCAGGCGGTGCTGGGTGTGGGTGAGCAGGTCAGCACCGCGGTGACCGAGAAGATCACCGAGAATGCCGCGTGCTTCCAGGTAGTGGCCCTCCAGCTCCACAGTGCTGAACGGCTCGGTGAACGGGTCCTGGCCGGGCTTCGGCGGCCTGAGCGCGTTGAGCTTGTCGAACAGCTCTTGCGGGATCTCGTGCTCGCTGGTGATGCCCGCCTCGGGGAACAGCAGGTGGATCAGGCGCCGGTCCCGCCCCCCGGAGATGTGCCAGCCGGTGCTGTTCATGCCAGCCCGGTCACCGACAGGGCCACCGTCGCCCTCGTAATGCCGCAGGTGAAGCTGGCCTTCGCAAACGGCGGCCAGGAGGAACTCGGTGAGGTAGCGGGCGTAGGTGACCGATGGAACGAGCTCCTTGACGGTCGCCGGTGGCTGCTTGCGCAGCTCGTCGTGAAGCTGCTGGAGCGGGATCTTCTTGTCGAGGCGGGAGTCCAGGACCAGTTCGCTGGAGCACTTCCCAATGGCGGTGGACTGGAACTGGTCGATCTCGTCGATGAGGGTGGCATGGCAGCGGCGGAGCAGGAATTCGGCAACGCTCAGACCGGCGGTGGGCCGGTCGTCGAGGGTGATGCCGATGGGCATCCGGCCCATCATGAAGTTGTGGTGGTTGGTCACCACGACGGAGGCGGTGCAGGCGTTGTGGTGTTGCTGGTACTTACCGCAGACCGGCACGAAGGGGCAGCGCCTGGTTCCCTTGCCCGGCGGGAGCGGGTAGAGGCTCATACAGGACTCCGAGCCCGCCGGGTAGGGGTGGGTGGCCTCCGTGAAGCGGCTCAGCGAGCAACCGTAGGAGAGCTGACCGATCTTCCAGCGGATCTTGGCCGACTGTTCGGCGATAGAGCCTTCGATGCGGGAGGCGATCTTCATGGCCCGATCGTGCAGTCCGTAGGGGGACATCAAGGGTGTGCACATCTCGGGGTGGCCAAGGTTCGCGAGGTCCTGGCTGATGTCCCACGCGGCCGAGAGCGTCGCCTCAACGGTAGGGAGGACGATCGCGAGGGCCAGGCCATTGAGGGCGAACCACGAGGCCATGACACGGACGAGGACGCTCTTGCCGGTGCCTGTAGGAGCGTTGAAGACCTCGGTGGCGCCAGCGCAGAGGCGGATCGCCTCCTTCGGGGAGATCATGTCCGTGGTGTTGAGCTGGCCGAACAGCGTCTTGAGGACCTGGTGCAGGTGCCTGCCTTCGGGTTTGAGTCGCTGGTCCAGCTGCCGGGCGAGATCCAGAAGGTCGCTGGTGGGGATCTCAACGCTCGCAACATAGGCGGCAGTGCGGACCTGGGGCGGGCTCTGACATGGGTCGGTCTCGGAAGCGCCCGCGAACACGGGGATGTTAGCGCGGCCCTGGATCTCCCCGATGCCGCCGGCGTAGAGCGTGCGGGTCAACCACTGCCCGGCAGCGGCGGGCAGTGCTGGCTTCGGGCGCGGGTGATCCTTGTGGACCCGCTTCATGGTGCGGTCCACGTAGGCCAGAAGGTCATCTCCGACCCGGAGCGAAGCAGCCTCGGCCATATGCGGTTCACCGACGAGGACGAACTGGGGTGCCTGGCCAGCAGAAGGCGAGGTCAGCCTCCTCCGCGCGGCTGTCGCGAAGGCAGGTGCGCCAGCGAGTTCTCCGGGGGCGTTGACGAGGACGTCGGCGAGGCGTTGCTTCTCCGCGTGTGAGAGGTGCGCCCAGGCCGACCATTTGTCGTACTGGCCTGAGAGCAGGAACGCGGCGTGTCTGAACGACGCCGTGGGCTGACCATGCTCATCCGGCTCGCCGGGGAAGTAGTGGGCGGCGAGCGCCAGGGCGCAGTTCACCGAGGCATCGTCCTTGCGGAGCCTGCCTGTCATGCCCATCGGATCCCTGCCGTCCTGCAAATCGTCTGGCCGATCTCGCCGGCGGTGGCCACGTTCAGACCGAACTCCTCGCATACCCCGCGCAGGAGCGGAAGCGATGCCTCGCGGTGATCAGGGACGACGATCCACTCGGCCCCACCGTTGTCGCCACCGTCGGCCTGGATCTTCTTCGCCAGCAGCATCTCCGACGTGAAGTCCTTGATGTCGAGCAGGAAGGACTTCGTCTGACCGCCTGACAGCCACACGTCCACGTGCAGATCGTAGGTATCCAGGTAGGGCCAGAGGGTGACGCTGCCTGGGCAGTCAGCGTCGGCTCCGAGAGCGGTAGGGCTCATGCCGGGCTCCGGAGCGGCAGCGAAGCTGCGTGCGAGCAGGGCGTCGTACAGGGCGATCTCGAGGAGGCCGGGGACCGTGGTGTAGCGCCACGGTCCTCGCGCCAGCGCCAGGTGTCCGGAGGCCGGCATCGGTTGAGGCACAGCACCTCGCGGGTTGGGGGCGAGGACGGATGCCGCGCCGGTGAACGCTGGCGGCGGAGCTCCGGGGATTAAGGTCGGCGGCCTACCGGCAACAGGGACCTTGAAGGTGTAGCTGGCCCCCATCAGCTTGGCGTGCGGTCGGTAGAAGCACTGGGCTCTGCCATTCACCGACTTCCGCGAACGGTGCCGGGTGATCCTCATCGGCCAGCGGCACACGGGGCAGGCGAACCACCACTGCTCGTAGAGCGCCGCGAAGCTGATAGGCCGGTAGAACTGGCCGACCACGCTGGGCAGGTTCAGCCGCCGGATCACTGCCTCAGTCCCAGCCGGAAACCGGGACAGGTTGGAGCGGCCCTTGACGTAAGCCTCCTGGGTTCCGCGCTTCCGCAGCCCTGAGTTGACGGTGACCTGGTCCATCTCCTGCTCGATCTCCGCGATCGAGGTGGACCTGCCGTCCCGGGTAGCCTTCTGAACGGCCCACGCAACCTCCCGTTGTTCCTGGTCAAGGTCGAACAGGTCTTCTTCGAACAGCCCGTCGTCATTGATGAGGTGCACGCCGGTCATCTCCTCCGGCGATACCCCGTCCGGGAGGAGGTCGGCGAGGTCGCCACTGAGTCTGGCCAGGAAGAACTCGAACGGGAGTGGATGGCCGGGTCCTCGTGCCGCGAGGACTTCGCCGTGGCTGTCCATCAGAGTGCACAGCCGGTCTTCCGGCGCCTGCTCGGCGTCTGTGAACGCCTGGGCCGCTACTGTCGCGGCGCGCATCACCATCTGCCGGATCACGTGGTGGCTAATCGGCTCCGCTGTGGAGGTGAACTTCACGCGAAGCACCATAAACCTGGGGTGTGACAGTTGGATGCCGATCGTCCGATCACAGCGGATCTGGGATCCTCAGCTGGACAGCCGGGTATCGGGTTTGGTAGGCGGTCCGGCATGCGTTGATGTGCTGCCTACCAGCCTCGGTGATCCGCCATCGGTACTCGAGGACGAACGTCCCGCGCCCCTTCTCCACGCGAACGGCGAACGAGTCGATGTACCCGCGGCTCGTCGTGCCGTTAGGGCGGTAACCCGAGCCAAGATAGAACCTCGAGTTTCCCCCCATAGCTTCCTCGGACAGCCCCTCAGACCCCGCTTCCGCGACGCGGGTCAAGTTGCGCCACAGCCACTCCGAGAGCAGGTGTGAGGGTCGGCGTGGAACTGCGCTGATGCCGAGTCCGGCACGCGCACAGGCTCGACCCGGGCGCGTTAGCTCTACCATGACGCGAGAAACGAGACCGATCTGAGGGATGTCGATACGATCCTCGGAGATCTTGAGAAGTCCCCTTCGGGCGAGTGCGTGCAGAGTGGATCCCGCGCCCGCGTCCAGGTGGCCGTCCTCGCGAAGTCGCTGTTGGATGGCGGTGTGCTCGGCAAACGGAGCGTCGGCCTTGATCGAGAACGGCAGCTTGCGCCACACTGACGCGGGCCCTGGATTCCGGTAGCTGGCACGGGCCGCCTTGGCGCGCCGCTCGGCTTCCTGATCCTCGCGGAAGCAGGCGAGTAGGTACGCACGCTGGCGTCCATTCAGACCATCCCACATCGCGTCAGCCTCCTTCCGCGGGGTGTGCTGAGGAGCCGGATCATCATTAACCGACCGCTCTGGTAGCCAGCAGCGCCGAGTGGTTCTAACACTCCCAGAGCCCCACTGAGATTGGCTTCCCACGCGCCGCGCTCCAAGCGGCGCCGAACTCGCGGAGTACGGAAGCGGCTGGCTAAGCAGCATGTTAATCAGGCTATGGCAGGCCAGTGACAGCCCGCTTACCCGACCCGACTGGATGGGGCTCGCCCAAGGACTGGACGTGTCCGGAGCCGCGGACCCACTGGCGTCCTCATTCGCCCACTGCCCGCTGGCCACCCCAGACCAGCTCCACCCCTCGGCATCGACCACGAGACCGCCATCTCCTGGGTACGCAAGCAGGAAATCGGCCTGCGCCTGTGATGGGCCCGCGCATCGGTCTCGCCGCCACACCGCAACCAAGGTGACACGGGCCCTCAGCACGCTCCCGTCCGCTCCGAGTAACTTCAGCGCCGTCTTCCCTGCCACCCACGACACCTCAGGCCGCATCGTCGAGTTGGGCGACATCACCCAACCCTCCCCCCTGCCGACTACATCAATGGTGGCTTCGGGTAGGCCTGGTGACCGACGAAGCCGGGTGGGAAGGTCGGCAGGCCGACGCCGGTGCCAGTGGTGATGATGTATCAGGGGTTTCGGGGTGGAGTGCCGCGCGCTCATCGTGGGGGTCGAGGGAGCAGCTACAAACCCGGCGGACGAGACGCCACCAGCCTGGGAGCCGCTGCCCTATGCGGCCGGCTGCACCGGGCTGGTGCGCAAGGTTCTGGCGGACGGGTGTACGGCTACACGCTGATTGAGCCCGTGGCCGACCCAGCTGCCACGGCCGCCGTGCGGGAGGCGCTGAGCGACGGTCCTGGCCTCGTCATCGTCCACCTGCTGGCGCACGTGGAGCCCACCCGCGACAGCGGTGGGCTCCACGTGGTCAGCAGAGACGGGAAAGTGCACCAAACAGCTGGCGTACTGTATCGACCTGGTCGAGGACGCGGCCGAGTACAAGGACGGCCCGACCGTCCTGCTGCTGCTCGACCTCTGTCACTCCGGCCGCGTGGCGGCCAACCATCATCGGGGCATGATCCGGCCCCGAGCTGCGCCGGGTCTGGGTGCTCGCCGCCGGCTATGCTGACAACCTCGCCGATGACGGCTGGCTCAGCCTCGACGTGCACGAGGTGCTGCGCGGCTTCGCCGACGGCACGCTACTGCCGGACGAGACCTGGAAGTACCTCCCCTTCGAACGCTTCTGCCGCGAAGTGGCCAGGAAAGTCGAGCAGTTGGTGGCGGACAAGCTGCCGCAGCAGCTGACACTGCCGTTGGCCGCTCGGCAGGGACCCCGCCGGGCTCGACCTCACGTACGCCTACTGCACGCTGCAGCTGTCGTCAGGCAGGCCTCCCCTGTCTCAGGGCCGGCGGTTGCCGGAGGCTGCCTCCTCCTGACGAGGTGCCAGCCGCTTGCGGTCAGCACGCTCGCGAAGGTGTTGCAGGACGGCTCGCCACCAGGACAACCGGTCCCGCGAGTTCTGCGGGATCAGGCGGTTCAGAATGCGCAGCGCCAGGACGCCCAGGACAATGAACGCCACCAGCGACGCCCGCACCCACGCAGGGAGGCCTTCCAACAAGGCCAATGGGAACTCGACCATCGAACGAGCCCCCGCCCCGTCAGATACCCTCCCGGAGTTCTAGACGGGCGCCGCCGTACGTCACCTCGAAGGTGTCACGGTGGCGGTCCAGCGCCGACCCGTCGATGCCCACCACAGGGTGCGTCAGGGCCCGGGCGAGGTCAGCCGGGTAGGGATAGCCCGTCCAGCGGAGTTCCCACGAGTCCCCGCGGCCGGACAGTCGTCGTTGCACGCCGCGGCCGTATTGCTCGGCGTCCCGGCGCCGGTCTCCGGGGCGGTCGAGCGGGTCCCAGTCCCAGCTGGTGGCCCAGTTCTCCTCCCGGTCCTCCAGGGTGTACCGGGACACCAGCCCGGCGAGCAGCACCTCGGCGTCCGGGGTGATGGGTGAAAGGCCGTCCAAGGCGTCCCGCTCGGCCTCGGTGAGCTCGTCGCCGGACATCCGGAGCCCCCGCCACGGCTCGGTAATCAGTGGTGCGTCGCACCGGGGTCCACTCGGGCGTCCGGTGACGACCAGTCGCGCGCCCGTGGCTTCGTGCCGCAGGTGGAATGTCTCTGGGTGGCTCACCGAGCGTCCGGACAGCCGGAGGCCCGGCACGTGGAGGGAGTTCTGGTCCCGCTTCGACACCAGCAGGTCGGAGACGTTGTCCGGCGCACGCTCGGCCACGATCACCAGCTCGTCCCAGCGCGGCGACATCACCGGATCGTAGACGCTGAGCCGGCTCCACCCCCAGGCACCGCCGCGCCCGCCGATGGGCCCATCGTTGAACAGACCGAGCGCGAGGAGCGCCCGCAGTGAACGCTGGCCCGGCGAACAGGTGTCGAGGGCGATGACATTGCCCCGCCCGAGGCCGGCGAGAGCGACGTCCAGGGTCTCACCAGTGAAACGCTTCCGCTCATGGGCCGCCCTGAGCCTGCTGGAACTCCGGTTGCCCGCTGCGTGTGTCGACTCCACGACATACCTCTCCGCCCTCGCGAGACCCGGTACTGACGCGAGAGCCGGCATGCCTGACGACGACGGATGGCACAGCTGTCTCTCACAGAGCAGGTGCGCTGCGCACCCTCGAGTCACCATGTACAGCACCGGGCTCTGCACGGCTGAAGACCCCCGCCCCTCTGCGGGTCGGCAGGAGGTCACTCTACACGAGTCGCCTTCGCCCGTACCGGTTACCGAAGTTGGAGCGGCGAGACCATCCAGCCCGGTGGGAAACAGGCCCAGGTCAGGAAACCCGAACAGCTTCAGGTACGACCCACCAAACAGATCGAGGGCTACCGCCACACCCCGAATGCCAGAGCGTTGCCCCGCCGAATCGCCGCGCAGCACCATGCACCGACCCGCACTGTCTGCCCTGGCAGCGATGGTGCCGCAACGTGCACGCAGGCGCCGCGGGGCAGGCTCGGCACGTGACGCCTGGCTGTCTGGGCGCACTACTACCGTGGTCTGACAGAGTCGGCGGACACAGGCCTACATTCAGCCATCCGAATTCTCACAGCGCACAGCCTTGCGACTCCTAGGTGCGCGCTCAGGTCCCAGTCTGGTGCATTGACCTGCTGCTCCGTACGGCGTGCGTTTGGCCAGAAATGGCATCGGCTGGCCGGGAGACCGCTCAGGGTGGTGAACGCTTCCCGGCGGCGAGGCGCCGTTGCCGCCCCGTCTGACGTCGAGAGCGAGGATCACGTGCACCACCCCATGAACGCAGCAGGGATCGATGACACCGTAATAGCTCGTACCCTGAGGCGGATCGAGCTGTTCGAGCAGGCAGGAGACGACTGGCGGTTCGCCGAGAGCCTCAAGTCGATCACCGAGGACACCGCCCAGGAGTACGAGGGCCGCGCCGTCCTCGAGCTCGTCCAGAACGGACATGACGTCCTCGACGCCCAGGCGCCCGGCCGGATCCTCGTCCGGCTCGACCTCCGCAGCGCACCGGGGGTCCTCTACGTCGCCAACGAGGGTGCCGGGTTCACCGAGCACAACTTCCACGCGATCACGGAGTTCGCGCTCTCCGACAAGCGCGCCGGTGGAGGCATCGGCAACAAGGGGATCGGCTTTCGCAGCGTGCTGCAGCTGACCGACTGGCCCGAGATCTACTCGAAGAACGACCCCTCCTCGTCGACGTTCGACGGCTACCGCTTCCGGTTCGCGACTCCGGCAGACGTGCGGGACCTGCTCGACGGCGAGCGGGCCGACCGGGTGATCGAGAAGGTCTCCCCGCTGGCCCTGCCGGTACCTGCCGACGTCACCGATCCGGTCCTCAAGGAGCTCGCCTCCAAGGGCTTCTCGACGGTGGTGAGGCTCCCGCTCCGAAACCCGGACGCCACGGAGGCGGCCAGGAACCAGGTTCAGGGGATCACCGCCGGAGAGGCGCCGCTGCTGCTGTTCCTGGATCGCATCACCGAACTCTCCTTGGAGGTCCACAGCGACGAGGAACCGTTGACGCGCCGGTGCCTCACCCGCTCCGTACAACCGTCGGAGCTGGTCAGCGGTCAAGCGGAGGACTGGGCCGTCGAGGTCGATCTGGCCGAGGCCGGCCGCTACCTGCTGGCGCGGCGCACGGTCCCACCCGAGGCGTTCCGCGAGGCGATCGAACGGAGCGTCCAGGCCCGTCAGATCGACGGACGTTGGAGCACCTGGCAGGACGACGCGTGGGTGGCTGTCGCGCTCCGGCTGGACGAAGACCTGCAGCACGGCCGGATGTACACGTACCTGCCGATGGCCGAGACGAGCAGGTCCCCGTTCTGCGGCCACGTGCACGCGCCGTTCTTCACCAAGCTGGCGCGGCTCGACATCAGTCAGACCATCACTCTGAACGACTTCCTGCTCGACCAGGTGGCCGACCTGGCGGCGGCGCTCTCCGAGCGGCTGCGCGCCGAAGCGCCGCACGACCGCGCCCGAGACCTGGTGCCCGACCTGGTGTGCTGGAAGCCGAAGGACCGCATCGACCGGGCCTTCGCGGGGCGCCTCGCCGACCAGCCGATCGTGCCGCTGGTGAGCGCCGCCTGGAACACCCTCCGGAACTCCTTCGCCTGGCCCGAGCAGGAGCCGGCATGGCGGGTCATCACCGCCGAGCGGCTCAGCCAGGTCGGTGGCCCCATGCTCGATCCGCGCGTCACCGGGGCCCGCCGTAATCGGCTCAAGGACCTCCATGTCGCGCTCATCGGCACGCTCATGCGTCCGGCCTCGTCATCCGTGGCCGGCTGGGTAGAGGCCATCGCCGGGGCACTCGTCGACACGGGAACCGAACCGTCCGCCAGGACGTGGACCGACTTCTACGACGACCTGGCCCGGGCGTTCGCGCAGACCTCTCACACCCTGCGCGGGAAGAAGATCATTCTTGACCAGAACGGCGATCTTCAGCCCGCGCTCGGGGCGCCCCAGCAGAACGGCGGCCACGAACGCACCGTCTTCCTCTCGCCACGGACCGACGGCAAGGACAGGGGCGCCCGCATCCCCTCGGACCTGAAGGCACTGCGACGTCGCATGGCCTTCACCCATCCCGAAATCGCCTGGAGCAGGCCGGGCCGTCTCTTTCTCGAACAGCATCAGCTCGTCCACACCTTCGACATCGATCAGGTGCTGACCGCCCTGAGCGAACTCCTGACCTCGACCCAGTCCGACGCCCTGAAGCGCGACGCACTCGTCTTCACCCACCGTCAGTTCCCTGTCCTCAGCGAGACGCAGCGCGCTCGACTGCGCACGGTCGGGCTCTCCGTCCCGCGCGTCGACGGCACCTGGGCACGAGCCACCGGATGCCTCTTCTCGCCCGAGTGGCGCACCGAGGGCGCCACGCTGTTCGCACGCTTCCTGGCGTCCGGCGGAGCCGAGGTGCCCGGGCTGGCGGACCAACGGGCGCTGTGGATCGCCGAACCGGCGGCCTGGCCCGAGGACGTCCGCTCACCCGACGGCTACGGCGAGTTCCTCCGAGCCATCGGTGTCCAGGACGGCCTGCTGCTCAAGCGGGTCGCCCGCCGCATCGACGCGCGCAACGGCCGGGAGCTCCAACCGCTCAGGCTCGCGGCCCAGTTTAGGCTGGGGGACACGCTGAGCACCGCCTGGGCCGCGGACGTCCGCTTCGCCGGGTGGTGGGGGGGGTGCGCACCCGGGGACCCCGTACCAGTTCAAGACGCTGCCGGTTCACCTTCCCGGGGCCGCCGAGGTCACGGAACTGAAGCCCGCCGCCCGGCAGGAGTTCGCCGCTCTGCTCCTGCTCGGTCTTCGCTCCTGGAGCGAGAACGACTTCTCAGCCACCGTGTACCGGCCAAACCACACAAAGCAGGACGTTCACGTCTGGCCCACTCCCCTCGCCTCCGCCCTGCGCCATCTGCCGTGGCTGCCGGTGCAGGACCCGAACGGCGAGGGTCTCCGCTTCGTGACGCCGGGTCAGGCGTGGTTCGTGGACGACCGGGACCTTCCCGCGTTCATTCCCTCGATCCCCCAGAGCGTCCGTAGGCTCCTGGCCGACCGCACGGTGGTGACCCGCCTGCGTCGAGCGGGACTTCGGATCTGGGACGATGCGGACTTCGCCGCAGCGGCCGTCAAGGACCTCGGCACGGCACTGGCCGTGGGCCACGTGCCCGACCACCTCAGTGTCGCCTTCAAGAAGCAATACGGGCGCAGCCTCGCGCTCGCGGCCAAGCACCGGGCGTGGCCGTGGGCCGCCGGGGAGCCCGTCCAGCTGGCGGTGGCAGCCGGACCGGTCCTCACCGCGCTCACCGTCTCCACCACCTCGACCGACTCCACCGCGTCGACCGCCGAGATCCACGTCTCCGACGAAACGGCCCCGCTGAAGGAGTCACTGATCGAGCTGGTGGAGCAGCCGCTCCTGGTCACAGCCCCGGGCGCGGGCGCGGAGATCGCCGAGTTGCTGGAGGCCAACGGCGTGCCGGTGGCCCGGTTGTCCTCCACCCACGTCGAACTGCAGCGACCGGACGGGGAACTCGTCACGCCCCAGGACGCCACCGAGTTCCTGGTCAATGGCAGGGAGTGGTTGGTCACCATGGTCGGGTTGGCCCTGGAGCTGAAGTCCGGTGCCTTCCTCCGGCACAGCGAGCAGCGCGTCCGCGCCCTGCTCGACCGCTTCCGAACCATCCGCCTCGTCCGCGAGGAGGAGGTCGAGGTACTGGTCGCCGGCGTGAAGGTGAAACCTCCGAGGACCACCCGGAGTCTTCCGCTGAGCGACGACGAGCATCCGACCGTCGTCGTCTGGGACTCCCGCAGTGCCTGGGAGGAGATCAAGTCCTGTGCGTCGGCGATCTCCCAGCTGCTGCAGCAGCCCTCGCTCCACGACTCCCTCGAACTGGCCCTGGTCAAACTCGAGCAGTACGTCGGCAACGAGCCCGTGTCGGATCTCGACGATCCGGCACTCGCCTTCGCCTTCAGCACAACCGAGGCAAGGATCGCCGAGTTGCGGCGGAGCCTGTCCGGCGAGGTGCTGGTCGCGATCCACCGCCTGAAGCCCGTCCTGGTCTGCCTGGCCGGCGCGGAACGGTCCCAGGAGGTCGAGGAGGCACTCGGCCGGGCGACCTCCGAGAAGGCACTCGTCACCGCACTCGGCCGCTACCAGGACATCCTCCCCCTGCCCGCCACGGAGCTGCTCGGGCTCGCCCGCGGCCGCACGGAGCCGGCCGACCTGCGTGACGGCCTCCAGCTCGACTTCCAACTGTTCAACGCGGCGCTCGTCACCCTCGGTCCTCCGTACGCTCCGCTGTATCACCCGGAGGTCCACGCCGAGGTGTTCGAGGCGTTCGTCGAACAGAACGCCGTCGCCATCAGGGACAGGTTGCGTGAGCAGTACGCGCCCTTCGCCGCCCGTGGTGAGGACGTACCGGGCTACGTGGCGGCCCTGCGCCTCGACGACCTCGTTCCCGACCCCGCGTGGCTGCCCCGGTTCGCCGCTCCGCCCGAGGACGAGATGCGGGCCAGGGTCGCCGACTGGCTCCGTTCACACGGCGCCGACGACGATCTAGCCCGCCCTTGCGACCTCCCTCCGGTGGAGGAGATCCGCTCCGAGAACCTCGCCCGGATCGGCCGCGTGGTGGAGGAGCTAGCCCCTCTGGTGGCCGCCTGGTGCATCCGTCACGCCGTCACTCAATCGTCCGCCTGGAACAGCGCTCCCGGGCTGGAGGCGGGCCTGGGCCTGGGACGGTCCGGACTCTGCGACCTCGTCCTACTCGACCGGGAGAGGCTGCTCCACGTGGTCGGGAGCAGCCTCGGACTTCCGGATGGCATGCCGCTCTCCACTGACCTGTCGACGCTCGGGCTCAGTACGTCGGATCTTTCCACGGGCACGGCGCAGCGCACTCGCTCGCCCGGCGGTGGGTCGGTGACACGACCAACCATCACCATGGGTCACACCGAACTACAGGTCGGCATCGACCAGTACGCCGCGATCGCCGAACTGGCCGGTCGATCGGTCGACGAGACGTTCCTGTCACAGTCCGGCAAGGTGACGCTCAGTCCGATGACTCAGCGGGAAGGGCGGCGATCACCGGGAACGGTCGGTATTCGGACCGTGGTGGCCCGGATGGCTGGCGCCAGCGAGGAGGAACGAGCCGCTATCGGGCTGGTGGGGGAGGTGGTGGCACGCGCCTGGATGGAACGGAGGTACCCGGAGGTGTACTGGAGGTCCGGCTATGCGGCCATCTTGCACGGCGACCCGGACGCGTCCGACGGTCACGGCTACGACTTCGAGGTCCGCCGAGGAAGAGCGACGGTCTTCTACGAGGTGAAGTCACTCACCCAGCCGATGTCGGAGCTGACCGAGTTCGAGTTGGGGGTTTCCGAGATCAAAGCCGCCAACCGGCATGCCACCGGGAACCGCTACCGCATTCTGCTGGTCACGTCCGTCGTGGATCCGTCGGACCGACGGATCCACGACCTGCCGAATCCCTTCTCAGCGAAGGCTCGTGACCGATTCAGGATCGTCGGGCAGGGGCTGCGCTATCGCTGCTCTCCTATGGCCAACATCAGGTCAATAGCGGAGAAGTAGGAGAGGCGCACGGGAGAGACACCGACAAGGGCCTCAGATGCCAGAGTGTTCCCCCCAACCCAGATCGGCGGAACACTCTGGCACCCTACCTGACCTGCGCTGAGACCACAGGACTTGGCGAAGCACGGGTGTGTGTCGGGGGCCGCCTTGCTGCTGAGGCCCGGACCGGCCCAGGGGCCACCTCCAGTTTCACTGGGCCGAGCATAGAAAGTCGGCAGGGCGGACTTCCTACGCACAGCAGTTCAGTCGCAGAGTGTGAATACAGCGGATCGTTGTCGATCAGGAAGTCTCACGTGTCCTCACCTCCATCCGCCTCAGAACCGAGGCGAATGCGTCCACCCTGCTCCGGGCGAGCGCGGTGGAGCAGAGCCGGCGTGAGCTGCAGATCATGGCCGCAGGACAAGCACCACACGTGTCCCTTCCACTGCGCAGCTATGTCGGAGCACGTGGAAATGAGATCGCCGCAGCCCATGCAAGGTACCCCCGGTCGAGTCCGGACAGCGGCCCGCTGGTGCTCACGGGCCACAGCGACCGTCGACGTCCAGATCCCTTCTCCCCCTGTCGGCCTGAATCGCATGTCTCTTGTGTCTTCGAGCCAGAGGTCTGCCTCCTTAGGGGGCCGAGGACGCTCAGGCCATGGGCGAGCGGAGACGGAACGCGAGCGCCGCGACGGGCGACGGTCCCGATCCGCGCGGTCCCAGGCCTTCTCCCAAGCCACAAGCGTGGCTCCGCGCACTCCGCACACTTGGACGAACGTGAGCAGGAACTCACGGCTGGGAAGGGATCGCCGGTTGAGGACACGACTAACGGTTGCACACGGCAGACGGCCGTGTCCGCCTGCGCGTTCACTCAGCTCCCGGTAGGGCCGACAGCCATCCCGGCTGTAGAGGTCACGCAACGCCGCGTGCAGGTCCGCGAAGTTGGCGACGGTGTTGATGTGCACGGCCGCACGCCCCTCAGAAGCGCTGACAGTGTGCCCCTCATGCCTCGCCCACTTCCATAGGCGTTCAGCCTCCGCTGCGTCCGCTCCGCATGCCTCCGCAAACTCCCGCACCACCATGAGCTTGGGAATGCTGGCTCCGGAGGCCGCACGGATGAGGGTGTCATCGCTGAAAGCAGTGCGCTCAGCGAGGCGCGCATAGCTTAGTCCGGCAGTCTCGCGCTGGGCACGCAGCCACGACGCGAGAGCCTGAAGCGACCTGCCGCACTCGGTGATCTGCTTCTCCCGACGGCCCACCGCTAGGCCAACCTGCTGCTCCGGGCAGCAGGCTTCAGCACCCTCAGCCGAAACCGCCTCACCAGCCAGGAGCCAAGTGCGCAGGACTCTGCGAGTAGAGGCAAACCGGCGTGGGACTCTTTGAGCGTCAAAGCCAGGACGCAGCTCGTCACCAACACTACGACGATGACGACCACCTCGCTGACGCGCAGCCGTCCGCTCATATCCATGCACGCAGCCGTACTCGATCGCTGGTCCATCAATCGTCCTTCCAGGTTTATGGGCTCCAACTACCTTGCAGAGGACCTCGGTTGCCGGCGGGGCCCAGCTGCACGAATCGATGTTGGCACCGGGGCGTGGGAAGTCTCAAATCCGATCTCGGCTACCGTTCGCCTTTGCCGCATCCGTGATCCAGAAGCCGCTTCGGCCCGGGAGAAGCGTGGACTCAGTCGTTTTCGCTGGTCACGCTGTTGCCTTCATCGGATTCCCGCAGCCCTGCCCCATTAGCAGTTGACCCAGTGACGGATCGTCCGTCACTGTGTCCCATGAACACCCCAGGCGCTGTGGGCTCCACTCAGACATCGGGGAAGCGAGAACGGTCACGTTGCCGCGAGGACCACTCGGCACGTGCCGCATACGGAGACACCCGTATGCGGCACCGCGATTGGCAGCCGCTTGATTCCCAGTCGCTGATCAACATCTGTCGCCCCAAACGCGCACCCCCGAACCTCGCGTGTGACCTCGTACGACGCGATCCGCAATCGGTGCGGGCCCGTGATACGTCGAGAACAGCCGTGCGTGTGTAACCCCACAAGCCCCGAACGCTCAGGCGAGCAACAGAGCATTGATAGCGATCATCCAGGCGAGCGCCCGCCACCAGCGGCTGCGGATCATACAAGGGCCGCAGCTGCGACCAGCCCCGCCCTCGCGGCGTCCTGGCGATGTGGACCAGGCCAAAGTAAGCCTCCGCGTAGGCCAACCGCCACCATAGGCCGCCGCGCTCGAACGAGGGCGCGATGCCGAGCGGCGCGCAGGTAAGGGCCAGGGCCGAGGAGTCCGGCAACAGTCCAGTGTCCGACCTGGACGCGAAGTGGCGGCCGCGGGCGTTCGGGCGACAGCCGGTCGCGGCAAGCTCGCCACGAGAGCAGCTGGACCCGGCCCGCCGACCGTTGGAAGCCCTGACGGGCCGACCCGGCCGTGCGGCATGATAAACCGGGAGATGTGAGGGGGCGCGTGGACAGCGTACGCAATGAGATCGTCGGCGCGACGATCCACGGCAACGTCCTGCAGGGCGGCACCGTCCAGCTCGCCGCTGGGAAGCCGCCCCGGTCGGGCTACGTCCACCAGGTCCGCCGACTCCGCGCCGTGCAACTGGTGGGCCGGGAGCAGGAACTGGCGGAGATCTCAGCGTTCTGCACTGCACCCAACGGCCCGGACTACCTGTGCTGGCAGGCACCCGCCTGGGCGGGCAAGACGGCGCTGCTGGCCGAGTTCGTACTGGAACCACCCACCGGAGTACGGGTGGTAGCGTTCTTCGTTACTGCACGACTGGCCGGGCAGAATGATCGTGCGGCCTTTTGTGAGGTCGTCGAGCGGCAGTTGTACGAGATTCTCGGTGAGCAGGCCCCTGCGGTCAGCGAGCACACCCGCGACGAGCAGCTGCTTGACGCGCTGGAGCGCGCCGCCCTCCGGTGTAGCGACCACCGCGAACGCCTGGTACTGGTGGTGGACGGGCTGGACGAGGACCGGGGCGTCACGGCCGGGCCCGACAGCTACAGCATCGCGGCGCTGCTGCCCTCCCGTCCCGTCGGAGGCATGCGGGTGGTCGTGGCTGGCCGCCCGGCCCCGCCGATGCCCGATGACGTGCCGCCAGGCCACCCTCTGCGCCGACGGGACAACATCCGGCCCCTGGCACCCTCCCCGAGCGCCAGCACCGTGCGCGGCGACATGGAGCGCGAGCTCCTGCGGCTGGTCGCGAGCAGCGGCGTCGAACGGGACCTGCTTGGCCTGGTCGCGGGCTCCGGCGGCGGACTGAGTGCGGACGACCTCGGCCAACTCACGGGCTGCAGCACCTGGATAGTCCGCCGGCACCTGGCCTCCGTCACCGGACGAACATTCCGAACAAGCCAGGCGCACTGGAGTGCTGAGGGACCGGAGGTGTACCTCCTAGGCCACGAGGACCTGCACCGGCACGCGCTGCAAGTCCTGGGACCGGACCTGTCCGGCTACCGCGACCGGTTGCACGCCTGGGCCGAGGACCGCGAGCGGGCGCTCTGGCCGCAGGACACCTCCGAGTACCTACTGCGGGGCTATCCGCGGCTGCTGGAGGAGACCGGCGACACCAGCCGCCTCCTGCGGCTGGCACTGGACCGAAACCGCCAGGAGCGGCTGCTGCTGACTTCGGGCGACGACTTGGAGACGATCCGCGAAGTCGTCCGGGCCAAGGAGCTGATAGTCAGCGCCGACCCGGTCGACGTGGAAGCGATGCTGCGCCTGTCGGTGGAACTGGAGGCCCTGGAGACCCGCAACGAGGCTCTTCCGGAAGAGCTGCTGGAACTGTGGGCCCGGTTGGGGCAGCTGGGCCGGGCGGTGAACCTCGCCCGCTCGATCCCCGGCAGGTTCGAGCAGATCGTGGCGCTCGGCACCGTCCTGCGGCGCACGGCCCAGGACAGCGCCGACCGTGTTCGGCTCGTGGAGTCCGTGACCGAGCTGGTGCTGTCCATGGCGTGCGCCATCACCAACCCAGGCGAGCGGGGGTCAGCCATGGCGAGCGCCTGCGGAGCGCTGGCCGCGGCGGGTGACCACGCACGCGCCCACGAACTGGCCGCCGCACTTCCCGAGGAGTGGCAGCGAGAGTGGGCCCGGGCTGAAATCGCCGACGCACTGGCCAGAACGGGCCACTGGCAACAGGCCGTCGAGCTGGCGACAGATCTCGCCACTGCGGCGGAGCGGGTGCCGACGCTCGTCGGGATCGCCCTTGTCGCCGCGGACACCGGGCAGGGCGACCTGGCCCAGGACCTCGCCGAGCGGATCGTCGACCAGCTTCCACTGCTCCTGGACGCCAGGCTGCCACCGGAGGCACTCGCCGCGATCGCCCCCGACCTCGCCCGCCTCGGCCGGCTGCAGCCAGCCCTGTCGCTGATCCACCACCGCCAGGAAGTCCCGGACGACCAGGTCCCGCCGCACCAGGACGAGCTGTCCGACACCGTCCGGGTGCTCGCCTGCGGCGGCGACTTCGAGCAAGCCCTCGCGCTCGCCGAAGAACGCCTCGACGGCGGCCACCGGACCCAGGCCCTCGCGGACATCGCCGTCGCCCTGGCCCTGGCCGGAAAAACCAGGCAGGCCCGCCGGCTGGCCGAGCGGGTGAGCGACCCCCAGCAGCAGGCGTCAGCCATGGCCGACATCGCCTACGCGATGGCTCGAGCCGACCGCGTCGACAAGGCCCTCGAACTAGCCGACACTCTCTTCGGCGCTCCGGAGGAACAGGTGCGGGCTCTGACACGCATCGCCCACGTCCTCGTCGACACCGGCCAAACTGACCTGGCCAGCTCACTCGCCCAACGCAGCACTGACCTGGCCCGCAGCACCTGCGATCACCAAGAACACGCCCGTAACCTCGCCACCGTCGCTGGGGCGCTCGCGGCCTCGGGCAGCCACACCCAGGCGCGCGAATTAGCTCACCGGGCCGCCTCCCTACTGCCGGGCCCCGGTGCCGGGCAAAAGCGCTCGGTCCGCAGCGTCCACGTCCTGGAGGGCCTAGCCGTCACCCTCGTGCAGGCCGGCGACCGAGATGGCGCGATCGCCCTCGCCCGCCGCGCCTGCGCCATCCTCACGACCGTGTCCGACCCAGACGAGAGGGAAGGACCGATCATGCGCCTGGCACCGTTCCTCTCGGAAGAGGGCCTCGACGACGAAGCACTCGATCTCGCCAGTACGCTCACCGACTTGGGCACGCTGATCATCACCCTCGCTGGAGTGACCACCGTGATCGCCGACCAGGGACGCACCCAGACGGCCCGCGCCCTCGCCGACGACCTCGTCGATTGGCTGGCGGAACTGGATGACGACGATGCCCGGCTGACCGCCGAGGTGGCGCTGTGCCTCCACCGCTGCGGCAGGGCCGAGCAGGCCGCGGAGCTCACCCGACAGTTGAGCCAACCGTTCAAGCGGGCGAGGTGCCTGGCCGAACTCGCCGGACTGCTCCACTCCGTCGGTGACACCGAACAAGCGCACCGCTACGCGCACCAGTGCCTCGCCCTCCTCGGTCCTCACCCCGACCTGGAGCGACACGAACAGCTCGCGACGGACCTCGTGTCCGTCCTCTCCACCAGCGACCTCGACGCCGCGACCAATCTCGCGAAGGGCCTGCGCGGTCCCATCGCAAGAGTCAGGGTCCTGACTGCCGTCGCCTCCGCACTCCCTCCCGCGCAGCACGGAGCCGAGATCCGCAACCTCCTCCGGCAAGCACTGGCGATCGCCCGCGATACTGACAATCGAACCGGCGAGAACGCTGCGCCCCTGGCTCGGATCGCCCGGCTGCAGGCCCGCGCGGGAGACCTCCAGGGAGCACAAGAGACAGCCCGTCAGCTCCAGGGAATCCACCGCGCCTCGGCCCTGGCCGGCATCGCCCGGACACTCGGCCCTAGCTCGCAGGGCCGCCAACTGTGCGCAGAAGCTATCCACCTCGTCGGCTGGCGAACCACGGTCGCCTCCCTGGACACCGTCGCCCCCGGCGCCCTGGCCACTCTCACCCAGGCTCTCTACTCCACAATGCCCACGCCAGAGCACGACCCTGACGCGGCAACGGGCACACAGGCATGACCTCACGTGACCCCGCGCGAGATCGGTGTGCCGAGCCGCCAGGACGGTGCCGAGCCCGAGCCCTTGGCGCAGGTCGATGATCAGGGGCGGCGCAACCGGAGTTGGACCAAGCCGTGGCTCGTCCCCGCGACGACAGTACCCGGTGGGCCAGCGGTCAGGGCCCGGACAGGCGAGTCGAGGTCGATGTCGTAGAGGGGGAACCAGGGGGCGGTGGGGTCCAGGGAGTCGAGCGGCCAGATCCGCAGGATCGTGTCGGCGGTCACGGCAACGGGGTGCCGTCCGGCAGCGTGATGCAGACCACGCGGTGCACCCAACCGGTAGCGACTGCCGTGGTGGCGACGGGGCGGCAGGTCACTAGGTCCCAAGCCGCCACCGTCGCACGGGTGGTGTCCTCGCTGCACGCGATCGCGACGATGCGTCCGTCAGGCAGACGGGTGCTGACGAGGGCGCTGACCGCGGCCGGGCTCGGTTGTTCCACGGCGCGGACGTTCATGCTCGTGCCGAGGCGCCGCCCGGTGCGCAGGTCCCGGATGCGGATGGTGCCGTCCATGCTGCCGCTGACCACGACCGTCCGGCCGTCGGGCAGCGTGGCGGTCGTAATCGCGGTTATCTCCTGGAGGCGTCGGAAGCGTCCGCAGTTCTCCCACTTGGTGCGTTCCCGGGTGCGGGTGCGCCACAGTCGTTCGCCAGTCGGCAGCCAAGCCGCCTCGACCGCGTTATTCTCCCCGCCGACGACAGCCACCGCTGCACCATCGAGCTCGGTGATGCAGGCCACCGTCCCTGTCGTAGGGAGCTCGCGCGGCGCGCCGACCTCCTGTCCGCCGGCAAGGCTCCAGAGCCGCAGGGTGCTCTCCATACCATCCCCCCGGCTCCCGGCGGCGATGGCGAGGTCGCTGTACTGGGCCAACACCCTGAAGCTTCCGGCCAGTTCGGCGACCGCCTCACCCGCGTCCCAGACCCGCAGCACTCCGTCGGTGTGACCGCTCACCGTGCGGCCCGCGACCTGGATCACGCTGGTGACGGCCGGTACCCTCGTTGCCTGCCGCGTCCGGCCGTCGAGGGCGTGCAACTCCCAGGACCGTGCGGTGTTCTCGTTACCGCCGGTCACCAGGACGGCGCGCCCGTCGGGCAGCTCGGCCCAGGCGAGCGACCGGACGGAGCTGTCGTGGACGGCCAGCGGCACACCGAGGCGTTCTCCCGTGCACGCGTCCCACAGACAGACCGTGCCCCTGTTCCCGCCACTGATCACCACGTCAGTGCCAGCCACGCGGGCGCAGAGCAGAGCAGAGAGGAAGGGACCCTGGCCGGTGGAAAACGGGCTCCACATTGCCTCTCCGGTCGAGGCGTCCCAGCGCTGAAGGGTGCCGGAGTCCCCGGCGGTGAACAGACCGCTCGGGCCCCAGACAACGAGCATGGTCCTGATGGGGTCGCCAGGAATCGTGTGTTCGCTCGGTTCTCCGCTCTCCAGATCCCACAGCCGGACAGGGGCCTCGGCGTTGGCGACGGCTACCGCAAGGTGTCCATTCGCCAGGGTGCCGGCCGCGATGGTCCGGAAGTGGGTCTCGCCGTCGGCCGGAAGCTCGATCCGTCGACCGACCGTCCGACCGGTCTGCGCGTCCCAGGCGTGAACGGCGCCATCCCAGCACAGCACCGCCACGACGGTGCAGCCATCATGATCGGTGCAGACGATCTCCTGAATGCGGCCGACTGTCTCCTGCCCCTCGAATTCCAGGTCCTCCCCAGACACCAGATCCCTGACTTGAAGCCCCTCGCCCCGGTCGGGTATCCGGTCCTGTACGACGACGAGGTTGCGGCCGTTCGTCGTCGCGATGCACCTTATGATACGCGGGCAATGCCCCGGCAGGAGCCAAGGAGGCCTGACGCTCTCGTTGCTCATCAGGTCCACGACGCGCACGTCACCGTGGAGATCGACACTGACGGCCCAGCTTCGCCCGTCCGGCAGGCACGCGATCGCGACGTGGACGACGGCACTGTCATGTCGGGCGAGGATGGTGTGTTCCGGTCCCGGGCTCCAGCGTGCCCACGAACTGAAACCAGGACGCCCGCTCTCCCAGCGCGACAGCCGAGGCAGCGAGCGCCGTGGCGCCGGACCGCTGGGCGGCGAGCGCGAGGTAGGCGGGTCGGTCTGCGACGGGCGCATCGCGCAGGTGGTGCGCAACGCGGCGATAGACGCCCGCGGCGGCTCGCGCCTCGTCACTGCGGGCAGCATCCAGGCAAGCCAATAACCCCGGCTGGGCCGCCACCAGCAGGAAGCCCGCGTCAAGCAGAAGAGGGTCGAGCAGCCCGGACTCGGCGGCGTGCCCGGCCAGGTGCCTGCGCGTGTACGGGAGCGCCGCGGCCCAGTCGGCTGCTGCGCGCCGCCCGCGGGCTGCCTGCGCGCACAGCGCCTGCACCAGCGCGGCATTGACCTCGACGAGGCGGCGCGGGCCCAGCGAATGCCGTAGGTAGGCCCGCAGCACGTCGTGCACCAGGACGGCGGTGCCCGTGATGGTGATCAGTGACAGGTCGGCGAGCTTCCTGATCAGGCGTCTGCTGCCAGCGGAGTCGAGGTCGCTCGTCGCCCACAGGAGACCGAGGACCTCGGCGGGGACGGCGACATCCTCGGGGAGGCATCCCAATTGCCGGACGAGGTCCCGACCCGGACCGTCCAGCCGTCGCAGGCTCGCCTCGACGCTCGCCGCGACGGCCCGGTCCCTGCGGTCGGCGCTCTCCAGGTCGAGGCTGTCGGGTCCGTCCTGGGCGAGTTGGTCACCGATCAGCTTTGCGGCCTCGTCCGCCGTCCGCCCGTCTCCGATCTCCTGCTGAATGGCACTGTTGGCCAGGGACAGAAGCAGCGGCCACCCGCCGGTGAGGCGCGTCAGCCGTTGGATGCGGGTCAACTCTGGCACCCCGCTGGACAGGAGTGAGCTGCTCTCCCCGGGGCTCATCCGGCCGACCTTGACGATCTCGCAAGTTGCATCGAGCGTTCCGCGCATCCGGCTGGTCACCAAGCGCGCCAGGTTCGCGCCGACAGGAAAGGGGGCGAGCCGGCTCGCCGACCAGAGGTCGTCGATGACGAGCAGGGTGGGCTCGCGCTCGCGCAGCAGTTCTCCGAGTGCAAAGCCAGCGGCTTCTGGGTCGGCCAGGGCCGGCCGCCGACCGCCCACCAACTCGCTGAGGTCGTTGATCTTGTCGGCAAGCACCGGATCAGGGACGTTCTCGCCCAGCGTCACCCACAGGACGCCGCCGGGAAAATCCGCCCGTACGCGGGAACAGGCCTTCGCGGCGAGTGTCGTCTTACCGAAGCCGCCAGAGCCAATCACGCCGACATCCGCCCCGCCCGGCAGCAGCAGGCCGGTCAGCCGGTCGGAGAGCTCGGCGCGTTCGACAAATCTGCGAGTCGGCGCCGGCGCCATCCACACGCTACGACGCACGTCACCCCCGACGCCGAGATAGACGGTGCCGGCCTGGATGACGGGCCCGTGGACGGTGGTCCCGCTCATGTCGTTGCGGGTCGAAGTCCCGTCATTCATAGGACCAGTATCGCGGAGCAGCAAGAACATGTTCGCCAGTGGCCGGAGTCATCGTTGATGGAGTGGCGGTGTGCACTGACGTCTGGTCAGAAGCTAGTCACCGGCACCGGGTCGATCTTCGCGACCGACCCGGCTCACCGGTCAGCTGGCTCGTTTCGCCAACACGATGGCCGCCGCCGACCGCGACGTTGCCCGGATCCGCGACAAACGGACCGCCACCCACAAGGACGGCAATGATAGGCGCGCTGTTCAAGGGCAAGCAGGCCGTACTCGGTGCGGTCCGGCTTGACCCCGTCCAACTCGACACGCTGTCCCGGTTGGAGCCCGCCGACTTCTACCGGCCGGCCCACCAGGCCCTCTTCGCCGCGATGCGGGCACTCAGCGCCTGGGAACGGCCGACCCGCGGGGCCGACGGCAGCGTGCCGCTGTCCTGGGCGACCGACACCGTCTCCGAGGCCGACCGCCACGCGCGCGGGCCGAGCACCTCGTATGCGACACACCCTGATCGCCACGTGCCCGCACCCGCAGAACGCCCGGGTCTACGGCCCGATGGTGCTCGAATGGTCCATCCACCGGACCGTGACGGAACACGCCCTCCGGCTGGAGCACGCCGCCCGGACCGACGCCGAACAGAACCAGGTCGACGGCGTCCTCCACCACGCTGATGTCCTGGCGAGCGTACTCGGCGACCTCACGCACCGCTGGGGCACCGAGCCGGCCCATCCCGCCACCGACGCCCCCGGGGGTCGCGAGGCCGTCTGCACCGCAGGTCGGGCCCGAGCAGACCGAGGACGAGCGATTCCTGCTGGCCGTACTCGTCAGCCAGCCCGCAGCGACGGCAGAGGTTTACGACTGGCTGTGGCCAGGCGACGGCCACGGCAACGTCTACCGCTGCCTTCACCCACCAGGGCGAGCCGGTCGACCTCAGCCCGGACGCCCGGGATCGCCGAACTCTACGATGTCCGACACGGATGCGGCGTCGAGCTCGTTGAGTTGTCGTCGGCGGGAGCTTGGATTCGAAGACCTCCGCCTGGCCAGCCCAGCCGAGCCGACGCTGCGGCGGGATCTACACCGCCATCGGTGTCCACGGCCTGCTTTCCGGCACTTCTGCAGCCTTCGCGGAACGCGACTCCAGCGACTCACCCTCCGTACGACCTCGGGTGCGGGGTGGGATGCAGGTGCCGCGATGTGCTGAAGGCGCTGGATCGCTTGGCAGGTACGTGCTGCGGCAAGCGGCTACGAGCCGTCCGGGTCGACGAGCAGGATCAGCCCTGGTCAGCCCGGTTGGTGCGGCCGGATACCCGGGGTACTGTCCAGCCCACTCAGAAAGCGCGGCACCGTCGCCCGTCGCCGATGCGCGGGGCGGCCATCGAAGACCTGAACTGCACCCGCACTCATGACATGTATCGCCGAATCAGATCGGCCCGGCCAGGGTGAGGATGTCTGCGGCCATCACCTGGGAGTAGATCACCGGCCACTCGTCGGTCTCCCAGCCGTGCTCGGTCATGTCCGGCCAGACGCCCGTCGCGATGTCGAGGTCCACCGCCCGCAGGACATCGACGGTGACGCCCTGGCGTTCCAGGATGCCGGTGCTGACGTCGATCAGGCCCTGGGTGTGGCTGCGTTCCGGGGAGCGCTTGAGGGTGCAGTTGATCACCAGGGCGCGCAGGTCGGCGTACGAGGTCGTCGGGTCCGGCACGGGGGTCTCCTTCGGGCGGCGGGGAGGCCGGGCGGGTGGCAGGCTCCGGGCACAGCTCACCAGGCCGGTTCGCGGAGCGCGCGCGGTGCTGGGCCGGTCGCCTGACGGGCGGCTCTCCGCCCCTGTTCGGTCGAACGCCCGTTCAGTAGCATGAACCCGCCTCCTACCGTGGCCCCGAGGGGACGAGTGACCGCCGTGATCACCCTGACCGCAGGCAGCCTGTCCGTCGACGTCGTGGACCTGGATGTCATGGACCTGGATGTCGTGGACATCGACGTGGACGTCGACCTCGTCCTGGCCGGCGACGCCGACCCGGACCGCGCGGCGTGGGGCACCCTCGCCTCCGGGGCGCCGGTGCTGATGGTCCCGCCGCAGAGCACCCAGGCCGTCTTCGAGTTCGACGCGCCGATCCCACTGGAACCCACGCCGCAGGTCATCCAGATGGAGCCGACGCCGCCGCAGGTCACCCAGATCCGCGTCGACCTCGACGACCCGGTCCTGGCGGAGCCCTCGTCGCAGCTCGTCCAGACCTACGTCCAGCTCGACCCCCCGGTCCTGGTCGACCCGCTGCCGCCGCAGGTCACCCAGGGGATCGTGGACGTCGTCGAGGCGGTCGACACCACGGACGCGGTCGACGCCACGAGCGCCGTCGACGCCACGGACGCGGTCTGAGGCCCGCGCCGCCGCATGGACTCCGACCGCCCCTCCGCACACCGCTACACCCGCCCCTTCGACCGCTTCCCCTCCCGTCGCGAACACGAGCTCCGCTGGGCCGAGTTGACCCGGGCGATCGCCGCGGCCGGCCCGCCCACGGGTGAACCGGCCGGTCGGCGGGGCGAGTTGACCGTCCTCGGCTCCGGCATCGAGGCGGCCGGCTTCACCTGGGCCGACGAACGCCTGCTCCGCGAGGCCGACCACGTCTTCCACTGCGTGGCGGACCCGGCCACGGTGGTCCGGATCAACGCCTGGCGTCCCGACGCCTACGACCTCGGCGTGTTCTACGACGACGCCAAGGACCGCTACCTGACGTACGTCCAGATGTCCGAGGCCGTCCTGCACTTCGTCCGCGCGGGGCGGCGGGTCGCGGCGGTCTTCTACGGCCACCCCGGCATCTTCGTGCTCTCCAGCCACCGCGCCGTCCGGATCGCCCGCCGCGAGGGCCACCGCGCCGTGATGCGGCCCGGTATCAGCGCCCTGGACGTGCTCTGCGCCGATCTCGGGGTCGACCCGAGCACCCCCGGCATGCAGACCTTCGAGGCCTCCGACCTGCTGATCCGCGACCGGCGGATCGACCCGGGCCTGCACCTGGTGCTCTGGCAGGTCGGCATCGTCGGCGAACTCGACTACCAGCGCGCCGGGTTCACCAACCGCCACCTGCCCGTCCTGCTGGACCGGCTGGAGGAGGTCTACGGGCCGGACCACACTGTGGTCAACTACGTCGGCGCCCGCTACCGCGGCCTCGACCCCGTCACCGCCGAGCACACCGTCGCCGCCCTGCGCGACCCCGCCGTCCAGCGCACCGTCACCAGCGCCTCCACCTGGTACCTGGCGCCCACCGAGGCCGCTCCGGCCGACCCGCAGGTGCTCCGCCGCCTCGGCCTGCTCCAGCCCGGCCAGACCGTGCGCCCGCCCGACGGCCCGCTGCGCATCATCGACGAGTACGGCCCGCGCGAACTCGCCGCCCTGGACGGCTTCGCCGGCTTCCGCGTCCCGGCCGGCTTCCACTGGCAGGAGGACACGCCCGGCGCCCGCTTCGTCCTCGCCCTCGGCGAGGACAGCGCCCTGCGCGAACGCTACGTCCGGGAGCCGGCCGCCGCCGTGGCGGACTGGGCGCCGCCGGAGCTCGGCGCGGCCGAACGCGCCCTGCTGGCCCGGCGCGAGGACCTCGCCCTCCAGGCCGCCGCCCGGGGCGTGCGACAGCGGCCCGCACCGGAGGCGGCCCGGCGGCTGCGCACCCTGCTCACCCGCAAGTCCGAGGCGCGCAGGCTGCTGCGGGACGGCTCCGCGGGCTGGCCGTCGATCCGCCAGGACCTCGACTCCGTCCTCGCCGGGGCGCTCTACCCGTGGACGGGCCTGTACGGCACGCCGGACGGCGACCTGTCCGTCTACGTCCTCGGCCGCGCGGGCGACCCTCCCCGGCACCGGGTCCACGTCGACGGCCGCCGGATCGCCGACCCGCGCTACGAGCGCGGCGTACTGCGCTGGCACGAGCCGGACGGCGGCCGCGGCGAGCTGCGGACCGAGTTCGGCCGCGACGGGCGGCGCCGACTGGTCGGTACCGTCGGCGCTCTCGGTGCCGGCGGGCGCGCAGTGTGCCTGACGGAGTACCCGCTGCCGGAGACCCCGCCGCTCGCCGACCTGGTCGGCGGGTACCGATCCGAAAGCGGCGAGGGCGGCGAGGGCGGCGTCCGCGTGGACGTGGCCCCCGGCGCCCCCGGCACGGACCCGCGCCTGCGGGTCAGTATCGACGGCGAGCCCGTCACGGCGGCGGTGCTGATCGGGCCGACGGGTTTCGACGTGGACGGCGTCACCGTCCCCTTCGCCCGGGCGGTACCGGACGTCCCGCCGTGCCTGTACGGGGACTACCGGCTGCGACTGCCCTCGCGCCCGGCCGGCGGCGCGGAACTACGGGTGTCGGCGGAGGGTGTCGCCCTCGGCGCACAGCCCGTGCCCAAGGCCGAGGCGAGCGGCCGACGCCTCGGCTGGCAGGACGGCCCGGACGCCGTACCGACCGCCGACCTCACCCTGCTGCTCGACCCGCTCACCCTGCACCCGATGCTCCACGGCACCGGCCGCACGGCGGACGGCGAACCGTTCCCGCTGGTCGGCATGGTCCCGGTCGACGCCGAGGCGGCCCAACGGCTCGCCGAGCGGCCCCGGTTCGGCATCCCGGCGGGCCCGTGGGCCCAGCTGACCGCGCTCGCCGCCGAGGCGAGCCGGGACGGCGGGCTGTTCTGGTGGCACGGCTGGGAGCAGTCGGCCACCGCCCTGCGGACCGTCGAGCGCGCCCTGTGGGAGGGCGGCCGGTAGGCCTCGCGCTGACGGACGGTCCGGAGCGGCGGTCCGGGGACGGGAGGTCCGGGGACGGGAGGTCCGGGGACGGGAGGTCCGGGGACGGGAGGTCCGGGGCGGCGGTCCGGGGCGGCGGTCCGGGGCGGCGGTCCGGGGCGGCCATCGGCCAATGGTGCGGACAGGGTAAGGAGCGCGCGCGGGTCGTTGGCGCGCTCCCCGCGGCTGGGTAGAGTCGCCCGCCCGACCGGACGTCAACTCCCCTCCGGTACCGGAACAGCACAGCACCACCCGGGACACCAGGCACCTCCCCGCCGACGACCATGGGGGTCACCATGCACTTCCGCACCAGAGCGTCGCTCGCCACCGCGACCGCGGCCCTCGTCCTCGCCGCCCTCACCGGCGGCGCCCCGGCCGGCGCGAGTACGGCCGGAGCGCCGCTCGCCCTGCTCTCGCCCGGCGATCCGTACGCCGCCTGCGACCTCGCCGCCGACGGGCCCGGCACCAACTCCCCGGCCGCCGAGGACGAACCGTACGCCGCCGCCAACCCGCTCGACCCGGCGAACACGATCACCATCTACCAGCAGGACCGCTGGTCCAACGGCGGTGCCCGGGGCCTGAGTTCGAGCTACACCACGGACGGTGCGCACTTCACCCAGACCGCCCTGCCGTTCACCCACTGCGCGCCGGGCGGGCTGGCCTACCAGCGCGCCTCCGACGGCTGGGTGAGCTTCGGCCCGGACGGCGCCGCCTACGCCAGCGCCCTGGTCTTCGACGCCACCACGGCGCGCAGCGCGGTGGCCGCCGCCACCTCGACCGACGGCGGGCGCAGCTGGCAGCACGTCACCGAGCTGATCGCCGACGACGACCCGGCAATCACGGACGACAAGAACGCCGTCACCGCCGACCCGGTGCACCCGGGCGTCGCCTACCAGGTCTGGGACCGGGTGGACCAGGCCGCCGGCCCGACACCCGTCTTCGACGGACCCGGCTACCTGTCGATCACCCGTGACCACGGCCGCACCTGGTCCCCGGCCAAGCCCTTCGTGATCACCGGCACGACGCCGAACACCCAGACCATCGGCAACCAGATCGTGGTCGATCCGCGGACCGACACGCTGTACGACTTCTTCGACTGGATCACCTTCACCGACGCGACCGCCAGCACGGTCAGCGACGTGCACTACGGCATGGTCAGCTCCACCGACCAGGGCCGCACCTGGAGCCAACCGGTCCGGGTCGCCGCCGACACCTCCGTCCCCGAAGTCGACCCGAACGCGCCCGCCGACGCCACCAAGTCCCTCCGGGCCGGCGCCGGCCTGCCGAGCGTGGCCATCGACCCGAGGACCGGCGAGCTCTACCTCGCCTACGAGGGGTCGGAGTTCACCGGCGGCCGGTACGACGCGATCCAGCTGGTGCACTCCACGGACGGCGGCCGGACCTGGAGCGGTCCCGCCCGGCTCAACCAGGCCCCGGGCTCCCCGGCGTTCACCCCGTCCATCACCGTGACCGCCGACGGCACCGTCGCCGTCAGCTACTACGACCTGCGCTACCTCACCCCGGGCAACACCACCACCCTGCCCACCGCCGCCTGGCTGCTCAGCTTCCCGCGCGGCGGCGAGGACAGCCCTGTCGAGCGGAAGATCACGCCGGTCTTCGACTGGCTCCAGGCGCCCGACGCCGGGGGCCACTTCCTCGGCGACTACCAGGCGCTGATCAACGACGGCCGTATGGTCCGCCCGGTGCTGGTGACCGCCAACAGCGCCACCCCGCTGAACTCCACCGACGTGTACAGCGGCCGCTTCCAGCCCGGCACCCTGCGCAGCCCGGCCGCGGGCGCGCCGAGCACCCCGGCGGCGCACGCCGCGGCACCCGCCACCACCGCGCGC